>NZ_CP025572.1:1254559-1459809 GCF_018336975.1 Marinomonas sp. CT5 | reverse complement strand
AGTGGATACGTCGGAACAAGCAACGGGAGTGGCATAACCTCCGACGGCGTTAGGATGGCCATCAGATAGCTATCTGATTGAACCACGAGCATAGACTGAAGAAACGGTGTCACGACGTATCAAGTAAGGTCAGCTCTGATAGGGAAAAGCCCTATTAATCTACGGATACCAGCATGATAACCGACGAATTTACTGGCTTCTTCCAATGTGTTCACTCATCTCTTTTGAGCAGTGCAAAAGGTCTATTCATTTAGAAGGAATCGCTGTGTGCTACTTGACGTGGGGAGTCATACCAACGCTGCATTCACCGGCTTGTCCGGTGCAATGCTTTGTTATGCGCACTACTTGAATGCATTAATCTGCTCCAGCGACATAGGGGAGCTGGAGTTTTCAGACTTTTCAATCTGTGCTACCAACTCTTCAAATTTTTTCTCTGTTAAAATTTTATCGGGAGGTGGTATTTTTATTGCAAACTCAACAACGCGATCACCGGCACTCTTGGTTTCAGGCATATCAAAACACACTCGATCTCCCAACGGCATCTTCATACAATGTTTTTTAGAGGAACCAGAAGTTTGATATACAATCGATTTCACTTTTTCCTCTATAGGCCATCTTGGGCCAAAGTGGTAAACAGCCGCGTACATAGTTTTTGCCTTAGCCACCCCAACTCCAGATGCCCTCATTCCATAATAGAATGCTAGATGCACCACCTCCCAAGTTCTATTCTTCTCTTGACACGCTATATCATGTATCACCGATGCATCACGATATTTTCCAGAAAATGGTGCGCCAACAATAATCCAAGCAAGAGTTGGTATCGACGCCCCATCAACTACAGAATTTTTCGGTGCAGACCAGGTTAAACCATTAGGATCTTCAAAATTAAAATCCTCCAAAACCTTCATTTGCCGTCCATCTTGAAGCCATTCGGCCCTAACATTACCTGAGTATTTGCCAAAATATTCATCAGCTGATGAGATCGATGAATGTAATAGAATGAAAATTGCTATTGCCCACCAATTAAGTCTGTTCATAAAAAGATCTCCGTATTCAGCGCATAACATTTTAATAGTGCGCATGCGCGTTTACACATTTTTAAATTCACTCAAAAAACCTTTTAACTTTCTGAAGAATAATACTTTTTAACTGATATCCACAAAAATCAAAACTGGAAAAACGAGCATGCGTGTTATTCCTTTTATCCACAGCACGTTATTTCTGTGCGGTAGATTCTTATTCATTGATATTAGGAGACTTTCTTTATTTCTGCTAGCACAAAACGCGCACAATTGATTTATTTAAAATGGCTAAACGCGCAAGAAAGCTCACTTTAAAAAAAATAAACTGTATATCCATCCATTAATTGCGTTTTGGTTTTCACCCTAAATAAGCCTGTTCGACGCGACGAAGTTGCGCGACCCTATTGAATTTCAGGGTCAGTTAAAAATCCCCTTCCCTCCACCAGCAAAAACAGTCTATGCCTTACGGTAAAAATCGTCTTGCTAAAGGTAGCGTGAAACAAAGCAAATGAGACGTTTGGGCGATAGCCCGATAAAGCGAATTTTTGCTTTCCTTTTAAACGAAAGTTTTGTGTCGCTAGACAAAAGTTACCCGCTCAGCAGAGCGGAATAAAGGTTGGGAATACAAAGCGTTTGAATGGAAACAAATAAGCTAAAGAAGCGGCTTCGACGCGACGAAGTTGCGCGACCCTATGGAATTTCAGGGTCAGTTAAAAATACCTTTTCTAAAATCAGCAAAAACAATCCATGCCTTACAGCTTAAATCGTCTTGCTAAACGCAACATAAAAAAGCAAATGAGACGTTTGGGCGATAGCCCGATAAAAGATTTTTTGGTTACTTTTGCATCGATTGGCAAAAGTTACCCGCTCAGCAGAGCGGAATAAACCAGCAGCTCAAAGCCATTGAGAAGTAACAAATACACCTTCAAACTCAAATAAAAACGCCTTCCCTTTTTTCAAAGAGAAGGCGCAAAACAAGTTTTGAACGCTTTTTTAAAAGCCCTACTCTCCGATGTGCCAACCATTGGTAATTGGATAACGACGATCTCGTCCAAACCCACGTGCGGTGATGCGAACGCCGGTTGGAGATTGGCGACGTTTGTATTCGTTCACGTCGACAAGGCGAAGCACGCGATACACGGTTTCACGGTCAAATTGATTCGTCGCTAGAATGGCTTCGGCGCTTTGGTCTTCTTCGATGTACATGCGCAGAATTTCGTCAAGGATGTCGTAACTTGGCAAAGAGTCTTCATCGACCTGATCTGGAGCCAGTTCCGCAGAAGGTGGACGTGTAATAACACGTTCCGGAATCACGTAGCCCAAGGTGTTGCGGTAGCGACAAAGCTTGAAGACTAAGGTTTTAAAGACGTCTTTTAGGACAGAGTAACCACCCACCATGTCGCCATATAAAGTGGCATAGCCAACGGCCATTTCGCTCTTGTTGCCTGTAGTCAGTACCATGTAGCCTTTCTTGTTAGAAATCGCCATTAAGGTGACGCCACGGGTACGAGCTTGTAAGTTTTCTTCTGTGGTGTCTTTGCCATAGCCTTCAAATTCTGGTGCAAGCACGTCTGTGAAAGCGGACACCATAGATTCAATCGGCAAGACGCTGTATTTGACACCCAGCAAGTTGGCTTCTTCTTCCGCGTCATGCAAACTGATAGAAGAAGTGTAAGTGTATGGCATCATGACTGCTTGAACACGGTCCGCCCCAATCGCGTCTACCGCGACCGCTAATGACAAGGCGGAGTCGATACCACCACTCAAGCCCAGCACAATTCCTTTAAAACGATTCTTGGTGATGTAGTCGCGTAGGCCAAGCACCATAGCTTGATACACGCTGGCTTCCACACCCAATGCAGGAGCAATGCTGCCCGCTACCGGTTCGACCTTATTCGGCTGGCTGTCGTCGACAATCATGTCGATACAATACAAACCAGATTCAAACCAAGGGGCTTGCATGACTTTCTCGCCTTTGGCGTTGACCACAAATGAGCCGCCTTCGTATACCAACTCATCCTGCGCGCCCATGTAGTTTACATAGACAATTGGCAGAGTAACTTCAGTGGCACGTTGATGCAGTAGCGCTTCTCGCTCGCCCATTTTTTCGATGTGGTATGGCGATGCGTTCAAGTTCAGAATTAACTCGGCACCAGCCGCTTTGGCTTGCGCCGTTGGCTCTGGGTGCCAAATATCTTCACAGATACTCAAACCGACTTTTACACCCTTGATGTCCACAATGCCTGGTTCACGACCTTCGCTGAAGTAACGCTTATCATCAAAGACCAAAAAATTTGGCAATTTATGCTTGGCATATTCCATCAACAAATTACCCTGATAAATTACGCCAGCACAGTTAAAGAGTTCCCCATCGATTCGACGTGGGTAGCCCACCACAACATAAATGTCATGAACATCGGTTAGTATTTTGGTTAAGGCAGATTCAATACGTGGATCTAAACTAGAACGCAGCAACAAATCTTCTGGTGGGTAACCGGTTAGGGTCAGTTCAGGAAAAACCACGACATCCGCGTGTTCTTCATCACGGGCTTTACATGCCGCATCGATAACGGATTGGGTGTTTTTGGTAATGTCGCCGACCAGCATATCCAGCTGGGCCATTGCAATTCGTAATGTCATACAGTTGCTATCTCGTGAACTCTGTTAGAATATGCCGTTATTGTCTGGAATAACCTAAGCTAGGTAAAGTGTATGATCGTACGTTTGATCGTTTTTGTGGCTATTTTCTTTATTGGTTGGTGGTTATACCGCCAATTTGTCCTTTTTAAGCACAATCAGTCCTCTGCAAAAGTCCAAAAACAGGATTCAGCCCAAAAAAACGAACCCCAAGAAAATATGGTTCGCTGTGAAGAATGCAAAACCTTCATTCCTCGCTCCCATGCGATTCACGACCAAGATGCGCGTCCTTTTTGCAGCGCTGAACATTTAAAAGCCTTTAACCAGAAGCACTAACCCAACCGGTTGAAAGCAATCGCCCCTCTCGCCACCACCAGCATCGATACTGTTGCTGGTTTTGTGTGGCGCAGAGTCGGTAGGATGTTTGCGTTGGCTCATCTTCCTCACTCTTGCGCTCATAACTTTCCCATCGATAATATAGAAACTGATTCTGGCTTTGCCACTCTTTTTGAGTGGTGAGTTCACTTAACGGACAAAAGCCCGAACATTGACTTGCTAAAGCAGATACAAAATGAGGCGATGTGACTAAATCTTGGTAAAAATCTTGCCAAATTTTTAATTCGCTATCCACATCATGCAATTGACCTCGCCATTGAGAAGATGCCAATACTCTTTCTTGGTAATGTATTGATAAACTGGACATCGCAAGTAATAAAGCCACTATAGGCAAAGATATCCAACCACGAAACTTACTCAATATAGAAAAATCCATTTTCTATCATCCTTATCGCCATTTAAACGGCTATTAATCGCTTACTTTACAGCACAATAATTTGGTTCCCCACACCCTGACAAGGTGAGAAGTAATGCCAAGTTTCACCTCTCATCGTCTGATATTGACTAATCGTGGTATCACGATCCAATTTGCAATCATTCAAGCGATATTGATATTCGACCCATAAGGCACGCAAATCTTTCAAGGGAAACTTTCCATAGCGAGTTTCTAACGTGTCCACCATTCCGTTCTGGTTATCATCTAACAATGGAAAAACCGTAAAACGCTCAATCCCATTCCACAACTCTAAAGAATTACCGCTTTCTTCAGGGGTGCGCCATAATGCATTCCAGCCATCTTTGCCTTTAGATATATACCAATAAAAACCATCTTGGCTTTCAATAATGCCAGACTGACCGAGAGCATTAATGCTTCCTTCTTGATCAGCTTGATTCTCGATTTTTATAAGACTTCGTTTAGAAGTAACACTCGTCACTTGAGCGTTATGACGGGACTGGCAAGTAGAAAAAGTGACATTGTCACCGGCTTTCCAATGACAAGACATGGTTGTCGCAACAGGGTTGCTTTGAACATTGACAGAGCCACGACACAAGCCATAATCGACCCCCATTAACCAATCAGAATCTTTATCGACAACCCTTGTCGCTAAACGAATCGGTGGAGACATACCTGACCCTATTGTTAAAAATAAAGACTCATCAACATAACAACTAGCCGGCAACAGACGAGACCACTGAGCTTGCACATGGGCCTCAATAGCCGCTTTTATACTATGTTGATCTTGATAAGTTTCAACTAACTGCTGACGATCCTGCATGCGTGCAATCGCAGTGACTAATAATGGCAAAAACAAGGCGATCAAGGCGCAAATCACCATTAACTCGACTAACAGACTGCCTTTTAAATAACGTCGACAATTCACTTTTCGCCCTCCTTAGCGACTAAAAAATCTTGTTGTGTAGATCTTTGCTCTAAAAGAGAATGCTGAGATGCATAGAACCACTCTCTTAATTGATTTCCTCTGCATGTTTGGCAATCAGGATAAGGTGCTTTGATATCCTTATTATCCTGGGGGTCCGTTAACCAAGAAACCGATCCAACCAAGCGCAACATAGCTTGTTGTTTCTGTTGATTTTCTTGCTGTTTTCGCTCGTTATCTGCCCGTTGAAGAGACTGCCATTGTGTTTCACTTTGCTGTTGCGATACAGACAACACAATAGCAAACAAGGCTAAACAAAGAATGACTTCTACCATGATCCATCCCTTCTGTTTCCCCCCAGATACTCGTTCCATATCCCCTGGGTTATTCATCCACATTGCCCTCCACTTATTCCCTGTGGATCTGTGAGATAAAAACGCCCACTCTGATTGAGTATCAAATCCGCTTGCCACATGCCCAAACAAAACTCAAACGTACCATTCTGATAACCAGACAAGCCGTTAGGGCGAAACTCGATTTGTTTTTTCTGGGTCGGAAAGCCATGCCAAGACACATCTAATGGATCACTAAACCGTATATCTCGATAGCGCTTTTCGGCGCCATTAGAAGGTAGAATTTGGTACAGTTTAAAGCCCGATGACCAGCCACCACTGCAATCTGAGCCACCACACACAAAGCTCGTCTGACCGCTCAATACCGCCAATTGACGTGCTTGTGTTAGCGCATCGGCTAAACGCTTCATTTCTGTTTTTAACGTATTTTTATCTTTGCTATTTTGACTGACACTAAGAAATTGCGTGGCGCCAATATGAGCTAAAACGCTCACAATGACGAGAACACACAGTACTTCCAGTAAAGAAAACCCTTGTTGATGGGTCATTGAGAACCTCCATGTTATGACTACTGTTTTTTTTATGATGGAAATGGCGTCCTGCCAATTCCATTTACGCTATTTTAATTCACTTTCTCTCAATGAAAACCAATTATTAATATGATTAGCAATTTGTCTAGGTTTTTGAAACGGCAATGAATGATCACACCCTGTCATGACTTTATGATGCCAAGCTGGATTCTGCTCACTCAATAAATCATAGTGCTGTCGTAGCGCTTCATGACTTAATTCACCCGAGAACAAAAACACCTGCTCAGAGGCCTCTATCATTGCCTGACGAATAGATGGTTCGTTCGCCATTAACGTCACGTGATCGGTTACTGCATCCAATGCAAAAGCAAAACCATAAGGTCGATGTGCAAGACGCGATTGCGTGGTGGCTTCTGCAACAGGATGTTTACGACGATTCGGTGATACCCCATCCATAAAGCTCGCAACACCTAGCTCAACATCTCCCGTATCACGAATCAATTTCGACGCATGACGATATTTTTGACGCACTTCCATCAAGGTAGATAAGTCTTCACGATCCAAAGACGCTGGCTCTAGCAAGGCCAATTTAACTTTCTTTTTACCCTGCAAACTGCGCTGATAATTAAGATTTAACGCCACCAGACCACCTAACGAATAGGCAACCATATCAAAATCATCCCATTTAACATGAGTTAATAGCGCTTCTACTTCGTCGGACAATTCAGCAATTGACACCGCACCTTCATCACCATGGTGATGAAAAGAATCTCCCATACCTTTTAGATCTGGCACCAGCATCCAGCGCCACTGAGTAAAATACGGCAACATCGGCGAATAAGTAATTTCACCCGCGACCCCAGCACCGTGCAATAACAAACAAACACGATCACTTTTTGCTTCTGGATTCTCGTAAAGACGATACGCAATACGTGCATTGGGCAAAGAAAGAAAAAATACGTCAGACACTTGTAATTAACCTGTGAGGACCCTTATTAAAAGAATACAATGCTTGCTAGTTGCAAAACACATAAAAAATCGAAACGCGCCTTTTTAACAAAGTATTGCTAAGCACGGATTCAATATTACTAGGTATTAAAATAAATGTCAGAAATCAAACACGTAAATCTCCCTTATCAGGCGTCGTTATTGTCTTTCTTTTCTGCTGTACGAGACTTACCTTACCCTGCCCTACTCGACAGTAATCATGAACATTTCCCTGATACACATTATGATATTTTAGTGGCCAATCCGCTTGCTCGAGTTCATCCATCGAACAATAGCCAACCTATCACTTGGTACACAACACCGTTTTATGAGTTAAGCAACACAGATAACCCAATGACACTATTGGATGAATTAATGGCGCTCATTTGCCAAGAATCATGGGCCAAAACAGCGCCGAAGGACTTGCCGTTTATTGGTGGATTATTGGGCTACTATGGATATGAAAGTGGTCACTTTGTCGAGCAATTACCTGATACAGTAAAACACGATATTCAACTGGAAACCCTAAGCATTGGTCTTTATGGTTGGGCGGTCATCACCTGTCATAAAACAAAAACCACCCAACTCATTACTTCCCCTTGGTGTCATTCCGAAGACGTTGCCGATCTTATCAACCGCTTTACCAGTGCTTGTGATGATGTCTTGGTAAAACATGACCTAAATGAAGCTCGCCCGTTTCGTCTAGCGGCACCTTTTGCTTCCAATATGACCGAGTCCGAATACGCGCAAAAATTTTCCGCAGTACAAGACTATATTCAGTCTGGAGATTGCTATCAGGTGAATTTGGCGCAACGCTTTTCCACTCATTTTCAAGGCGATACATTTACGGCCTATCACACATTGAGAGAAGCTTGCCCAACGCCCTTCTCGGCTTACATGGAGCTTTCACCAGAGCAAAGTATATTGAGTCATTCGCCGGAGCGCTTCCTTTTGTGTGACCAAGGTCGGGTTGAGTCCAAGCCTATCAAAGGCACCGTTGCTCGTGGCAAAACACCAGAAGAAGATCTGAAAAATGCTAACTGGTTATTAGCATCTGAAAAAGATCGCGCTGAAAACCTGATGATTGTGGATTTACTGCGTAATGATTTAGGTCGCACTTGCTTAACAGGTAGCATTAAGGTTCCAACACTTTTCGCTTTGGAGAGTTATGCCAACGTGCATCATTTGGTATCTACAGTGGAAGGCCGAATTGATCAGGCCGCCCAAGCCATTAAAGTATTCCATCAAAGTTTCCCTGGTGGCTCCATTACGGGCGCACCTAAAATTCGCTCGATGGAAATTATTGATGAATTAGAACCCCATGAGCGTTCAGCCTACTGTGGTTCTATTGCTTACTTTAGTGCCAACGGCCAAATGGACTCTAGCATTACTATTCGAACCTTGGTGGCAGATCATGGCAATTTGCATTGCTGGGCTGGCGGTGGATTGGTTGCAGATTCAAAATGCCAAGAAGAATACCAAGAAACCTTTACCAAAGTAGGCAAGTTAACCCATACTCTAGAACAAGACTTTTTGAAATAGGCCGTATCATGTCTGACATAGAGCAGTTTTTGAATGCTCCTCCCATCGATTTTAGCTTGGACGATATTCGCGCAGCATTAGACAGAGCACCTTATGCGCAACAGATTCATAACCCAGACGAAGAAATGTTTCCGAATGGTTATGATTTAACTTACCGATCTGCTGCGGTGCTCATACCTATTTGGCGAGAACCAGAAGATGGTGAGCTGTATGTACTTTTAACACAACGCGCATTGCACATGCGCAACCATCCAGGACAAATTGCCTTCCCCGGTGGCAAACATGATCCCGATGACGCCAGCATCCAATACACGGCTTTACGAGAAACACTGGAAGAAGTCGGTTTATCACCCGATTGCTTCGATCTATTAGGAGAGTTAGGTGAATACTGCACCATCTCTGGATATTGCATTAAACCCATCGTGGCTGAAATGACCCGAAAAAGCGAACTAAGCCTGTGTGAAGACGAAGTAAAATCCGTTCACTGGGTGCCTTTACGCTACTTACTAACGCCTCAAAACTATCGTTTCAGAAAGAAAAAGCTCGATAAAATTTCCCGTGGTTACTTCGAAATAAATTATGAAGAAATTCGTATTTGGGGTGTGACCGCCGGCATTTTATATGGGCTTTATCAAACCCTCGCAAGGCACCAACGCTGAACCAGTTCATTTAGTATTATAAGGATAGTGTTCTTTCGTCTTTTATTTCGTCGACACAAATTGATAAGGTACAGCCAACGTAACTTAGAACACGGTAAAATTTACTATGCCTGCATTTGATTTAACGTCTTTTATTGCCAACAACAAAGAAGACGAAGCTCAAAAAATCATCCATAACGCGATGAAGGAATTCGACAACATTGCCATTTCTTTTAGTGGCGCAGAAGATGTTATTCTCATTGACATGGCCGTCAAAGCTAAAAAAGACATTCACGTATTTTCTCTTGATACAGGTCGCCTACATCCTGAAACCTATCGCTTTATCGAGCAGGTCCGTAAACACTACAAAATCAATATAGACATACTGTCTCCCGATCGAGAAGAACTGGAACAATTCACCCGTGAAAAAGGTTTGTTTAGCTTTTTTGAAGATGGTCATAAAGAGTGCTGTGGTATTCGTAAAGTAAAACCGCTTAAACGCAAATTAGCCACGCTAGACGCATGGATCACAGGACAGCGTAAAGACCAAAGCCCAGGCACACGTAACGTTCTAGCCTTTGCTGAAAAAGACAGTGCTTTTAGCACAAATGAAAAAGATCTATTTAAATTCAACCCGTTGGCTAACTGGTCATCGGGAGACGTTTGGAACTACATCAAAATGTTTGACGTTCCATATAATGAATTGCATTTGAAAGGCTTTACCAGTATCGGTTGCGAGCCTTGTACTCGACCTATCTTACCAAACCAGCACGAACGTGAAGGTCGCTGGTGGTGGGAAGAATCAGAACACAAAGAATGCGGCCTGCATATCGGTAATCTCATACCCAGCACTCAGCAATAAACCAACTTTTTCTAAAAAAGCAAAAAGTGCCTGATTCATACAATCAGGCACTTTTACTTGCTTGGAATACATCAGTTGATTTGCTAGTCAAATAGTTTTGCCAAGATAAGATAAAACCATCATAACAAGCTTCAAGCTCTTTTATATGTTGCAGTAAAACTTCACCCGCTGGCGTCATATCGGTTATTCGACCATGCCGAATCAACAGCGGCTCACCTAAATCACGCTCTAATTTTTGAATATGTTGGCTGACCGCAGGTTGAGTTAAACCCAACAGCTTCGCTGTTTTTGTAAAACTTCCCGTTTCAACCAAGGCTTTAAAAGTAATAAGATGTTGTGTATTAAGCATAAAGATTCCTTATAGTTGGTTACATTATGCCCAATCCCATTTTTACGAACATTGACCTATATCGTGTTTTAATGAAAGATTGAAAGTTATTAAACTAAGTGGATTAAGAGCATGACAACCACGCAAGACATAATGAGACCTTGGCACGAAAGACAATCCGGCCATCAAGAATCCCGTGACAACGACTACCGAACACCTTATCAACGTGACAGAGCCAGAATCATTCATAGTGCGGCTTTTCGACGTCTGCAATCCAAAACTCAAATCCTCGCCATCAGACAAAATGACTACAGCCGCACTCGATTAACACACTCTCTAGAAGTAGCCCAAATTGGCAACGGCATAGTCCATCAACTAAAATTTAGCTCACCAGAAGATGCGGATTTTCAACCTTGGCTTGCGGACGACTCGTTAATTGAAACCGTTTGCTTAAGTCACGATATAGGCCACCCACCTTTTGGCCATGGTGGTGAAGTCGCCCTCAACTACATGATGCAAAATTATGGAGGCTTTGAAGGCAACGCACAGTCCCTAAGAATTTTAGGTAAACGCGGATCTTACTCTCCCATTTTTGGTATGGATGTCACACGCCGCACCTTACTCGGTGTTTTAAAATACCCCGTCTTACATGCCAGCGTGGTTGGCAAATACCCTGAAAAACCAAATAATTTTCGCCAGTTCAAAGCATCTCACTGGGCGCCACCAAAGTGTGTCTATCAAGAAGAACAAGACCTACTTAACTGGATCATCGAACCCTTTAGCCAATCTGACAAAGTACTGTTACAAGAAGTCCAAAAAACGAACCCTGATGGCCACGCCAAAGCCAAGCACGCCAGCTTCGATACCAGCATCATGGATCTGGCTGATGACATCGCCTACGGCGTCCATGACCTTGAAGATGCCATCGTCCTTGGCATGGTCACCAAAGACATGTGGCTAGAGCACCTAGAACCCAAATTAGCCGCGCTGGCTTCACCCTTTTTAATCGAACACTTAAACGACATCCGCACCCAATTATTCAGCCGCCAAAGCCACCTTCGTAAAGAAGCCATTGGCAGCTTAGTTAGCTGGTTCATCACCTCATGTCGAGTCATCGAAAAAACACAATTTGAGCACCCGTTACTGCGCTTTCAAGTGGGCTTGCCCGAAGGCCAACGCCAAGCACTAAACTTGTTAAAGCAATTTGAAATGCAACACATCATCCAACGTCCAGAAGTACAAATGCTCGTCTACAAAGGACAGCAAATGTTATTGGAAATGTTCGAAGCCTACTCCGCCGATCCGAGTCGATTACTTCCAAGAGAGATCGCCAACGAATGGCAGAAAAGCCAAGAACGAGGAGAAAATGGACTGCGCATCATCTGTGACTACATGGCTTCCATGACCGACGACTACGCCAGCCGTATGTACAATAAATTGTTCGTGCCAAGCCTAGGCTCGGTATTTGAACCAATGTAATTTGGTCAATTCCCCTTTTTGATAAAATCTCATAATCGGGATTGCGTCTAAGGGGGGATTGACGCCGCCAACACATGCCGAGCGTAGCGAGATACAGTGAAATGCGTTTTGCATTGAACGATTGTGCTTAGCCTTCTTATACGAACTCTACCGTTTGACCTGGCCATTGGTAGCCCCAAATTCTTATTGACTCACCCTCAATACTAAAGGGAATGCTATGACACTTGAGTAGGCTGGTAAAGTACTCGGTATTGTCTGTGACTCTATCAGGAAGTACATGCCCTCGACGCTCTTTGTTAATTGGATATATTTCGAGCCACTCAATATATTTGTATTCTGGCAGGTGGTAGTACCAGTCTCCGTCCCATTGCGGTTCAGTTTCTTGTTTATCCCTTAGGCAGCGTACACGCCAAACGGGTTGACGCTCAGTTTCTTCAAGCATCAAGGTTCGAAGCTTTTCCCATTTAGTGTTGTTCATAACACTTATAAGAGAATTACGAACGATATAGCGTTCTAGTCTTTCGCAATCTTTGAATTGATCTTCAGTTTTCATGATTTGTATGACGCATGAATTAAGCCGCGCTGCAGAACGGCGTCGGCTTAAATGAATGGTTAGGACTCATCGATTGGAAGAGCGGCATATGGATGAACTGGAATGCGCATGGGCGGCTCAGCCAAAAGGCTAATTATCTCGTCGCGAAGTTCGTCAGCGAGCGGGCTATTTTCATAGTTGGCTTTCGCTTCCTCGGATATAAAAACCTCAACGTTCCAAAGGATGTCTGGGTCTCCGTCCTCACGAGCAATGATGAATCGATCGGAAGCCCCTGATTTCGTCATTCCAGTGCTCGCCAACTCGAAAAGCTTGTCGCCTAGGCCCGGTTTGGCGCGCATTTTGATAATGTAAGCGGGTTGATCTTGAAGTGCCATAAAGTCTCCTATAAGTCGTAACGCCCGCATAAAATGCGAATAATGCTTGGCTAAAATTAGCGAAGAATGAGCGCCAGCCAAGCTTTAGACGTCTTTTTTGATGCGTTTGTTAGCTGATAGTTACGATTCCGAACCAAACAACATGATATCTAACTGTTCATTATTTGGAACATAACCGCTCTCAATAATTTTAAAAAGCACATTTCTTAGTAGATTGAATGTTTCCAGCAAGTGCTGTTCATCATGTTTAGGCCGACCATGAGCAGCAGCAGAACGCTTGTCATATAGTTTTGCTACTTTCTTTTGAAGTTCTCTTCTGCTTGCCCCCGGTTTTTCTAAAAAAGATGCAATTAAAGCCGAAACCCTAAACCTCAATTCTGATGTGCTCGGTGAAAATAACGCTTCAAGCGCTCCCCATAATGACACGAGTGTTAACGCCGTATTTTGGATGAATTGCCCCTGATCAATTGCTTCTTTTGCGAGAGCGAACTCAGGACTTTTCTTCAATAGTTCCTGTGTTACCTGCCAATGCTCTTGAACCCACTTAAGAGATCCAAAACTTGCGGCCTCTTGTTCTACTGATAGGGCAAAGGAGCGGTTTTGAACCTCAAATGCATAGAGAGCCTGATGTTTTTCATTGGCATTTTCGCGATCAAAAGCTAGATTCGAGAAAACTGGAAGTGTAATCGCTGGGTTAACCCCAAGCCGAAGTAAAAACAATATAACACGTGCAGTCTGAATGGCCTCATCCGTTTCACCCTTGTTTTCAATTGGGACAACTAGCTCTGCTGAAATATCATAGGATATACCACCTGATGCAGAAGACCACGGACCTGGATGGTGCTTAGTTGGCTCTTCGGGTGGAGCAAAAGCAACCATGAATGGGGCTAAGATGTGCGCATACGTTTCTCGAATCACAACCCCATTGCCCAGATCAAAATCTGTTTCTGGTAACTGGAGACCATGAAGGCCAAAGAACAGCTTTTTAATTTCCACAGAGCTCCCTCCTATGATAAACAGCTAACAGCTTAATAGTGCGCATGCGCGTTTGAACATATTTAAAACCTTCTTAATATCTCTATAAATTACTGACTCTAAAGCCATTAATATAAATATTAACAATCTCCAAAACTATAAAAACGAGCATGCCTGTTATTTCAATTATCCACAGCGCGTTATTCTTTTGCCATGACTCCTTACTTCATTGATACTAAAAGACTTCCTTGCTTCCTGCCAGCACAAAACGTGCGCAACAGGTTTATTTAAAATGGCTAAACGAGCAAAAATGCGTTCATTTCAAAAATAAACGGTATATTCATCCATAAATTACATTTTAATTTTCATCCAAAAATGAAGTCATTTCGATGCAACGAAGTTACGCGACTTTTTGGCATTTCTGAGTCGGTTAAAAATCCCCTTCCTAGCATCATTAAAAACAATATATACCTTACGATAAAAATCGTCTCACTAACCCCATATCTAACAACATGGATGAAAAGTTTGGGGTAGATTGAACACCTCATCCCTACAAAATCGTATAAAACCCTAATTTATATGGATTTTTTTAGTTCAAATGCATCAACCTATCGATACTCTTGGCGTCTAGCGATAAAATACCCGCAACATGAGTCAACAAAGAGAGAAGTGTAATGCGAGTGTTAATTGTCGGTGCTGGGGTAGCAGGTTGTGCTTTATATCGACGTTTGAAACCATTGGGATTTGCGGTCGATATTATTGAAAAATCTGCAGTGCTAGAAAGTGAAGGCGCGGCTATTTGCTTACCGGCTAACGCTATGCTGGCATTGGAAAAATTGGGCTTAAGTCAGCCAGTGCTGGATTTAGCCTACCAAGTAAACCAAGTGGAATACGCCCTACCGTCTGGCAAAACGCTGGCGTCTGCTTCGTTGCACCAAGCCCCGCTGAATAAAGCGCCTTTTGTCGCGTTAAAGCGCGATGACCTGATGTCTGTGCTAAGAAAAGACATGGCAGAAGCCGTTCAGTTGAACACTTGGCTTGAAGACCTTAAACAAGGTGACAATGACGTACTGGTGACGTTTCAATCGGGAGAAACCAAATCCTACGATTTAGTTGTCGCGGCTGATGGTATTAACTCCTCCGTTAGACAAATGGTACAAACCGACTCCGCCCCTCTTTCTCATAAAGTGACCAACTGGCGATACACCACGAAAAAGCCTATCGCAGGTATTCAGCCAACTTACTACGTGGGTAATGATTCCGCCTTCATGATTTACCCGATCAGCGAAGAAGAAGTCTATTGTTACGGCCAGATTATGGATGACGATGGAAAGTTCGCGTCCTTGCCTAGCCATCAAGCCATTCAAGACATCTTTGCCGATTACGCTTCACCTGTATCAGATTGCATAAAGAATCTAACGGCAGAGCAACCCATCGTACTGGGTCAGTTAAAAACGGTAAAAAACACGGAGTCTTTGTTTAATCGGGTCGTGTTAGTGGGCGATGCCTTGCATGGTTGCCCGCCAAGCTTGCAACAAGGCGCTGGCATGTCGTTAGAAGACATCAACTGTTTAGCGGACGCGCTGGAGCAATTCGAACTAGCCGAAGCGTTAAAACACTATCAGCAACAACGCACAGCGAGAGTAACGTGGACGGTAAATGAGTCGAATAAAATCATTAAACTCGCCGGCTTAGGTCGCTCACCCATTGGACGATTTATTCGTAACACCATGATTCGTGTAAAAGGCCCTGCCAATGTGGTTGGCTGGCGCAAACTGCTAAACGAAATGGAGTAAATACCACTAACCCCCATTTTTCCTTCTAATTAAGAAGGTGGAGAATGGGGTTGCTCTTTGGCCTTCAAGTATATTTGTTACTTCTCAATGACTTTGAGCTGAAAGTTTATTCCGCCCTGCTGGGCGGGTAACTTTTGCCAAGCGTTGAGATCCCCTCTTAAATTGCATGTTATGCTACCTTTTCGCCATCGGATGGTCTGGGTTTAGTTGGAGCAGATCCCACAAGTTTCCATACAAGTCTTCAAACACTGCTACCGTTCCATAGTCTTGTTCTGCAGGCTCTCGAACAAAATTAATACCAATAGATTTCATGCGCTCAAAGTCACGCCAAAAATCGTCGGTATTTAGGAACAAGAACACTCGGCCACCAGTTTGGTTTCCAATAAAGTCATGCTGTTCTGGTTTCGATGCTTTAGCAAGCAATAGAGTAACACCATGAGAGTTAGGCGGAGCGACAACCACCCAACGTTTATCTTGCTCAGGTTGGTAGGTATCTTCAATAAGCTCAAATTTGAGTTTGTTTACGTAAAAATCTATTGCTTCATCGTAGTCTTTTACAACCAAAGCTATATGGACAATATTCTGTTTCATCGTATTCCTTATTGAAGATTTCGGGTCGGTAGCATGACCCCAACCAGCCTACGCGGTTACGGAATGGAGGCGAAGCCGCAATGCAATAGGCACCACCGTGACTGGCTTTGTTAAATTTTTATAGCGCCATATGCAACAGAGGATAAGGCTTACCCTGCCCATCTACTGCTGATCGGCCTGTCACTTTAAAGCCAATATGCTGGTAAAAACCTAGCGCCTGTTCATTCTGCTCGTTTACATCAACCTTTGATACTCCCTGCTCATTGATAGCATGGGCCGCTAACATGGCACCAATGCCTTTGCCACGTGCATCAGGTGAGATGAACAACATCTCAATATTACCGTCATGTACTCCGCAGAATCCCTGAACTTCGCCGTTACTGTTTTTAACGCACCTTAAATCAACTGCGTCAAAATACTGTTCCAAAATTAACGGCTTTAACTCCTGTAGATCATCTTCAGCCAGAAAATCATGCGTTGCCCTGACCGACGCTTCCCAAACTTCTATCAACTTAAGATGATCTGCTTTTTCTACGATCTCGATATTCATCACTAAGCCCGATTAAAAATTTAACGTTTCAATTTGAGGCAAGTGATAACGAGTCAGACAACATTGACTTGTTCTGTAAGTAAAATGCTTCGAGCACACCTTTAGAAAAGCTCATCCATCCATCAGCACTGAAGGCAACCTCCCTAACCTTAAGGACTTCAATCATAGAAATATCAACCTCTGCTCCATCAATGGCTATCAAGCTAGCTGCCAAGACTAAACCAGTTCGGTCTTTTCCAGAACGGCAGTGAACCAGTACCGGACCATTCCTTAAATTTTCACCCAAAAATTTCATAGCTTTTGGAAGATTCCTTAAACAAAGCTCTTTATCTCCTGGCTGAACAGGCGCATTAGATGACATAGGTATATTCGCGTAATTAAATCCCAATGATTCAATTAAACTCTCGTGTACCATTTCGCCATCATTAACACTTAAAATAGCCGAAAAACCATTATTCTTAAATGTTTCCAAATCCCATGGATCAAGATTTGGACCAGATCGCCCCGCGAGCAAACCCTCTCTCAACCAGAATACCTTTTCCACTATTACTCCTTACACAGAACGCCCGCATAAACTGCGGAGCAAGTTGGACCGATTTTTGCGGCTTTTTTTTTGCAAAAATCGGGCTGACTTGTGACGTCAGATTTGATGCGATTGTTATGTATCGTTTCTTTGAATGGCACTAGATCTCAATGTGGCACCTACCGTACCTTCAATAATTTTTTCTCTAATTTTATCGACCTTATCCTGCTTCATTACAAAAATATCAATCTGTTTTGCAAACCACTCTAATTCATTTTTATTTTTAAAGTTATTATTTAGGATTTCATATCCTGAATCACGACTATTACAGGCTTTCAGCTCATCGAGCACTAAATTTGCCTTTTTTGTATCAAGTTCAGGTTTACCTTCTTGCGATTGATTTTTCTTTAACACCTTTAATGCTAAGGAGTACTCTCCACTGTTAAGTTTTTTGATATCACTTTCTGAAAGTGATTCAAGATCTTTAACTAGCTCAATCAAAAATTTGGATATTATATTTTCATTTTTCATTTTAAACACCTGTAGCTCTTTGAAATTCATCTACAAATGAATTTATTTCTGAAACTACATCAGAGTAAGTCCCTCTGCTGTATTCATGCAGTGTTACGGGAATCCCATCTTGCGGAGCAGATGCAAAGATTGATTTATTTTCTCTGAAATATGTAGAAAAAGTAGGTATACCAAGTCGTTGCGTTTGAGTAATAAACTGTTGCTGAGATCCGATTGGTGCCCCTGAATATATTTGTATCATTGTAAAAACAACACCCAACATTGCTGGACTAGATTGAGGAACAGTTACATCCATAGAAGCGAATTCATTAAATTCTCGAATTAATTGATCTACACTTCTATGCAAATAATCAATACCTAGAGTTGAAAGGTAATCGGGCTTGGCTGGTATCAATATTTGATCAGACGCAATTAACGCATTCTTGGTAACAATATTAAAGTTAGGCGGGCAGTCGATCAATACCACATCATAAAAGTTAGAGGCATATTCAACTATCGAATCTCTTAATTTACCATGGACTTTAATATAATTTAGTTTTGCTTGATTCATGTTTGCACCACCAAGTAATGTAGCTAGCTCTAAATCTACATTAATCAAACCAAGGTGAGAGGGAATCAAGTCAACCAAACCTGTTGCACCCATTTGTTGCAGTACGTTATTTACTCCAGGTCTAACAACTAAGCTAGATAATGATGGAGGAGCCAAGCCTTGGCTGATCGCATCAAAATAATTTTTTATTGTTTTTGTATCTTTCAGATTTTTGTCCCAATAATCAGGGCTAATAAAAGAAAAAGTTAAGCTGGCCTGAGCATCCATATCGAGTAATAACACTCTTTTATTTCTTCTTGCTAATTCAGCAGCTATATTGGCCGTAACGGTCGTTTTACCAACACCACCTTTGTAATTTATTACTGATATTATTTTCATCATTACTCCTTTAATTGTACCGAAACTTAATTATATGGCCGAGATACATAACATTTTAATAATGCGCATGCACGTTTAGTCAATTTCAAAACCATCTAAAAAAACCTTATAAACAATTGAATAATAAAAGTTTTATAAAGCTATTCACAAAAGTGAAAACTAGAAAAACGAGCATGCGTGTTATTCCTTTTATCCACAGCGCGTTATTTCTACCCTATGAATCCTTATTCATTGATATTAGAGGACTTTCTTACCTACCTCCAGCACAAAACGCGTACAACTGGTTTATTTAAAGTGGTGAAACGAGCAAAAATACCTTCATCTCAAAAATAGATTATATATCCACTCATAAATTGCGTTTTGACTTTCATTTCAGAAGAAGCCAGTTCGACGCGACGAAGTTGCGCGACCCTATGGAGTTTCAGGGTCAGTTAAAAATACCTTTCCCTCCACCAACAAAACCAATCTATGCCTTACGGTAAAAATCGTCCTGCTAGACCAATCTTAAACAAAGTAAATGAGACGTTTGGGCGATAGCCCGATAAAGCGAATTTTTGGTTACTTTTTGGGCGCTTGCAAAAAGTTACCCGCTCAGCAGAGCGGAATAAAGGTTGGGAATACAAAGCGTTTGAATGGAACTTGATTAGACTATAACCAAGGAGTCATAGCCCTTTTTAGAAAGGGCTTTTAATATTTGAAATACCTTGGGGTTAAAAAGGGGTTCGACCCCTTTACCCAATAAGGCAATTTGCAATTAAAAACTAATTCTCGCCGGAAATCCGGCTACCAACCGCGGAGGTCTGGTCTTTATACTTAGCGTTATCACGTTTGTTGTAAGGACGTTCCGCCGAACCCGACATGGTTTCAAAGTTGATGGCGCCGATGGTCATGCCTGGGCTTAGGGCGATGGGCAGTTTGCCACCGTTAAGGAATTCTAGAACGATACCGCCGCTCCAACCTGGGTCGATTCGGTGTGCGGTGACGTGGACCATTAAGCCAAGGCGCGCCAAGGAAGAGCGACCATCGAGCCAGCCAACTAGGTTATCAGGTACGGTGACCGATTCTTTGGTGACACCGAGTACTAACTCCCCAGGATGAATGAAGAAAGGCTTGCCGTCGTCGACCAGTATTTCTTCACTCATGACAGATTCAATAACTTTGCTAAGGTCGGCTTTTGAGCTGCTTAGATCAAGGTAAGGCGCAGGGTGACCTTGGAAAACACGAAACGAGTTGCCCAATCGTAAATCAACGGACACACCACTAATCACGCTGTTATCAGGGCGCGGTTCAATTACTATGGAACCTTCGTCTAGGGCTTTGATGATATCTCGGTCACACAAACGCATTTCTTTTCCTCAATTTTCTATTTAATCGCTCTGATTAGGCTGTTTTTTTAATCGTCGCTCATGCTAATAGTCGGCATGGCAAATTGCTCACCTAGTCCAGAGCCTTGTTTGGATGCAAGGGTAGCACCAAGCTTGCGTGCAATCGACTGATAAATGCCTGCCGTATCACTTTCTGGTGCATTTACCACGATTGGACGGCCTGCATCGCTTTGCTCACGAATGGCTAGACTCAGTGGCAATTTACCTAATACGTTGACGTTATATTCTTTTGCAAGGCTAGCACCGCCTTCGTCACCAAAGATGGCTTCATGATGACCACAGTTAGAACAAATATGGGTCGACATGTTTTCTACTACGCCCAACACAGGAATTTTTACCTTGTTGAACATTTCAATACCGCGGCGCGCATCCAATAAGGCGATGTCTTGCGGTGTCGTCACAATAACAGAGCCCGCTACCGGCACTTTTTGCGCCAGTGTTAGCTGAATATCGCCTGTACCCGGTGGCATATCAATGAACAAATAATCAAGGTCATTCCAATCGGTTTGCGTCAAGATCTGCATCAAAGCGCCAGTGACCATAGGTCCACGCCATGCAACGGGTGTGTCTTTGGTGGTTAGAAACGCCATCGACATGACTTGCACACCAAAGGCGCTTGGTGGCACAAAGAATTTGTCTTCACGTACTTGCGGACGCGTATCTTCTGGGAAGCCTAGCAACATGCCTTGGCTTGGGCCATAGATATCAGCATCTAAGATGCCTACCCGAGCGCCCTCTTTTGCCATAGCCAACGCAAGGTTAACTGTCGTGGTAGATTTGCCCACACCACCTTTGCCAGAGGCCACCGCGATGATGTTTTTTACCCCTTTTAAACCGGCAATGTTACCTTGAGTGGCTTGGCTTTCGACCTTAAAGTCGATGTCTAGCACCAAGTCGCGATCCTCTGCCATTAAGGTTTTAATTTTAGCTTCCAATGCCGCTTGTTGTTTCTGTGCTGGGTAACCGAGCGTCAAAGTGACATGAACGCGGCTGTCATCACTCACTACATTCCATACGGCACCATAAGGCTGACCGGAGTTGTCATCAATGAGGGTTTCTAAAGTCGCCTGTAGTTGGGCATCTGTTAGCATAGGGGATCCTTGTAAGGCGGAAAATAAAGACACCGTCGCTCGTAACATCGCTCAACGATCTCTTAAAACGTGTTTAGTTTATCTTGTGCCAAATGTGGGGACAAATTACAGAAAAGCAAGCCTAGAAGTGAGCTTAGAATAGAGTCTAACCCTTGCACATGGGAGATAGGGTCTTATAATGTCGCTTTTCTTATACTCTCTATCCTTTAGGTGCTTTATTTATTCGTCATCTGCGCCTAATTATTGATAGAATACCCGACCTTTTTTAATCCAGCAGGCTTATCAAAAATGGCACAAACGCAACGCAAAATTTTAGTCACCAGCGCCCTTCCTTATGCCAATGGTTCTATCCATTTAGGGCACATGCTGGAGCACATCCAAACCGATATCTGGGTGCGTTTTCAAAAAATGCGCGGCCATCTTTGTACTGCGGTATGCGCAGATGATGCACACGGCACGGCGATCATGATCAAAGCCGCGCAAAACGGCATCACCTCAGAAGAGTTGATCGATGGCGTTCGCCAAGAGCACATGGCGGACTTTAACGACTTCCTGATCGGTTACGACAACTATTACTCGACTCACTCAGAAGAGAACCGTGAGTTTTCTAACAGCATCTACAAAGCATTGCGCGACAATGGCAAGATCGCTGTGCGTTCTATCGTGCAGGCGTACGACCCTGAAAAAGAAATGTTCCTTGCAGACCGTTTCATCAAGGGAACATGCCCAAAATGTAAAGCAGAAGATCAATACGGTGATAACTGTGAAGTCTGTTCTGCCACTTACACGCCGATGGAAATGATCAATCCGCGTTCTGTTTATTCTGGCGCGACTCCGATCGAAAAAGATTCAGAACACTACTTCTTCAAACTGCCTGATTTCCAAGACTTCCTAGCAAAGTGGACTCGCAGTGGTACGTTACAAGATCAAGTCGCGAACAAGCTATCTGAATGGTTGGACTCTGGCCTGAAAGAATGGGACATCAGCCGTGACGCGCCTTACTTTGGTTTTGAAATTCCAGATGCACCAGGTAAATATTTCTATGTGTGGCTAGATGCTCCTATTGGTTATATGGCGAGCTTCAAAAACCTTTGTGATCGTACCGAAGGTTTGGAATTTGATGACTACTGGGCGAAAGATTCCGATGCAGAGCTTTATCACTTCATTGGTAAAGACATTATCAACTTCCACGCTTTGTTCTGGCCTGCCATGTTGGATTGCGCTGGTTACCGCACACCAACCGCGGTCAATGCACACGGCTATGTTACGGTTGATGGCGAAAAAATGTCTAAATCGCGCGGTACTTTTATTAAAGCGCGTACTTATCTGAAGCATTTGGACCCACAATACTTGCGTTACTACTATGCAGCCAAGCTTAACTCCCGTGTTGACGATATCGACCTTAGCCTAGGGGATTTCCTTCAACGCGTGAACTCAGACATTGTGGGTAAAGTCGTCAACATTGCCAGCCGTACGGCTAGCTTCATCAACAAGAAATTCGATGGACAATTGGCAAGTGACATAAGCGAAGCCGAGATGATTCAATCTTTCATCGACGCGGGCGACTTGATTGCAGAACACTTTGAAGGTCGTGAATACGGTAAGGCGATTCGTGAAATCATGCGCCTTGCGGACGTGGCGAACGAATACATTGCCGAGCAAGCGCCTTGGGTATTAGCAAAAGACGAAGCGACCCTACCTAAAGTTCAAGACGTATGTACCGTTGCGCTGAACCTGTTCAGCATTTTGGCGACCTACTTGAAACCGGTTATGCCGAACCTAGTGACCGACGCCGA
This sequence comes from Marinomonas sp. CT5, assembly GCF_018336975.1. Taxonomy (NCBI): domain Bacteria; kingdom Pseudomonadati; phylum Pseudomonadota; class Gammaproteobacteria; order Oceanospirillales; family Oceanospirillaceae; genus Marinomonas; species Marinomonas sp. CT5. The sequence continues at coordinate 1,436,623 of NZ_CP025572.1, read as the reverse complement.
GGCCTTCCTTGACAAAGAACTAACATGGGATAACCGCAGCGAATTGTTGTTTGGCAAAACAGTGAACAAATTCAAGCCGCTAATGGGCCGTATTGAACAAGCGCAGATCGATGCCATCATTGAAGAAGGCAAACAAGAAGCAGCAGCAGAAGCCGCAGCGAAAGAAGCCGCCGCACCAAAACAAGTTGAAACTGAATTGAGCAAAGAACCTCTTGAAGCTGAAATCAATTTCGATGACTTCGCCAAAGTGGATTTGCGTATTGCTTTGATCGTCAAAGCCGAGCACGTAGAAAAAGCCAATAAACTACTAAAACTGACCTTGGACATAGGCGGCGAAACTCGCACTGTGTTCTCTGGTATTAAGTCAGCTTATAAGCCAGAAGACTTAGAAGGCAAACACACTGTCATGGTAGCGAACCTTGCACCTCGCAAAATGAAGTTTGGCATGTCAGAAGGTATGGTTTTAGCCGCAGGCCCTGGTGGTGAAGAAATTTACCTACTAGAACCTCATGCTGGCGCTAAACCTGGCCAACGCGTGATGTAATCATGCATTAGGGCTTATTTCCTCTTTAAGCTCTAAAAAAACGCAGTAAAAAACCAATGCTCACCCGAGTTAATAAGAAACATTATTAATAAGGTGGGCATTGGCATTAATAAAGAAACATAAATCGAACTTATATAAGCGTAACTTATTACCTATATACTAAATCGGACTAGAAATACTAAAGCTTTAGTCTTGTTAGTTATAAGTAGATTGGTATAGTTACGCTCACAGATACTTTTGCCAAAAGTATCGAAAATCAACGAACTTAATTCTTATGAGATCTCCGCCACGATGCCGCAAGCGCCGCAGCCGTTAACGATCTCCTATTATTGGAAGAGAAATGACTGAATATCTCCTGATACTAGTCAGTACCATTCTGGTTAATAACTTTGTATTGGTACAGTTTTTGGGTCTATGTCCTTTTATGGGGGTGTCTGGGAAACTAGAAACCTCTATTGGTATGGCAATGGCCACGACCTTTGTTTTGACTCTATCGAGCCTATGTAGCTATCTCACTTATACCTACATACTTCAGCCATTTGGTCTTGAATACCTACAAACCATTTCCTTTATTTTGGTGATTGCTGTGGTGGTACAGTTCACCGAAATGGTGGTTCATAAAACCAGTCCGCTACTTTATCGCGTGCTAGGTATCTTCTTACCTTTGATCACCACGAACTGCGCCGTTTTGGGTGTGGCGCTACAAAACATCAGCAAACAGAACGGTTTCGTTGAATCCATACTTTACGGTTTTGGTGCTGCTGTCGGTTTCTCTTTCGTATTGATTCTGTTCTCAGCCATGCGTGAACGCATCAACGTTGCTGACGTACCGACGGTATTTAAAGGTTCTGCTATCGGTATGATTACCGCAGGCCTGATGGCTCTTGCTTTCATGGGCTTCACCGCCCTTGTGCAGATTTAGGAGCCAACGATGTTTACTGTTTTACTTGCCATTGGAATTCTGGTTCTTTTATCCCTTATTTTTGGTGCGATTCTGGGTTACGCCAATGTGCGATTCCATGTGGAAGGCGACCCTATCGTTGACCAAATCGACGCCCTGCTACCGCAAACCCAATGTGGTCAATGTGGTCACCCAGGCTGCCGCCCTTATGCCGAAGCCATCGCCAATGGCGAAGCCATTAACCATTGTCCACCAGGCGGCCAAGCCACTATTCAAGCCTTAGCCGATTTATTGGACGTGGAAGCCGTTCCATTAGACGGCGATCACGGTACAGAAAGTGCGAAACGTGTTGCTGTGATTCGTGAAGATGAATGTATCGGCTGTACCAAGTGTATTCAGGCATGCCCTGTCGATGCGATCTTAGGTGCAGCAAAACAAATGCACACGGTAATTGCAGATGAATGCACAGGTTGTGACCTTTGTGTTGAGCCTTGCCCAGTAGATTGTATTGATATGGTAGAAGTCGGCGTGACAGCAAAAACTTGGTCTTGGGACAAACCGCAAGGTATCGCGGCAACCTCGCTTAATATTATTGCCACCGACCGCCAAGCGGAGGGGGTGCACTAATGCAAACAGCAAACATTTTCTCTTTTCATGGCGGCATCCACCCACCAGAAAACAAAGCCCAATCACTGCAATTGCCTTTGGGTCGACCAAGTTTACCTAGCGAGCTAATTTTGCCACTTGGTCAGCACATTGGTCAAAGCTCTCGCCCCTTAGTCAAAGTGGGTGACAAAGTATTAAAAGGCCAAACTATCGCCATCAACAATGGCTTTTTGAGTAGCTTTTTACACGCTCCGACTTCTGGCACCATCAGCGCCATTGAAGAACGTCTTATTGCTCACCCTTCGGGTTTGAGTGACCTATGCATTGTGCTAAAACCCGATGGACAAGATACTTGGGGCGAGCTAACGCCATTAAGTAACTGGCAAGAAATCAGTAAAACCGATGTATTGGCATTTTTGTCTGAAATGGGCATTGTCGGCATGGGTGGCGCGGGCTTTCCGACTCAAGTAAAACTGCAAGGTGCGCATAAGAACCCGCTGACACACTTCATTATTAACGCTGCGGAATGCGAACCCTACATCACAGCCGATGACATGTTGATTCGAGAAAAAACCCTCGAGCTCGTGTTAGGCATCGAAATGTTGCAACATCTTGTTGAGGCCGAAAATGTCATTATTGGTATCGAAGACAACAAGCCAACGGCCATTGCGGCATTAAAAACCTTACTTACCCAGCACAACAGCAAGATACAAATTGCCGTGGTGCCAACTAAGTACCCTTCTGGCGGTGAAAAACAGCTAATCCAGCTGTTAACCGGTAAAGAAGTACCAAGTGGGCAGTACCCTGCGGACATTGGTGTTTTATGCCAAAACGTCGGCACCTGTGTTGCCGTATACGACGCCATATCATTAGGCAAGCCACTAATATCTCGCTTTACTACTTTGACAGGTGACGCACTTAAAAGCCCACAAAACGTCGAAGTTTTACTGGGTACGCCTGTTGAGCATTTGTTGAAATACGCGGATTCCGAGCCTAAAAAAATGAGCCGCTTAATCATGGGTGGGCCAATGATGGGTTACACCCTAGACTCAGCTGCTGTGCCAATCGTCAAAACCAGCAACTGTATCCTAGCGGCGAGCAAAAAAGAGCTCCCACCACCAGCGCCAGAACAAGCGTGTATTCGTTGCGGCATGTGTGAGCAAGCCTGCCCTGCAAGCCTATTGCCTCAGCAATTATTGTGGTTCAGTAAAAGCCAAGAGTTTGAAAAAGCCGAACACCACAACTTATTTGATTGCATCGAATGTGGTGCTTGTTCTTATGTCTGCCCAAGCAGCATTCCATTAGTGCAATATTACCGCCACTCTAAGAGCAGTATTCGTGAAGCTCGTGAAGCCAATGTGAAATCCGATTTGGCGAAACAACGTTTTGAAGCTCGTAAAGCCCGTCAAGAAGCGGAAGCCGCAGAGAAAGAAGCGAAACGTCTTGCTCGTCAAAAAGCCGCCCCAAGCAAAACGGCTGATACGAAAAAAACCACACCAGCAACGGCGGCTCCGACTGCTGCTGCGCCTGCCAGTGACGAATCGAAAAAGCTCAAAGTCGATATCGCCATTGCTAAATCTAAGCTGAAGAAACTGCAAAAACAGTTGCTTGAAGCACAAGAAAATGAACACCTTGAAGACATTAATAGCCTGCAACTGCAAGTGACGGATCAAGAAAAAGCGTTGGCATCATTAGAAGATCAACTAAGCAAGATACCGACTGCTGCTCCGGCAAGTGTCGCTGACACAGCCGCTAAACAAAATGCAGCGCCAGCCAATGACGAGTTAAAGAAAGCCAAGGTCGATGTCGCCTTAATTGGTGTGAAACTTAAGAAGCTGCACAAGCAACTGACAGAAACGCCCGATGATCAGGAATTAAAAGACAAGATCACAACGTTTGAAGCCGATCTAAAAGCAGCACAAGAGACGGTAAGCAAGCTGGGTGCAACAGCAACATCCAATGCTGCAACGCCAGAACCAAAAGCGGCCGCAAGCGATGAACTGAAAAAGTTAAAAATCGATGCCGCCATCGCGAAAGCGGCGGTGAAAAAAGTCGAGAAAGCACTGAAAAAGGCCGAAGAGATTCAAGCACCTGAAATTGAGGCCATTCGCCAACAGCTTCATGATGCGCAACAACGAGCAGATGAGCTGGAAAAAGCCTTAGCGAATCCTGATGCCATTACCGCAAAAACAGACGTTGCTGCAAAAGCCGCCCCCGTCGCAAATGATCAGGATGCTGAAGCCGCTAAAAAGCGTAAAATCGACCTTGCCATTGCCAAAGCGGGCATTAAAAAAGCCGAAAAGAACATTCAGCTTTTAAAAGATCAAGGCAAAAGCGAAGCGGAAATAGCCGAGTCTGAATGGCCTAAAAAGCTGATCGAAGCACAGCAAAAGCTTGCTGCTCTTGAACAAGAGACAGAACAAGCTGAGCCGGCTCAATCCGCAGCCAAAGAATCTGCGAATGAAGCCAAAGCTGAGCCAGAAATGGATTTGGCGAATCAGATCAAAAAAGAAAAAATCGCCGTTGCGTTAGCAAAGGCACAAATTAATAAATTGAATAAACGCTTACAAAGCTCTCCAGAAGAAGCGGACAGCATAAATGAAGAAATTGCGTCCACAGAGCAACGTTTGCAAAACGCGGAAGCTTTGTTAGAAAAACTTATTCATTCGCAAACCAACATGCAAGAGAATCGTTAAATGGCATTATTGAGGATCACCTCCCCCCACACACAACGTGCAGGACGTCGCACCTCTTGGGTAATGCAGATGGTTATTTTAGCGACCATTCCTGGCATTGTGGTACAAACTTGGCTATTTGGCTGGGGCACGTTAATCAACTTAATGATTGCCTGCATCACCGCGCTATTGAGTGAAGCGGCCATTTTGGCGATGCGTCGTCGCCCTGTTAGCTTCTTCCTAAAAGATTACAGTGCGTTATTAACCGCCGTGTTATTGGGTGCGGCTCTGCCGCCGATTGTGCCTTGGTGGGTAACCGTGACCGCCGTTGCTTTTGCCATCATCTTTGCCAAGCAACTGTACGGCGGTTTGGGTAATAATCCATTCAACCCAGCCATGGTCGGTTACGCGATTGTGCTGGTGTCTTTTCCCGTCCCCATGAGCCAATGGCTGGGTGTACAAAGCATGGTAACGTCAGGGGATACGCTGTCTTTCGTGCAAAGCTTACAAGCGATATTCCATCACTTGCCTGTGATCGATAGCTACACTATGGCAACGCCGTTGGATGGCTTCAAACACAAAGATTTATTAGATACGCAAGCCGCATTTAGCAGTATCGCCGCACTACAAGGACCAAGCCTAAACAGCTGGCTTTGGGTGAACGCCGCTTATCTAGTAGGTGGTCTTGCGCTTATTTGGTTGCGTATCATCACATGGCACACTCCAGTGTCACTGCTGGCTGCGTTGGCGGTAATGGCTGGCGTATTCTATCTGATTGACCCTAGCAATAATGCCGCACCACTTTTCCACCTCACGACGGGTGCCGCTATGTTTGGTGCCTTCTTTATCGCCACAGACCCTGTGTCTTCTTGTACCAGTAATCGCGGTAAACTGATTTATGGTGCGGGTATTGGTATCTTGATCTACATTATTCGCTCTTGGGGTGGTTATCCTGATGGGGTGGCATTTGGCGTCTTGTTAATGAACTTCGCGGCGCCTTTAATCGATTACTACACACAGCCAAGAACCTACGGCCACAAAAAAGCCAAAAGCGGTTTAAAAGTTGGGGAGGATAACTAATGGAATTGCTCGCCTCTATTCGCCGTAACAGTCTTGGGTTGGCTATTTTTGCGGTGCTAACTGCTGGTCTTATTGCGATCACGCACCAACTAACAGACCACACGATCAAGAATAATATCTTGGATGCGCAGATTTCAGCTTTTAACGAAATATTGCCCGCCAATTTGTACGATAACGACTTAACCAAAGACACCGCTATTCTGCCACCCGATCCCCTATTAGGCAGCGAAGAAGGCATTAAGATTCATATCGCCCGTAAGAATGGTGAAGTCTCTGGCATTATCTTCGAAACCATTGCCCCACGTGGTTATAACGGTAATTTAGACATGCTGGTTGCCATTGATAAAAATGGCGTTGTGACAGGCAGTCGCGTCATTAGTCACAAAGAAACACCAGGACTTGGCGACAAGGTTGACTTGAAAAAGTCTAAGTGGATTCTGAGTTTTGCCAATAAGTCACTGGAAAATCCAACCTTAAAAGGCTGGGCAGTGAAAAAAGACGGCGGGGATTTTGACCAATTTACAGGGGCGACCATCACCCCACGCGCCGTCGTTCGCGCTGTAAAAAACACCCTTATTTATTTTGATCAACACAAAGATACGCTGTTAGCGTATTAGGATAGTCCAATGAAAATGAGCGCAGAAACAGCGGCAACTGACGCTACTCAAGAAGAGAGTAAGCCAAGCGCCAATTACGCAGAAATCATTTATAACGGTATCTGGAAGAACAACCCGGCTCTGGTTCAGCTGCTTGGTTTGTGTCCTATGTTGGCGGTCACCAGTACGGTCGTCAACGCATTGGGCCTTGGGTTGGCGACCATGGTGGTTTTAGTCGGCTCTAACATTGCCGTCTCCATCATTCGTAACTACGTGGCCGATGCCGTTCGTCTGCCAGCTTTTGTCATGATCATCGCCTCTTTTACCACCTGTATCGAATTAATCATGCAGGCTTATACCTATGAGCTTTATCAGATTTTGGGGATTTTTATTCCTCTAATCGTAACCAACTGTGCGATTCTAGGTCGTGCCGATGCGTTTGCTAGCCGCAACCCCGTTATTCCTTCTGCGCTCGATGGTTTTATGATGGGATTGGGCTTCATGTTCATTCTGGTTACCTTGGGCGCCATGCGTGAGCTGATTGGTCAAGGCACATTGTTTTCTGATATGCAGTTGTTATTCGGTGATATGGCAACACATTGGAAAATTGTTGTTTTTAACGACTATCCAAATGTTCTTTTTGCTGTCTTACCGCCCGGTGCCTTTATTGGACTTGGCTTGTTGATCGCTGGTAAAAACTACCTAGACGAACGTGAGAAAAAACGCATTGCCGCACAAAAAGCCAAAGATGGCCCAATCGCCTCAAAACGTGTGCGTGTGACGGGTCAAGTGAGCTAACGTTTAGCGACAGTCAGTCACATTAGTAAAAGTGAACAAAGAATATCAAAAGTGAATAAAGGCTATTTATTTTGAACAAAGAGAAGCGCTACGAGATTTTTTCTCGCTTACGAGCTGAAAACCCAAATCCCGTAACTGAGCTGGAATACAGCTCGCCTTTTGAGCTTTTAATTGCGGTGTTGTTTTCTGCCCAAGCCACAGACGTGAGCGTCAACAAAGCTACACGCAAACTTTTCCCTGTCGCCAATACGCCTGAAACCATGCTGGCCCTCGGTGTTGATGGACTCAAAGAGTACATCAAAACCATTGGCTTATTTAACGCCAAGGCCGAAAACGCCATCAAGACCTGCCAAATTCTTATCGAGAAGCACAACAGTGTGGTGCCTGAAACTCGTGAAGAACTGGAAGCCCTACCAGGGGTTGGCCGCAAAACCGCCAATGTGGTATTAAACACAGCCTTTCGACAAGTGGCCATGGCGGTGGATACGCATATCTTTCGCTTCGGGAATCGAACAAAAGTCGCCCCAGGTAAAAACGTTTTAGAAGTCGAGATGAAGCTTCTTAAGTTTGTACCAAAAGAGTTTCTTTTGGATGCGCACCACTGGATGATTCTTCATGGTCGTTACATCTGCGTAGCTCGCAAGCCCAAGTGCGATGCCTGCATTATTGAAGATTTATGTGAGTTCTCTCCACCAAATAAAAAGTAAAGAATTGAAATTGGGTAAACCAAGAGATTCCATAGGGAATATTTTTTTACCTTTACAAAATAAACATAATTAATTAAGGTGTATTTATGTGTAACCAGTAGATAATTCTGTAATGAATAACTTAAGTGATAATGTTCAAGTTAAGATATATAAAGATATGAATGGCCTCTCTTTCCCTGCTATTGTTCAGGATGGGCTGCCCTGCCATGTATACCTTACTGCCTATTTGACTAGCAATCATGACCTATCATTCAATTCACTAAAGAAATACGCCTATGAGTTGAAGTTTTTGCATTGCTTCTTCATGGGTAGAGCCATTGATCTCGTTGAGCGTGTAGCGAGTGGCTCTTTTCTATCTATTGAAGAAATTGACAGCTATATCCGTGCCTGTAAGTTTTATGTTGACACTGATGGTGATAACAATGACAACAAAGTAGTTAGCCTAACCGACAAAAGAATCAGGGATGCGATATATGCGACATCCAACAGCCAGCCAAAAGTATCAGCGCACACTTTTAATCAACGCCTCAACCGCCTAAAATCCTACATCGAATTTTTATATGTTTGCCATCACTACGATCAAGCTGAAACTGAGCAGAAAATTCGCACGGACAACCAATTTAATAACTTTAAGCTCTACATAAGCTCTGTAATATCTAAAACCCGAAAAAATAATACGTTTACTAAAGATGCCTTTGAATCAGCTATACCAAACGATAAATTTATTAAGTTATTAGACGTTATTCAAGAGCGCTCCTCTAACAATCCATTCAAGTCGAGCAAACTTAGAAATCAATTAATCGCCCAAATATTGATTTCTACAGGGGTGCGTGTTGGTGCTGTCATGAAATTGAAAGTGGGTGATTTAGTGGATGATTGGAGTAACCCTCGATTCCTACTCACCCGAACGCCCAATGACCCAACGGATACAAGGCGGCTTCCCGCCGCAAATAAAACAAAAGCACTTTCTGTTTCTATCTCTCCTGATTTAATGAAGCTTATTAAGCTCTACACCGCAACTGTACGGAATATTACGCCAAACACTCATAAGCATGAATTTCTTTTTATCTCAGAAAAAGGAAAAACCATTGGGGAACCAATATCCTACAACGCAATTCACAAAGTTATTAAGACGTTTGGGGATTATGTTGGACTAGCATTGCACCCACATTTACTTCGCCATAAATGGAATGAAGTCTTTGAAAACAAAGCTAAAGAACAAGGGTTTCCACCTGATAAAATCGAAGACCTTCGTAAGTATGCGATGGGGTGGGTGGAAGATTCAAAAATGGCATCCGTTTACAACGAATTTCAATTAGCGATGACAGTGGCTGAAATCTCATCGAAGAACCAGAGTCAATCCGTACCCAATCTGAGAGGTGGAAAATGAGCAGCCTTGAAATTAGTAGCTTAAAAAACAGCTATGAAGGAAAAAGCACCTTTCAATCAAAAGAAAAGGGCTATGAAATCGATCTCTTTTCCGATGAATGGGTACTTGGCTACAAGAAAAATCTCTACCTTAGATGGATGAATGCGTTAAACAGTAACGTTTTTCTCGACCTACGACTGGCTATAGCTCACGCTGCAAAACATTATGCGTTTAAATCACTCAATAGTTATGTCTGCACATTAAGAACTATTTGCCGGTACTTAGAACCAGCTACGTTTGAAGCATGGTGGATAACGCTCACTACCTATAAAGAGTCCGTGCGAGCCACATTAATCGCACTTTGCAAACGAAGTCATGAGTACCCCTGCAATACCCTAGCCCCGCTCTACAACATCGTTAAAACCGAGAAAATTGGCTCAAAATTTGGCTCAAAAAGTATTCTTGACGAAACAACCGGCGCTTACAGTGAAATTGAGCGTGACAATATACTCGAAGCACTCCGAATTGAGACACTCCATGCACTCGATAGTGAGTTTACTAAGATAAAAGCCTTTACTAATCTTAGAACAATTCTGGCCTGTCAGTTGATGGTTGCCATCGTAAGAAGGCACACTCAAATGATTCAACTCAAATGGTGTGATCTCTTGCAGATTGGTCAGACGTTTAAGTCTCACAAGGAAAATAACACTGAATGGAAACCTCTTACACAGCACCCCTTTTCTGACATGGAGCAATTACAATTGCGAACATTTAAAGGTAAAGATGGTCAATTCAGAGGTAATGCCGAATCACGTTCTCATCGCTTAGAGCCAAACCTGTCTGAACTGTTGCTTCAATATTATAAAGTCTATAAGACCTACATATGTGCCTCATTGCGCCGGAATGATATTGAACTGTCCGAGACTGAAATGAAAGAGCTGATGCAAAGACTCCCCCTTTTTCCAGACCAGAGCTTATTTTCAGCAGATTTTGAGACAAAAGAAAATCTCTTTCACTCCGTGAGCGACATGTCCGAGGCGTTTCATCTCGCTTCATCAGCTCTTCCAAAGTGCTTTGCATACCTATTTAATGAAAAACTAGACATTAAAAGTGACCGAGTAGCACATAAGCCCCTTGCCTTAAAAAATAATCGCTGGCGTCACACCCAATTGACTTTTGCTGCTTGGATGGGGTTAAGCCCTGCACAAATCGCCGCCATTACGGGTGTCACAGTGAGTGCAATAAAATCTTATCTTGATTTAAAAGCACCTGAACGAGTCAAAATTGACCAGGCCTTTGCGGGGAATAGCGTCATACAACGCTTTGACAGCGTATCTTCGAAACAATTACAGCAACACCCTGACTTTAAAGTTAAAAGCCCTTTTGATGAAGAGATGGGACACAAACTTAATCCAGCTAATTGCGCAAGTTGTCTGTCGAAAGGCGCAGCCCCAATGGGGTGCTACCCCTGTGATAATTTTCGACCGCTCGAAACCGCAGACCATCAACAATATTTAGAGAAAGCAGAGCGAAAACTGACTATTAATAGTCAATCAGCCCATCCAGCCACCGTTAAGAAACTGCAAACTATTATTCTCTATATCAGAGTGACAATTGTATTGTGTGAAGAGCGAAAAACTCTGAAATTGAAGGAAGAGCAGCAGTGAAGACGATTAATCGTTATATTGATAACCAACGTGCTTACATTGCTCAAAAGAAAGCACAGCCTCTCATTGGATTTACTAATGCTCAAGGTCAGCCTGCTTCTTGGAGTGATATTGTTATCAGGTTCACAGACCGCGACAGTAGAACCATGAATATATACTTTTGCAATAAAAATAGAAAAGTTCCAAGAATAGGAACACGTTTCACAGATGATGATCGTTTAGTGCCTGAAATACATGATATGTTGTTCTCATATATGCTTGATGTAATTAAGCAAAATGTATCAACAAAAAATAAGAAAGATAAAATTGCGGTAGCCAGATACTTCCTTTGTTCCCTTGAGGAGAATATAGCTACCTCCACTCTTGAGAAAATCCAACGCATCATCGACTCGATGACATACAAAATGATGTTGCCATCTTTCATCAACTGGCTCCATCACAATAAAATGCTACCTAAAAGCTGTCAGCCCTATATAAACCTCAAAACCAAATCATTTCGCGGCAAAAGTGGCGATGATGCACTAGTTGCGGAGCAAAACAAGCTGCCTTCGGAAAATGCGCTGCTAGCACTTGGTGCTATCTTCTATGATGTCATCCCCTCTTCTGAGGGTAGTGAAAAGGACAGTATTGAGGCTTGGCAGCCCCTTTTATCTTCGAAGAAAACACAACAAGACAGCTTTGTTTGCACCATGGCAGCACTTGGCATGGCGTCTCCCAATCGAATCGGCGCAGAACAAGTGCTTCTAACATCACAACGAGTAAAGAGGCACACTCAAATTGTCGATGGGCAGCAAAAAACAGTACATTATTTAAATTGGCGAGGCTCAAAAGGTTACAAGGACTATCAAAATCACATCAATGCTGAAATGGTCGATAGCTTAGACCGAGCCCTACACTACACGATTCTTGCAACTGAACCCGCAAGAGCACTGGCTCGGTTCTATCGACAGCCAAATCGCCCGTTGAAAGAAGTACTGGGTGAATTTGAACCTAGTGATAAAAATATCGCACTACTAACACCTTCAATGAATCAACCAACGAACCTTATACATCTTGGCTTGATGCTTGGTTTTTTTGAAGGTAGTGACAAATGTGTGCGAGTCACATCTGACACAAAAGGGGCAGTTGATGTATCAACCAATCAGTTCTCCAAATTCATCAAACCCATAGCACAGATTAAAATGTTCGATACTCTGGTATTTAAGAGTAATTGTTCTTACGCTCAAGCACTTACTGGATGTCCGCTATCAAGCAAAGCTCAACGCGAAAAGTATATAGCGGGTAAACAAGAACTCACCGTGGCAGAGTTTCAGAACCACACCATCAAGGTAAATCACTCTAAACTAAAAGGTTACAGTAGCCACCAAACTAAGTCTGTGGATTTTGAAAGTGCGTTATTTACTTACACGTATAAGCAACTGAGAGGTAAAGTGATGAACCCATTCCTTTTGGTACCGATTAGTTCACTAAGTAGATTCTTTTCTGATGATTTAATTAAACGTGTAATATCACATCCTACACTCTTTGAACGACACGGGTTTGCATCCAGCTTTTTCCTAAAGCCACACCAACTCCGTCATTGGCAAAATGATTATCTAGCGAAAAAAGGTTTGCCTCACCACCTTATTTCGATGTTATCCGGTAGAAAGAGCGCAGAACAGACACTGACCTATATCCATACGACTGATGCTCAGAACGCTTTTGTGATTGGAGATATTTCTTACTCTAATGAGCTAGAAAGCAATATCGAAGAGAATGTAAATCTTCGTATTCAGACCATGGATCAATTCAATGAAGCTATCAACAATGAAACGCCGACTTTTATTCATGAGACAGGATTTTGTACTCAAAACCTCGCCATATCCCCCTGTACTTATATGTCGGATTTTGAAACCCAATGTGCATTGTGCTCATCTTCTTGTCATGTGACACATGATAGCAAAGCAATAGACTTACTCCAGAAGGATTTAAAGGTACAAACACATCGTTTGGAAGAGGTGCAGGAAGCTAACAATTTTGAAACAAGTGAAGGAATGCAAAAGTGGTACAAAACTCATTATAACAACACTTGTATGTTGAAAAATCTCATTGGAGTGTTATCCGATGATGCAATAAAACCAGGCTGTAGCGTGCGATTACTCACTCGTTCAAACCGCATAAGAATCACTAATTTAGAAACAAAAACGGTAGAAGAGCAAAGGTTAGCACTACCTGATGCCGAGCAAGCCCTTCAAGCCGCGATTGAGGCAAGAAACGATAAAAGTAAAGACGAAGCCACAAATAATTTCTTAGCCTTTTTAGGATCGCTCTAGTGGGGATGATATGGCAATTAAATCACTTGAAACTGAACAACAAATATCCGTACAAGCCCTCATTCGAAGTTGGGAAGGCAAGTTAACATGGGATTTATTAGTCACAAAAATAGAATCCAGCTTAGGCATTGCCACCACGAGACAAACGCTCGACAAATACGCCAATATCAAGCACGAATACAAGCAAAAAAAACAAGTTTTAAGGGGCAAGCCTGTTTCGGCTGAAAATCAAGAACTGATCTCTTACTTACAAAAAGACGTTGATTTAGCTGAAAAGGTAATCCAATTGGAAGCGCAACTTTCGGTTGCACACTCGGAGATTGGTAAGCTCCATGCTTTCATTCAAAAGTTATCCAGTATCGGCAAAACTAACCCGAGTGTCATGGATGTGTTTCAAAAGACCTTACAAAACATTGAAAGCGGTAATAAGTAAAAAATCAAACTATGTATAACGCACTCACCTTCAAATCATGCAATAGCGAGAGGAAACATGACAAGCAAGTGGGCAACAGAAGGTGCAACAAAATCTAGAGGCATATGAGATTTGGAGAGCCACTCAAACGAATGATGATTTTAAGCAAATCGTGTTCAGAGATCAGCTTAATCGAATTTTTTGTTTAACTGGATTTTAACATTAATAGATGTCTGGGACAGTCTAAAAGTCATATCAATAAATAAGTACATGTACTTATTTATTTTATTTGATAAAAGTACGGACTCAATTCACAATGTACTAAAGTTATAACTTTGGTACATCTAATGTCACATTTGATTGGTTATGCTCGTGTAAGCACCATAGCGCAAGACCTAAGTTCACAAGTTGCTGCCCTAGAGAACGCTGGGTGTCAGAAAATATTTTCAGGAAAATACAGCGGTAGTTCAAAGGATAACGATGTTCAGCTTCAATCTCTGATTGATTATGTGCGTGATGACGATGTCGTTGTTGTAACAAGGCTAGACAGGCTTGGCCGTTCCCTAAAAGCTATTTTGAGAACCATCGATAGAATTCATGAAAAGAATGCCTCCCTTAAAACGCTGGATGGCGCTTTAGATACATCCCAACGCACAGCCCTATCACAAGCAATTGTTTCACTCATTGGTGTTTTCGCCCAACTAGAACGTGACTTAATCTTTGATAGAACAAGTGAAGGCCGAGCCGCCGCCATACAAGCGGGTCAGCATATGGGAAGGCCTCCTAAAATCGGTGCGAACGATAGAAAGCAGATACGTAAGCGCCTCAAAGCTGAGAGTATTTCTAAACTGTCACGTGAATTCGAGGTAAGCAGGCAGACTATCATGCGCATAAGGGATGAAAAATAATGGCTAACGGGCAGCAAAAAGCACAGCAAAACGTCGACTCCTTTGAAGTTTGGAAGGCTACCCAATCGGATGATGACTTTCTTCAAATTGCCCACCGAGGACAGTTAAAGCGTGGCGAAGTTGCCAAAGCTATTGGTTGTGGAAAATCGGCGCTGACACAGAACCCTATTTTAAGACAAGCTCTTGAGAAGCTTGAGACTGAGTTAAGGGCTCGTGGTGTGTTGCCGCCATTCACAGCTGAGTCTGAAACAGTGAAGTCTAACCCAAAGGAATACGATGCTAGTCAAGCCTCTAGGCAACTGGAGTCTAGAAGGTTATCTCAATTAGAGGCTGAAAACATAGAGCTTAAAGCCAAGGTTAGAGAATTAGAGTCTCGCTTGAAACGATTCGGTGAGTTGTCTGAAACTCTGTCTGAGATGGGGTTCATGCCTCGATGAATAATGCCATTCATGAAGACCACGTTAGGATAACTAGCATTCCGTACAGTTCTTCTAGTCTAGTTATCTTCACCGGTGTACCACTGGAAAAAAATTCGTATAAAACCACTAGCGGTAAATATTACGTCACTATCAAAGCAAATCCTGAATCAATCCCAGTGCAACTGGCAATTGGTCAGTATTGGACGGTCAAAGGCGCAAGACGTATTGAGGAAGTGGCAACAGGCGATTACTTAATGCTCCAGCATATCTATGAAGCACCAGATTATGTTGAATGTACTCTGCCAGAGTCAGGTGAACAGCTAATACAGTTCATCGCCAAAGAAAAAGCGTTTAGAGGAATTGGAGAGGTTAAGGCCAGAGCTCTATGGGCGTTGCTAGGCAACTCTTTCCACTCAACCCTGCAAACTGACACACTTGAAGCCAGAAATCGCCTTAAAGGGGTTTTGAGTGAGGATTCTATTGATGCGCTTTACGAAGGGTATGAGAAATATAAAAATCTCAAACATACCAACTGGATGACGCTGCGTGGTATTCCAGCTTCAATTCAACAGCGACTGCTCAAGTTCCATGATGACAAATCTGTCGACGCAATACAGGACAACCCTTACCTACTATGTGGATTCGGAATGTCCTTTGATGATGTTGAAGGCCTTATTAAAAAGTGGACTTTTGAAATTGCGGCTGATGATCAGAGACGACTTAGTGCAGCTCTAGAATTTGCCCTACGAAAGCAAGTAGAAAAAGGACATACCTATACTAAACGGGAAGACTTAGTACCTGCATTGAACAAATTACTGAAGAATAACGAGTTAGTCGCAAGCGCCTGCAAAGCAGGACACGATAAAGCTCAATTTCTGCTGAATAATGACACTCTGACGTATCACCCAACCGCTCAACTATTAATGGAGTCTACCGTTGCCAAACGTCTGTTAACAATGGCTGACATTGACGGTTTGTATGACCGAAAAGCCAGCCAAGCTTACCGTGCGGCCCTCAAAGAATTACCTTATGATCTAACAGCAAAGCAAAAAGAAGCAGTGGGAACATGCATAGATAATGCTGTAGCCTGTATAACCGGAGGGGCCGGAACGGGTAAAACGACAGTACTCAGAACAGCGCTTAGAGCCTTTAGTTTAATGGGTTATGCCATCCATGCCGTAGCACTAAGTGGTCGAGCTGCAATGCGTCTACATGAGTCTATAGGCTTCACGACGATGACTATTGCTGGCTTTTTGAGAAATCCACCATTGGACAGCACAGATAGCGATAAGAACCTATTGGTGATTGATGAAGCAAGCATGGTTGATTTACCGACCATGTATCGGATTGTTACGCATATACATCCATCTGTACGGATCGTATTAACGGGTGATCCGGATCAACTGCCGCCTATTGGATGCGGAAAAGTATTGGCTGATATCGTTCACTCAAAACGAATAGCCAACACCATGCTTGATATTGTGAAACGTCAGGAAGGAAGTACCGGCATCCCTGAGTACTCAAAGCTCATTAATCAGGGGGAGATTCCACCGAGGCTTTCTACCGCCTCTATATTTTTCCATGAGGCTAATAAAAGCGAAATAACGAATAGGTGTTGTCGCCTGTATTGTGAAAGCCCTGAAAATAGCCGAATTATTGCTCCTACCAGAAGTATGGTATCTGAGATAAACAACAAGGTTCAATTGGCAGTAAATGGCCATGGCGAAATGCTTAGATTCACCATCCATTCTGAAGAGTTCTTCTTGAATCTACGGCTGAACGATGCCGTATTGTTTACGAAAAACCTTTATCATAGAGGTATCCAGAACGGCAGCCTTGGCGTTCTTAGTGGCGTTGAGCCAGAACAGGATGACTCAGATGAGTTGGCTGAAACATATTTTGGTGATGTAACACTGGATACCGGCAACAGAATACAAATCTCACAAGACGTTTTAGACTGTATGGAGCTGGGTTACGCCATCACTTTACATAAGGCTCAAGGCTCACAATTTCCACGAGTGATCATTGCATTGAGTAAAGGCAGAATCGTCGATCGTGCATGGCTGTATACAGCCATTACTCGTGCAGAGAGTGAAATTCACATAGTAGGAAGTCAGGAAGATTTCATTGCAATTACAGAGGCCAGTAGCAATGCAAGTCGAAGAAATAGTTACCTTCTTAACTTGCTAATTTGAATTTATAAATACATAAAATTGTAGGAGATTAATAAAGTCTCACACTAAACAACCAAGTAACCCTGTTCGTACCGTTTTGGATTAAAAGTGACTAAAAATAAAGATTCATGCTAATTGCTACTACCAAGTCTGAATCGAGCGATAACTGAGTATTAAAGTTTCATACTAGCTGTAACTCATTTCTGGACAGAAACGTGTCAGAGACTTTTCTAAATTAGCAACGCACAGATAGCAATACGTATTGCAACTTACAATGTGGTGCCAAAATATCCTTGTCTATTATAGATATACTCGGAAATGGATGGCCAAAGAGAAAAAGTTCGGTAAGATTCCTATGTGTATGGTTGGATATTTGGTGGAATTTTGGATTTACGACTAACTGAAGATTTAGAATTAAATGTTCGAATTAACGAAGGTGAGTACTGCAAGCTTAAGATTGGGTACGGAAAGATCCCTATGCTATCTCATGTTAGCAAGCATTCATATTTTTATGAAAATAATGAAGATGTTGTTCAGGTAGAGGATTTTACTGAACAGTTAGCTCAAAAATATCTTTTGTCAGGCGGTATTAATTCTGGAACGCACTCATCCAAGTTGTTTCGATATGTATATTCAGGTAAAGCAGAAACAACCAAACTAAAAAAAGTATACTTCACATTCCCTGAACTAGCAGCGTATTTCAACAACGAAATCTCAAGAAATCTAGAACAGAATGGTGACCTGAGTGGAAATGTCACTATAGAGCCGATGGAAGCCACAGTATTGAAAGATGACCAAACTATTAAGGTTGGATTGCGTCAATACTATCGACTCTCTAACACATCAACCAAAGATGGCTTTCAGTTCACTAGCTCGATGACTCTGTTTTTTGAATTTGAAAATGCCATAACTTTCAGCGAAATAGAAAAGTACCTGTATAAGTCTAAAAACCTTTTTACTTGGATTACAGGTTTTCCAATCAAAGTGTCCAAAATCGAAGTGTCGGATGATGAAAATAGAGGAACGTTATACATCCCAACAGTAAAAGATACTTCTGAACATGATCTATCATACCCAAACAGTTTCATGTTGGCAGACCGATTGAGAGAGCATTTTGTAAAAATTTGTGAGTCATACTTCGTAAAAAATACGTTTGAATTTGAGAATATCTGGTCACGAACAATACCTTTATACAATTTCAATGGAGTTTTAGAGTATGAAACCATGCTCTATACAGCCATTCTCGATAAGTATTGCAGCCATAAAGTAGATCAACTGAATCTTGATACAATGCTCGATGAAGATAAGTATACCGAATTAATGGGTAAACTCTCAGACTTGATATCTGGTGATACAGAGTTGGTCAAAACTTTTTCAAAAGGTATTCTGGCTGATTTGAGTAATGTTAAAGTACTTAGGGAAGCCTTACCTAATCGTTCTGCTGCAACATTTAAGCAAAAAGTTAAGAGGTACCTAAATCACATAGGTAATCATGTTACAGAGGTGTTCCTGTCGAGTGAAGACCTACATGTTATTAAGGATGTCAGAGATAGGGCCGCTCATGGTGAAATAGAAAAATTCACTACAGACGAAGTAAGTAAAATATACTGGAAGTTGAGAATGTTAGTTACCTACCTAATCTATAAAGACTTAGGTGTATCTGACGATGACTTTCTCAAAGTCATTTCTTTTACATTCAATCCATTAGCTTTGAACTGTGATACAGATGAGTTTAAATTGGATACAAAGCTAAATAAGGCAATTGCTTTACCTGTTTCAGAATCAGTATTTAGTGAACTCTCGTCTAAGCTCAGAGTACATCTTGTTCTTACTCGGAATCAAAACCTTTACGAAGTTCATAAAGAATACACAGCTAAACTGTCGAACTATTTTAGTGTTAAAAACTCTACAGATAGAAAAATAAACCACCTAGATGAGTACGTAAAAACCTTGCTAGAAAATCCAAAGCTTGAAGCTAAATACACTGGTAATGCGTACATTACGCACAAGCGAAAAAACCACAAATTACACAGTGTAATCCTTGTCGATACCCCGAAAAAATTAAGTAGTTACAATGTGTTATAAAGGTAGGTGTTTTGCCCTTCGTGAGTAATGGGTCGCATCTTGCTTTCCATAAATTCAAGTAATGTAAATATAATATGTTTGCATTGTCACAAGGAGGAATGCTGACTCATTTTGGGGCATAAATGAGCTAGAACTATTACACTAAATCATTTCTGTCAGATTAGGAAAAGTATGTTGAGTCCATACTCGTTTGTTATATCTTATGCTGTGTTGCAGCTTGGATAAGCTTTATTTTTTTGAAAAAAATCCCAAATGACTAAACGCTCTACAAGCTTTATATATGCTTTGCTTTCCTTATATGGCCTATCAACAGGCAAAATAGCTACGTATAATTTATTAGGAGACTCCCGACTTATTTTACCTTTAAGGTACTTATCTGAATAAGACCATCCTCCACTGTGGGCTCTCTTACGTAAAAATGCAGACTGTTTAAATTGATATAACCGCTTTGAAATTGTTTGACCTGTAGTTTCGCCTACATAAACGATATTTGATGAACTTGTGCACGGCTCAGAATAAGGCTTTCTTGTGAAGTGAGCCAGAATATAAACCCCAGGAAATCCTATTCCATCGATCTCTTTGTAGCTATCAAATGGAACCCACTCTTTAAATTTATAATCTGGAATGTTCAAGATTTCCCCCAAAATGTAACAAAAATGTGTTAATGGATGTGCTAAATCAGCATTCCATGAATAAGTACAGGTATGGAAAAATCACTTAACTTGGTGTCCAGTTTTGATAGTACAAATCAGTTTGTGAATATTCTATGTTCTGCAATATTCGCTTATCTTCTTATTAAACTCTTCAACTAGTCCTTTGGGTACTCGAAGGTTAACCGTATCAGGTTGTTCTACCTTGTATTCTCCTCGATAGTTGATAACGCATACTCTTACAATCTCAAACAATGATTCAATTGGGTCGATACCGTGTTCATCAACAAATTTTTGGTATTTGTCATGGTCTGAGAATATTGATATCTCCCCATGTACAAACTTACTCCTCAAATCGTAAATAGTTTTTATTTTTGATTCGATACCTACGATATCACATGCGTCTCTACTCACCCCACCAACTATAGATGCCTTGTTACTTTTGTTTGTACCATACAGTGCATCTAACGCAATAAATTGGTTTAGGAAACTCTCGCGTTTATCAAGGGTCCACCCATGAGCGATAAAAGATAGCGCAGATTTCATTCTCTTAGGGGGAGAAGAAAAAATCTTCTGTAGATTGCTAACAACTTCATCTCTCAGATTTATCTCATAAACAGAAGGTAGGTTCGATCTTATTGTGCTTGTGGTAATGTCCATCGAATCAAAAGAATTTATTCTACAATCAACTATTTCATTATTGATTCTCAAAGGATTATCGATAGTCGCGCATAGTGCACCAAATAACCTGTCTAACTCTTCGACTGCTTCATTTTTTGAGCGTGCATAAACCAAAACAGCAGAACTATCAGACTGTAGCTTGTATCTCCCGATAGGAATACGGCGCAAGTTTTTATCATCCTGTGCTTCTAAAGGATAGTTTATTCCAGTTCGCGCTCTCATATCGCCAAGTAGGTTTTCTATTTGACCTGAGCCATAAATACATAAGTTATTAGTGAACCTATGCACCCCGTCTGTATTAGCATACCGAATAGTGTAGACGTAAGGTTTAAGAGTTTTTTGAGAGTCGATGTGGTCTACAAACAAATCACTTAGAATATTGCGATGCTGTTGTGAGAATATGGTACTTACCGGCTCATCCAGACTAGTTAACGAAAAAAAATCCGCATCAATCGTATTAAATGCATCCGAGCAGAATTTTAGAAGTATCTTCTTTGCGCTCTGAATATTATTGACACCCAATTCATGACCTAGCTCTTTAATCAGTCTACTAGCACATCTGTTTACATCTTCATTATTATATTTGAGCCAGAAAACTATATCTCCAGCCATGGGTTTACCTACCTGAATAGATGGAACTCCATCCTTAGGACAGTAAAAGAAAGCGTTAGACAAATCGGAAGTTATGCTGCTAGCGAATAAAGTATCCAATGGTTAACCCCTATAAATTGTGACAAAAAGTCAGAAGCTGAAGTAGGAAGTAGACGCAGCTTAAATTGCCCATATAGAGGTGATCGCATCTCTATTTTGATTTCTAGATGGATTGCTTAAGTTGTTTAAAAGTCTATCTTATCAAGCCAATCGACATGCTTTGTGCGTTCTTCTTGATGCCATTTCAAATTCCAAACCCAATCATCTGCTCTTGGTGAGCAATCACAGCACTTATCACAATGGCTTTGCTTAAATCCTAACGCAAACTCTGATCCATCAGAGTTATCGAATGCCTTGATTAGCAAGTTACCAGTTCCAACAGTATGCTTATGCTTTAAGCAAGTCATGATAGACATACTTAGAGAGTGCATTCTTAACTGCTGGGCTATCATCCCTCTCGGTCGGTAATCAACAAACATATGCTCACAATGACCAATAACATTCGTAGGGTCATAGTTGGCTAAACCTATTGAGACGAACTGTCCCTCTCTCGAAGTAGGATCGTCTGGATCCATACCAAGGTTTTTAGCCATATCAGCAAAGAATTGCTTTTGCTCTTCAATGCTGGTTTCAAAAAGTGGCTCTGGTTTCTTCTGGTTAGCAATTATATGATCCAGACAGTCAAGGAACTCGTGTGAGTCAGGGAAATGTTCGAGAATCAACTTTCTCATATCAAACTGAACAATTTCTTTTAGCTCTTTTTGTATGCTAATGAATAGATACAAGTGTTCAATTTTTCCAAGATCTTTAACCATTGCCAGATAAGTTAAAGACATGTAGATCATGCTTTCAAACCACTCGTCTAGAAATGTAATCGCATCATCCGTACCCCGAGCCTTGTGAATCGACTTAAACATGCCAATAGACATTGTTAAGTCTTTCATCACATCAGCCAAAATGTTGAACTGACTTTGTCTAATCAAGCGATGGCACAAGTTAATGATTTTCTGTAAACGCACGCACGCTTCATGGTATTGAGTGTTAGCTGCTCGATTCATATACAAAAATTCAAAGCTATCTGTTTCGAAGTGATCACTTGTATGATGAAGTGCATTCAACTGTTCAATTTTAATAAAGAACACTGTACATCTGGCTTTAGCTATCGCAGTTAGACGGTAAGCTGACTCTCTTTGCTCTCTAGCGCTGCGTACAAGATAATCACATAGCTTTAGCTTCTCTAAAGCTTCATCGCTTTTAAGTTGTGTGTAGGGCTGAATATCAAAAGCAAAAAAGTAGTACAAAGCCGCAATGAATCTGTCTTTTGACGGTACGACTGGAGAGTTAATAAGATCACTCGCTTGTTTAAACACTTGGGAGTATGCCCCTCTAACCATCAACTGCTCTAACTTGATATGGTAAGCCTTGAACAAAGCATCACCAACTTGTTCGATACATGTATTTAAAGCTTCTGGTTGCAGGGTTTTACAATTGTTAACCGCAAGCTTAAGATCTCTTAAAGACAGAAAGTTCCAACATTCTTGAACAGCCACAAGCAATTTATCAAATGCTGTGGAATCGTTTCTTTCTAGCTTATTTTCAACAGGTAAATGAACAGTCAAAGTATCAGTTGATGAGTCTCTTACTTTCTCCAAGATCTCTTGATTGTCAGTCACAGAAACCCAGTAAATCTCTTCGCTAGACACTTCAACAACCACCAATATCACTGGAATATTGAACTTGAGATAATACTGAAGACGGGCGCGAGAGACCGAGAAAGACAGCTTCTGTCCGTCCTCAATAAATGAACAGTTCTCTTGACCTTTAAGCTGAATTTTAAACACGCTCTCTTGACCAAGAGCTTTACCGTTTGAATCTTTCAGCTCAATTTCACAATCAATACCATGATCATCCTGGTCTTCTTGACTGCGGATAATCCAATTAAGCGGCGCTTTGTAGTTAAATATTCGCCCTGCGGCTGCGCCAATCTCACCTGCATTCATAGTGAACCCTGATAATCTTGAAGGTTTTTACTCTAACAGGAAGCTACAATAATTCAAATTACATAGAGCAAATAATGCCGAGAGTTATGTCAGATTATTTTACCACTCGACTCATCCCTCTTTTAGTATACCAATTATATGCAATTATATTTTTTCTTATAAATTATATGTTTTCTTATAATTGGCTACTTTCCTATAGAGGTATGACATAAAACAACAAAGCTTCATCTTCTAAAAATTAATCATATAATTGATTTGTGAGGTTTTTTATTAAATCTGAGTTGTGGGGTAATGACCAAGTGAATTTTTGTCACAAGGGAGAAAGCACGATTTTTCGACCAAAAATGAGGCGGGATTTCAAGAGTGGCGAATTCCTATAAATAGTAAGAAATGATTTTCGATCTGAATGAAGACATTGTCAGTTCATTCAAGCATGTCTGTTTCAATAGATCATGATCGTTACTCAAGATAAATTCACCAAGATCAGTCTCGGGTTGCAAAACGTCGTCTCTGTATGAGTTTCGACTACCACCATTTTTTGAGTCTGGAGTGTCTATACTATTCAGCAATTCTTCTGTTTTTTGATAGTTGTAAGTGCCGGGGATTGCTTTGTTCAGCCGCTCTGCGAACTCCACCAAGTTTGGCTCTGCCAACATGTACATATTAGCGATAGGTGGCTGATCTTTGGTCATTCGTATGATGCGCCCAAGGATCTGACGGAAGTAAAGTTCAGTAGTGACATCGGTAAGACTACAGCAAACTTGCAGCCTTGGTATGTCTGTCCCTTCGCTGATCATGGCAATACTGATTATCCATTCGCTGTTGTTTTTACGGAAACGGTTAATAAGCTCTGGTGAGTCATCATGCCTACAGGATACTAAAGTAGACTCTTTATTGAAGAGGTCCAATAGAATGGATTGAATCTGTAAAGCATGTTCGTATGAAGATGCGACTATTAAGCCGCCAGCATTAGATGAGCTCTTTCTAAGAATATTCAGCCGATGAACGCTTAATGAAAGTAAGTGTTTGATGACTTCAGGATGTCTGATCACAGTTTGATAGCTTACTTCACCCTCGTTTAGCAATGACTGCAAACTAGTGTAGGTTTCAAATTTACCTAACCCTTTTACTGTTACTTTTTCAATATCAATTGCGGTGATCTGAGGCATCCGACAGACTTTGTCTTTTATTGCATCAACAAGATCATACGAGTATGAATCGCCACTAGTTCAGTAGACACTTCTCAATCATCTTTTCGAACAGTTTTTCATACTCAACAGGTGACAGCATATCATTGGCACTGTGGCGTCTGACAGGGTTATAAAACATTTCGATATAATTAAAAATGTCTTGTTTTGCTTCGCTCCTTGTCGAGTAAATCTTCCGCTTCACTCGTTCTCTCTTTAAAAGCTGGAAAAAGCTTTCAGCAACAGCATTGTCATGGCAGTTCCCTCGTCGACTCATACTGGCTTGTAAGTTGTGATCGTCCAAAAAACTGTGCCAATCATAGCTTGTGAACTGACTGCCTTGGTCTGAGTGAATCGTCACCCTATGCTTTGGCTTTCTTCTCCATACCGCCATTATCAGTGAATCAAGAACAAGTTCTTTCACCATTCTCGGGCCCATACTCCAGCCTATTATTCGACGCGAATAGAGATCGAGTACGACGGATAAATACAGCCAGCCTTCATGAGTTCGGATATACGTAATATCAGTAACCCAAGCTGTATTCGGGCTTTCTGGATTAAACTGCCTTTCAAGCACATTGCTAGCTATCGTATGTGTTTCTCCTGTACGAGCCCTAGGCTTGCGGTAACCCACTTGAGCCTTGAGTCCTGCTCTTCGCATCAGATAATGCACTCGATTAATACCACAAGATTCATTCAAGGATCTCAGGTCGTGATAGATCTTTCGATAACCGTAGACACAACCCGACTCCAGCCACAGTTGTTTGACAAGACCTGTTAGCCTCTCATTTTCCTTAGCCAGCTTTGATTTTGGCTCTTTCAGCCAAACATAATAGCCACTAGGGTGAACATCGAAGAGATTGCATAGTCGTCTTACTGAAAAATCGACACTGTGATCCCTGATAAAGGCGTATCTTAGTCTGGGTGGCTTGCGAAGTACGCCGCGGCTTTTTTTAACAGGTCGCGCTCTTCCGTTACTCGTTTGAGTTCTTTTCGAAGACGAAGAATCTCGCTCGACTCAGCAGAGGCCTCTGCAAAAGATTCTGCCTCTGGGCCATATCGTTTAATCCAAGCGTATAAACTGTGGGTGGTGGTGCCTAAGCGATTAGCGACTTCAGCAACACTAAAGCCTGCTTCTGTCACTTGCTTAACCGCTTCAATTTTGAATTGTTCTGGGTAACGTACTTTGCTCATAAATACCTCTCACTTAGATCATTTTATCTAACTAAAAGGTGTCTAGCTAACTAGTGGCTATTCAATTAGCTCAGCTGCGTTACTAAGAGAGTGATAAGTGCGAGATGCTCCGATTGCCCCAAGTCTGCCATTAAACTTTCGCTTCAATGTTTTTTCAAATGTTTCTTCGATACTCTGTGAAACGATTCGAGAAGGGGAAAAGCATACTACATAGTCGATATCTCCATTGTTGATAAGAGCTTTTGCTATATACGCAGCAAGCAGGGTTTTACCTGCACCAGGGGAAGCCAATACTAAGAATTGAGACTGTTTTCTATAAGATGTTTTAGCTTGAGAGAGGCACTGTTCTTGCCATGTCCTAAGCATTAGACATTCCCCTCAGGCTGAGTTGATTTAATAATTTTTTTGATGGCGTTTAATCGACCGTAGAACCTTGTCGCTTTCTCTCTAGACTCATCTAGCAATTTCAAAATAGCTGGTCGCTTATGTGGGAATAGTCCTAAATATTCCTGATAAGCATCAATCTCTCCCAACAGTAGTTTTAATTCAGCATTGGCTTTCTTTTCTTCATCTAGAAGATGCACCTCATTTGAGCTTTGACTTGTATCTATAGTTTCTTCGTCTGACGGCTCACGAGAGCTTCTGTTTAGCATTAAAATCAATTCAGAAGTAAGGTGGTAGGTTCGAGCGTTTCGCTCTCCACTGGCACTCAGGAGGCCTTTAGATGTCAGCCTGCTCACGTTCCTTGCTACTAGTCTAGTAGATTGGACTATGTCTAGGTCTGTTGTACTTGATGCTAATTGAATGAGTTCTTTTCGTCTGATGCTGGTTCCTTCCACGCGTTGCAAGAGTTCTTTGAACTGTTTATTCAAAGAAAATGGTTTAGATGTCATGTTTGTGTCTCAAAAACTAAATACTTAGGATTGCTAAGTATACAGAAATAAGTAAAACTTAGACAATCTAAGTACATGAGACTTTAAAGATGAAACTATTTTGTCAGATAACCCAATACCACGGCGACTTAAGCAAGCTCGCAATAAAATCGGCATATCCCAGAAAGAACTTGGGATAAAAATCGGTATGGACGAAAGCTCTGCCAGCGGCCGTATGAACCACTATGAAAAGGGACGACATGTTCCTGATGTCGAGACTTTGAGAAAAATTGCTCAAGAACTCAATGTCCCTCTGAACTACTTTTTGTGTGAGGACGACCTAAGTGCTGAACTGGCGTGCTTGATTTCCCGCTTGGATGATAATTCCAAGAAAGCATTAATCACTGAGCTGGAGAAGTTGGAAGACTTAGAGTTAGAAAAAGTCGTAGAACAGCGTAAAAACTCACATGAGATTGCTATAGATATTAAAGATTTATAGTTGCTTGATCTTTACTAGTGGTATCTTGTAGACAGTTTATTCAGTTGACAACTATTCCATTAAGGGTTTATCTAAGAACACTTCTCGTACGCAAATACCTTGAAATACTATAATATATAATTCCGCAACACTGGCTGCTCGCTAACAGTAAAAGGAGTTCATGTGAGTCAAGAAGATGATGAAAAATATCCAGCCAGCGCCGTATCCTCGTGGAGCGGCTTCGTTTATCAAGGGAAAATTGCGCTATATCACTCGCTTAAGCTTATTCACGATGGAGAATTAGATTTCGAACTTCAGCTAGACAGTAGTGACGACTTCGCTATTTATAAAAATGAAAAACTACACTCCGCCCATCAAGTCAAAGCAAAGATAAGTAAATATCGAAGTGGCTACACCGCAGCATTGGAACAATCCACTTTAATCGAACATGACAAAATAAAGGGGACGACTCGTTACTTTCACGTATCTGTCCAGCTAAACAATACTGATGATCATAAAGGCGCTAGCGGAGAAACAGTAAAATTCTACCGTTACGGAGACTACTATCATTGCGGGCTGGGTGAAATTGAAGGGCAGACCAAAGAACTCATAAAAAAAATATGCGAGAAACAGTTCATCACTGCCAGTGATAACCTTATCAATTTTAACTACTGTTTACTGTCAGAAAAAATAAGCACCACGGCAGTACATAACCACAAGTTAAATCAAGTTGATGGGCTCTCAGAAAATAAAGCCGCATACGAGGGCCGTATTAAGGCCAGAGATATTTTAAATGACCTGCTGACCGAAAATCCTTATCAGAATAGGGACTACTATGCAGTTGAATTAAAGGCCAGGCTCCAAACTCACCTAGAAGAAAGACTGGATCAGGCGCTACCAACAATGAGTGACGCCACTTATGAAAGAGCCAGGGGTCTGTGTGAGCACATTCGCGAAACGCACATCAACGAATTAAAGACCTTATGCCAGATGATGAAGCCATCCGAGCGGTTTCAAGACGTTCAGACTAACGATATCAGGCGATACACTAAGCTTATCCAGGCTATTTCAGCAGAGCCCATATTCAACCATAACTATCTCCCACACTATCTTGACGGAGAAAATCGATTCTACGTGCCTACCGCTCTTGACGTAGATGAAAGCGAAGAGTGTGAGTCTGATATGATCCGTGAAATGAAAAACAACGGGGATCTGCTGAGACTACTTTTTGAGTACAACCATCTAATTGCTAGTAAAGCAGAAGACTCATTCACCTTTAATACAAAATTCACAAACTCAGATGATTTCAATAACAAACCTGCCACTGAGAAGCTTGAAAGCAACATCACCAAGTCGCTATGCATTAGCGTAATGACAAAAGACGACGCTGAGGGACGACTGAATGATAAAACAGCTTATTGATGAAGCACTTGTTAGCCATGGCTTTGTAAGTAAATGTGAAATGGACACCACAAGCTTTTATGTTCGTGAATCTGGATCAGCTATCAGATTCGCAGTCGTACATAATCTTGACGACCTCCCTGACCCAGCCGAGCTGAATAACCGAATCAATCAACTTGCTCCTGAGGACTTTCTCAGGAACCCAAGCTTCAAGAAGAATTGCGATCTGATTTGCATTCATCGCCTTGACGTTCTGGCCGAGTTCAAGGATCACGAAGAAGAAATCTTCGCAATTGAGGAAGACCCGCATTTTTATAAAAAATATGTCCTCTACTACAGCATTGCGGAAGAAAGCGCTCTCTCCAATTTCACCTATGAAAAACTTGAGACTGTTATTGCTGACAAAAAGGAATTTCTTAATTACAAAGAAAACCCCCTTGTCGCCACACAATACAGCTTCGCTGCGAAGACCTTTATCAAACTTCCTTTCCTAGTGCTACCTAGCCATCAAGGAAATCTTGTGTCATTGAGGTTACAAGCAACTGAGGCCGTTGCTGAAGCCGACTTGAACGATACGTATTCGACTATCCAGAAAGTCACAAACAAAAACGCCGACGCAATTATCAAGGAAATGATTAACCATGAAATGGAAAATATCCAAGATTGAAGTCTCTAGCTTCAAAGCATTCAAGCATATCTACTTAGATCTTGGCGAATCGTCCTTGCTAACTCTGGATGGACCTAACGGCTATGGTAAAACAAGTATCTTCGACGCAATTGAACTACTGCTGACCGGCCAGATCAATCGAATACAAAACCTATTCGATACATTATTAACCAGTAACAAGAGAAATTACGCGGACAATCTATTCTGGAACAGTCGCTCCGGCGATAACGACCTATGCATTAAAATTGAATTCATTAACGATGATCGCAAACTTGCTTTGGCCAGACATTGCCCAGCCGCGATATTCAAAAAACCAGTAAACAATCGTGCGGACAAGTACGAAAACTTCAAACTTTACGAGTTACCAGAGTTCGAGTCGTCCGACTTCACGGAGATCAATCAGCGCGACAACAACTTCCTTGATGAAATTTTCGGAAAAAATTTCAGGGAGAACTTTTCCTTCCTTAACTATCTGGAGCAAGGGCAAAACAGGCTGTTACACACTCGGGTAGACGAACGTAAGGATAAACTAGGAAACCTCTTCAACATCAGCGATATCGAAACTGAGATCGAAAGCTGTAACACCATATACAATAAACTCACAAGGTACATCAACAATCCTGAATACGCGGCAAAAGCTTTATCACTTAAAGAAGAGATAGCCACACTAAAAGATACATTGCAGGCAGAGACTGGGATAATTGAGTACAAAAAACTCTCAACGACTGATGCCCAACCAATATGGGACAAGGAGATTCTATTCTCAACATACTCAGCATCAGATCATGCTGCCTACCTGGAATCAGTTCGCAAAATTATTGCCCTTTTACCGCTCAAAGCCACGATAAAAACCAGGGTTCACAACGAGGCAATTGATGCCGACATCGAACGTAACGAAGAATCTCTGAGAAGCTTAGCTCAGTTCGGTAAAGACCTTGAGAAGCTTGATGGGCTTGAAGTCATTAAGAAGGGGATCAATGAACTGAATCGTTCAGCGGCCACCATCAAGCGCGGAGCCTCGATGATCAAGGTCGAAGAAGCCCAATCACTACCAAACTGGGCGGATGGGCGCCTTGAGTGGTTTGAGTTACAAATTGAATCCCGAAACAGCCTAAGCGAAAAAAGCAGCGCCAATGCGAACGTTATAGCCGAGTTGGAACACCTGAAAAGGCAGCTGATTGATGAACACAAGAAGTCCTATCCAGATGATCAGTTGTGCCCTCTCTGTGGCACTGACTGGGAAGATCACAAATCGATGGTGGATGCCATTGAAGAAAGAACCAAGCAGATCTCTGAATCACTAAGCAAGGATGGTAAGGACCTAGTTAACCTAATCGCTGCTATGGACGCTGAGCTGAAGCTCATCGACATCCCTATCCAAGACAGATTGAAGGCTCTCAAGCCTACATTTAAACCAAATCTTCATGCAGAGCTGACCAAAATTAAGCTTCGGCTCCCAGCAATAACCCAGCTAATGGAGAAGTTGAAAAACGACAATATTCAATTTACTGACTCATTTACGGAAAGTGATGATGTAGTAAATGAGCGACTTGAAAAGCTCAAAGCGATTCTAAGGAATAAAAAACAGGTTGAAGCTGATGCTTTAGCACTGCCGGAGGACTGGCGAGAAACAACAAACAGCGCCTTCAAAGACCTGCAGGATTTCTACATAATAACGGCTGAAGATCTAAAGAACAAAGAGCAGTACATATCGATTAAAGCAAACGAGGCTCAAAACTCTCGGCTCCAAACCTGTATTTCCGATCTTAAGCTTATCGAAAAAGAAATCCTGGCGGCTCAAAAAGCACAAGGTAAAATTGAAAAGCTCCGCAGCACACTGAAGAAAACAGAGCAGAATTATACCGATCAGACAATTTCGGCTATCGAATTCATATTCCACATCTACAGTGGCAGGCTGATCCAAAACTACCAGCGCGGCCTCGGTCTGTTTATCGAGAGCCGAGAGGGTACACAGTTGAGATTTCTGACTGCCGAAAAATCTGAACACGACGCAGTCATGTCTATGAGTTCTGGCCAGGTGTCCGCTCTTAGTCTTGCCTTCTTTCTTTCACTTAATAAGGTCTACGCTAAGGTACCTCTCATCCTGATTGATGACCCGTCACAATCTCTGGATGAAATCAACATTGCTTCCTTGACAGACCTACTCCGTTGCGAACTCAAGCATTGCCAGTTGATTGTCTCTTCTCACGAGGATGATATCTCTGCTTATATGCGCTACAGGTTCGACAGAGCAGGCCTTAAAACAAGTTCACTCAACATGCAAACCTTAGCAAAACATGCTATGTAAAAGCGGCCTGTGGACTCATAGTAGAACTGCTTATTTAAGCATGTGAATCAGTTTTAACTTCCTGACATTTTGTAAAGAATAATGGGGTTGATTTTATAAAGATTTCAGCCGATAAAGGACTTAACTTACAAATCTTGAAATTTTCGTAAAGAATATTTAAGGATTAAAGGCATAACAATCCATTGTATAAAAGGGATCCCACTCACTCACCCACTAATTAAAATGGATTTTAGTAGGTATAAAGTTATTACAAAGACAAGACATCCAGTTAACTATCTCTAAATTCTTAAATAAACTAAGCCTTATCAATCGGTTTTCAAGCTTAAGAAGACAATAAAATAATTACACTAACTCGATACTAAAGAAGTGCAAAGCATGTATTATGCCTCTATGTAAATTTAATTGCTTTCAAGGAGGAAAAGAGTGCGATACATTAAGATGCAATTCCATGCCATCTATAGCTTTATCAGGCGATCATTTTCAGAAAGTGCTGAATATTCTTTTCCCTATGCTTTTTATATCGGCCTCGTTGGCGCAATTGGTTTCCCTTTGTACTATTACCTATGGACTTATGTTTTTCCACAACCCTATGAGAACTTCTCTCTACGACTTTTAGGTAGTCTTCTTTTTTTAGGAATTGCTTTTATTCCTGTTTGGCCTGCGGCACTACGCCCTTATAGTCACCTTTACTGGTTCATTACTATGACCTATTCACTTCCTTTTTTCTTCATCTATATGTTATTGATGAATAAAGGAAATATTGTTTGGGCAATGTCAACGATGGCGGGTTTAAGTTTACTAATATTGATTACTTATAATTGGATATTAACAATAACTATGTTTTTTATAGGGTCATTATTTGCCTTATTAGTTTATACATTAACAATAAATAAAATAGAGTTAAGTAACTACCTCATACAATTACCTATCTACCTGTTTCTAGTGAGTGCTGGAAGCATTTTTAACTATAAATCGATTCGACTTAAACAAGAAAAGCTCAAGGTATTAGCTTCGGTAGGAGCAGAAATTTGCCATGAGCTAAGAACCCCTTTAATGACTATACAAAACAATGTTTATGGATTAAATACAAACTTACCTAAACTAATACATGCCTATGAATTGGCTAAGTCACACAATTTGGTAACGGATCAAATCAGACCAGATATTTTTAAAGTTCTAGCACACTCGGTAGAACAAATTGAAAAAGAAACCATACACTCTAACACTGTGATCGATATATTTTTGATGAACTTATCAAAATCCAAAGTTGATACAGAGCAATTCAAGCGAATCTGGATGGCAGATGTAATCAAAGAAGCGATTCATCGATATCCATACGACTCAGACCGAGAGCGAAGAACTATCAAAATGAACCTAACCAAGGACTTTGAGTTTTTCGGATCAGATATACTGATGATGCATGTTGTTTTCAATTTAATAAAAAATGCCTTAGCATTTACGAAAGATGCCAAGGGAGCTACTATTGAAATTACTCTAAGTAAGGACGCCAAAGCAAACCACGTATTCTTCAAAGATAATGGTAAAGGAATCCCCTTACAGGATAGATTTTTGATTTTTGAAAATTTTTATTCTTCCAGTAACCAGAGCAGAGGTTCAGGTACTGGAATTGGTTTAGCTTTTTGCAAAAGAGTATTAATAAGTTTTAATGCCCAAATTAAGTGTTACTCTGAGCTTGGAAAATACACAGAATTTGTGTTGAGCTTTCCTAAGCAACTCAAAAAAGATGGAATTTAAATGATGCTTAACTCTGATAAAAAAATGATTGATGCCTATTACCATCCAACTACAGTGGTTTTTCTAGACGATCACCAAGCTTTTTTGAATAGTATCCCTTTAGCACTTGAAGCCAATGTGGCTTACAAACCTTTTATTGATCCTAAAGCTGCTATCAACTACATAAATGGTAGGACTCAATATCAACCTTTGGTTGAAAAAGATGACTCTTGGGCTGATAACCATGTTTCTTACCACTATAAACTCAATGTAGAATCTATTCTAAACAAAACCCATGATGGCAAACGTTTTTCCGAGCCTTCCATTCTTGTGACTGACTATGCAATGCCTAGTCATGACTACAACGGTTTAGACGTGTGTAAAGCTATTGATAACCCTTATGTAAAAAAAATCCTTCTCACTGGCGTAGCGGATGAACAGATAGCTATTGAAGCCTTAAATAATAAGGTAATAGATTATTATTTGAAAAAAAGTACTCAAAATGTTTTTACACAAGTAAATCAATTAATCCATCGTTATCAGCAAGAGTATTTTCATGATATGACTCGAGTCATCAGAGAAAGCCTAAAAGTGAGCTGTCCTTTGATTGATGATCCCGAAATAGTGGCATATTTTTTTGCCATTATTGAGCAAGAAAATATCGTAGAATATCATCTAAACATAGAATCAAAAGCGGCATCATTAGATTTTTTAATGGTAGACGAGCAAGGTAAATCCCATAGGCTACTGATACTAAATCAAGATGATTTAAGAGCACATAGGGACGTTGCAACGGATGTTAATGCACCAGAAGCATTACTGGACGCTTTACAAAATCAAACTAAAGTACCTCTCTTCTCAAGCGCAGATGGTTTTTATCATCCAGATATGCAAACAAACTGGGAAAAATACTTACACTCAAGCATCAGAATTGATGGTCGAGAATCCTATATTGCTTCTTTTATCAGTGAAGTAGATATAAACCCTACCTTAACAAACACTACTCGAATTTTTTCTTTCCTACAGTATTTACAGAATGATACTTCAGCTGGCTCTTTAACCTAAAAAAGTTCTTCAGGGCCTGTAATACAAAGCCCTGAAGATAAAAGTTAAATTAAGACCAAACCTTTATCTTTGCCCACTATCAATCGATAGAAAGCGAGAGAGGTATAGCAGATTGTTTTCTAGTTGAACGCCACTGACTTAACCCTACTGCTTCTCGAATACTTTTACATGCATCCACAATAAGGTTTAACTCACTATCAGTTAAACTGGAATTAACAGAAAAACGCACTAATGCACGCTTCTTAGCCGTTGCAGGGGCACAAAATACCGAACCAAATACCCCTTTTGATTCTAGTGCATCTTTTAATACCATAGTCTGTCGCTCCGTTCCTGATTCAAGCGCTATAATTTGCGATTGTGAATCATCCGTTTTGTAACCTAAATCACTCAGAGCTTGCCTCAAAAAATTGGCATTATAATGAAGTCGCTCACGTCTATCGTCCGCATCAATAATTAAATCCAGCGTTTTATTCAAACCTGCAATTTCATAAGGCAACAAAGCAGAGCTAAAAATAGATGGTTTAGCTGTGAATTTAAAGTATTCAGAAAACCCCTCAGGACAAGTGATAATACCAGCACGCCCAGCAAAGGCCTTAGCCAAGCTTGCTGTTCTAAACATCACCTTATCTTGTAAACCATAATCTACCACCATTCCTCGTCCATTCGGGCCATGTGTTCCCAATGAGTGAGATTCATCCACTAGCAATATGCAGTCTTTTTTATAGGCTTTCTCCACTAACTCTTTTAAAGGACATACGCTGCCATTGGTACTGTATACAGAATCCACCATCACCAAACCGGGCCCATGACGGTCAATCAAGGATATGAGGTGATCAACATTATTGTGTCGAAATTGATGGACGGAGGCTTTACTAAAATGAGAGCCATCCCAAAGAGACATATGCGCCATCATATCAATGTAAATAGGAGCATCAGTCCCTTCAACAATAGCCTGTATCAAACCGACATTGGCGTTATACCCAGATTGACAAAGAACGGATTCTTCTGCCTCCATGTAATCTGCCATACGACTTTCAAAATTGAGCTGCGGATTATCGCCATGCATAAAAATAGAAGACATAAGCACAAGGTTTTCTAAACTATTCAATACATCGTGCTGCGCTGCAACTATTTCTGGGTTATTAGCTAAAGCTAAATAATCATTACTAATCATCTTAATCGATGATTTTTCTGGATTAAGACCATGCATAATATGACGCCCTCCCCATTCTTGAGAATAACGCTTTACGTGCTTATTAACTTTTTCTGCTAGATAACTTGGGTATTTATTGGTATTGATCGTCATTAATCTTCTCCAAATACTAAATGGAACTTTTAATTTGAAAGCCCCAAAAAAGAAGAAAAAGGCACTTAACGAATTGAAAAACCAGATATCAAAACCCTGTCCACGAGCCTTATATAGAAAGAGGAAAGAAGCGGCTAAAAAGCATTATTGCTACTTCATAAAGTAAAAAATGAATTTAGGCTTCATCCTGATCCTTATTAGCGACAAGCTACAATAAAATTTATCAAAACTGATCTATAGCATCCGCAAGCAGCTTTTCAGTTTTTTGAGGAGTGTTGTGGCCTCTTACAAAGAAAGACCACAACTTATTGTAATGAGGAATTGATAGGGTTATTTACAAGAAGAGCCAAAAAACAAAAAATCAATATTAAATACACACGATAATATTTAATAAATAGTAAAAATGGCACACAGCAAATTTTCACGAAAAATCTAAACACATATGCTAGATCCAGAAAAATAAGTTAACTAAAAGATTAAGTAAGATTAAATAACATCACATTTACTAAACATTATTTACTCGGCACTCTTACTCTATTAAGACTTAACTTTATAGAGGGAAAATGCCATGAGTCACCGTTTAACCCAAGCCCAACTTGATGCACATTGGATGGCCTACACGGGCAATCGCCAATTCAAAAAAGATCCTCGCATTATCACCTCTGCAGCAGGAAATTATTACACCGACAGCGATGGCAGAAAGGTTTTTGACGGACTTTCTGGGTTATGGACTTGCGGCTTAGGTCATAGCGTTCCCGCTATTAACGAAGCCGTGGCACAGCAAGTCAAAACCCTCGATTACTCCCCTGCTTTTCAATTCGGTCATGAAAAATCCTTCTTGTTAGCAGAGCAAATTACAGAGTTTATGCCAGCTGGGTTAAACCGTATTTTCTTTACAGGCTCCGGCTCAGAATCGGTTGATACGGCATTAAAAGTCGCTCGCGCTTATTGGCGTAAAAAAGGCATGGGCACAAAAACCAAGTTTATTGGCCGTGCTAAAGGCTATCATGGTGCTGGGATTTCCGGTTTCAGCGTTGGCGGCATTCCAGCAAACCGCACGCTTTATGGACAAGGTTTAGAGTCTTATCACCTTCCTCACACCCAAGTTCCGGGCAGTGAATTTTCCAAAGGTATGGCTGAGCAAGGCAAAGAACGCGCAGATGATCTGCTTAACCTAATCATGATGCACGATGCTTCGAACATTGCTGCCGTTATTGTCGAGCCGATGTCTGGCTCGGCTGGTGTGATCGTGCCACCAAAAGGTTACTTACAACGTTTACGGGAGATTTGTGATCAGCATAATATCTTGCTGATCTTTGATGAAGTCATTACCGCGTTTGGTCGCATGGGGGCTAAAACAGGCTCAGAGGCCTTTGGGGTCACGCCAGACGTGATTACCATGGCAAAACAAGTCACTAATGGTGTCATCCCAATGGGCGCTGTGGCTTTTAAACAAGAGATTTACGACACCTTCATGGATAATGGTGGCCCAGACTACATGCTGGAAATACCGCATGGCTATACTTACTCAGCACACCCTATTGCCTGTGCCGCCGGATTGGCTTCTCTTGAGGAGATTAAGAAGCAAGGTTTAATCGAGCGCGTTAACAGCATGAGTTCAGTATGGGAAAACAGCGTGCATCAACTTAAAGACGCCAGTTCGATGATTACCGATATTCGAAATTATGGTTTTGCGGCTGGGATTAGCATTGCTCCAGTAGACGGCGAACCAGCAAAACGCCCATTCCAAATTGCTATGGCCATGTGGGAAAAAGGCTATTATGTTCGTTATGGCGCTGACACTATCCAATTGGCGCCACCTTTTACAACAGAAGCGCCTGAGATCGACAGCTTAATCAATGCGCTAGGAGATACAATCAAACAACAAGCTTAAATTATTCATTTCCTTTATACTGTCAATTCAAATCGAGATGCTGCACATTAAAAATCAACGGCATCTCGACTTGTATTCACCCTTTCAAGCTATCACTCTTCTATTCTATTGCACTATAATGACCGCCTAATAAAGTCATCATGACTCAATTATTTCATCATCTATAGGATAAACATTGTGTCTATTTCAAGTTCACCTTATGTCCGCTGTTTTTGGACAGGCTCCTTGTATCTTACTAATGGCGTGACCATGCCAATACATTGCACTCATATTTCAACCGACATGATAGAAATAGAAGCACCGGATGGTTTGCAAGGATCAAAAATAGTGAAGCTGGAATTAAAAGCCATACATGAGGGAAAAACCGCTACCCTTAAAATACTATGTGACCCCAAATTAGACGTCTTTAACGAACATAATAAACACTATATAAGGCTTAGTTATCACACTATTTCAAGTAAAGACCGAGCATTTATAAAAGCGTTTGCTGACGCACATTCCTAGCTCGTCACAAAACAGGCTAGAAATATAGCTGCTAATTCAACACCTAGATCAATTCCATTTATTCCGAATCACTTGCCGCTTTTTTGGCTGTGTCTTCCGCTTTTTTCACTCGCACTTTAGAGCCATCAAGATCCAAACCATTTAGAGCTTTGATGGCTAATTTAGCCTCTCCCACCTTTGGCATCTCAACAAAAGCAAAGCCCTTCGATTCTCCTGTTTCCTTGTCCAATACAAGAGTACAAGACTGCAAAGTACCATGAACGGCAAACAAGTTTCTTAATTCATCTTCCGTGGTATTACGAGCAAGATTTCTTACTAAAATTTTCATTATTATCTCTGTAATTAATTTAAAGACCCAGCTAGGACATGAGGCCTGCTTTCCATTTGCACCATTCTAGTTGCTTAAACCAAACTTGTCTCAAATAGTTTATGCCACTCCCTTAATAATAAGCTTTTGAATACCCTATTAGAGGTATTTATCTTTGTTTTTTAAACTCCTTACACTGGAAGACTTAATAATTAAACAAAAGGAACATAATAATGACATTTGCTCTAAAGCGATTAGCAACGTCACTTGCACTAACAAGCGGCATACTGCTTACAGCAGGTTGCAGCTCTATTGGCACAAGCACATCCACAGGCGCAGATACCGTCTTTATGGGCGGCCCCATTTACACATTAGATAAAACAAACCGCGTTGTTGAAGCCCTAGCCATTAAAAATGGAGCCATTATTGGCGTAGGTTCTAAACAAGAGGTAAACAAATTAATCGACTCAAACACAAGTATTGTTGATTTGGATGGAAAGACATTAATGCCCGGCTTAGTGGATGCACATATGCACCCAATGGCTGGCGGTGAACAGTTAAACACCTGCTCTCTTAATTACGCACCACTTTCTGTCGATCAAGTGTTAGCCAAAATCACGACTTGTGTAGAAGAAAGCAGTGAAAAAGATCCATCGCGCTGGTTAAAAGTGGGTGGCTGGTACCGTCAAGCTATGACACCTGAGGGAGCAGATTTAACCGCAAAAATCCTAGACAGAATTCCTACTGATCGCCCTATCTACGTGTTTGGTAGCGACTTCCATTCTCTAGTCACCAATACTGCTGCGCTAAAAGCAGCTGGCATTAATAAATCCACACCTTCACCAGAAGGTGGAAGCATTGAAAAAGATGCGAAAGGCAATCCAACAGGTATATTTTTAGACAGTGCCATGTGGGCACTAGCATCACATGTGCCACCATTACCAGAAGAGGAAGAAAAACAAAAAAACCTTAACGATATGCACATGGCTGTCAAAGCGATTTCAGCACAAGGCGTCACCACTATTTTAGATGCGGCCGCCAGTGAATCGTCTATTTCTGCATTTAGTCAATTAGCAGAGCAAGGCCAATTAAATGTACGAGCTAATTTAGCGCCTAATTTTGGACCAGAACGCTTAGAAGAGCCTGAAGGCATCGTCGCTGAAGTAAAAGGCTTTGCAGATACATTTAATTTGCAAAACACGGCAACTCAACCAGGCATTCAAGTCAATACGGTAAAAGTATTTATGGACGGCGTTATTCAGGCACCAGCCCAAACGGGTGCAATGATGGCCCCTTACCTTCATAACACAGGAAGCAGCAGTAACCCTGCTTGGAGTGACAGCGATAATGATGGTGAGCTTTATGTCAGTGAGGAAACCCTCTCTAACGCTATGATCGCTTTCTCTGATGCAGGCTTTAATGTTCATATGCACACCGATGGTGACCGA
This sequence comes from Marinomonas sp. CT5, assembly GCF_018336975.1. Classification (NCBI taxonomy): domain Bacteria; kingdom Pseudomonadati; phylum Pseudomonadota; class Gammaproteobacteria; order Oceanospirillales; family Oceanospirillaceae; genus Marinomonas; species Marinomonas sp. CT5. The sequence continues at coordinate 1,397,023 of NZ_CP025572.1, read as the reverse complement.
GCGGTGCACACAGCCCTAAACTCGCTAGAAACTTTAAAGGCAAATCGACCTGACTCGACCCTACGCCCAGCCCTAGCCCATTGTGAAGTGATGGTGCCTGAAGATTATGCGCGCATTACTAAATTAAACGCTTTGCCTGTTATCTCGTTCCAATGGGGTAAACCTGCACAAGACACCATTGATACAGTAAAAAATTATATGGGCGAAGAGCGCTTTAATTATGTGGAAACCGCGGGTAAGTTTAAACAAGCCAACGCAACAATCGTCTACGGCAGCGACTGGCCTGTTGACGCTTTGAACGAATGGTTTGCCATGGAAGTTGCGTTAACTCGTATGAATGAAAATGCCACGGAGCCAAAATACCAAGGTCGCCTTGGGGATGACCCAGGCCTAGATATTCAGACCGTACTTCGTGCCTTCACCATAAATGCGGCTTATTCACTAAACATGGAAGATAAAGTGGGTTCATTGGAGGTTGGCAAATACGCTGACATGATCATCATTGACAGAGACCTTTTGAATATTCCATCTGATCAAGTCAGTGAGACCCAAGTACTAAAAACCTACCTTGGTGGTAGAGAAGTTTACACAGCACCAATGTAACTTCTACAGAAAAGTAATACACAAAAAACGCAGGTAAAATACCTGCGTTTTTTGTTTTACTAAGCGCTTAATAATATTAAGACACCATAGCGGATTCAAATAGTGCGAGAAGACGATCGCTGTCTACTTCCATACATACCTGTGTCATTGGTACATCGTTCCAATGCGGCTCTGGGAAGGTCATGCCTTGTGGCGCAAAAATTGTTTGCCCAATACCAATACCGTCACAAGTAACACGAACCGCACCCAGTTCCACACCGAAAATGCTTGGATCCAAAATGTAAGCAATAGTCGATGCATCATGGAAGTAACAACCATCCATATCAAAGCGACTGCTGTAGAAGTTGATGTAATGCTGGGCGCAATCGTACAAGAAAGTGCCTTCTGTCGGATTGGCTTGTTTAATACGCTCTAGCACAGTGTTGTCCAAAAGCACCTGATGGGTTACATCTAGGCCAATCATGGTCACTTGCCATGCTGCGGTGAAGACTTTATCTGCCGCGTGAGGGTCGTTCATGATGTTGGCTTCAGCAACAGGAGACACATTACCGTACTCAATCGCTGTGCCACCCATCAATACCACTTCATCGACTAAATTAGCCACTTCCGGGTCAAGCTCAAGCGCTTTTGCTAAGTTACCCAATGGACCAAGCGCGATAATTGTTACTTCACCAGGATATTGGCGAACAGTGTCCACAATAAACTGTGCCGCACTTTTCTCGATTGCCTTACCTTGTGGTTCTGGCCAATTAATATTACCAAAGCCATCAGCGCCATGAACAAAATCAGGGTGCGGACGGGGTGCGATTTCGCTTGGAACCGCCACGCCTTTTGCGACAGGAACATTTACTTTGGCAATTTCCGTTAATCTGATGGCATTTTGCGTTGCCAAGTCCACAGACACATTACCAAATGTCGTTGTTAAACCTAATACTTCAAGCTGTGGGGCTTGGAAGGCAAAGAAGATCGCCATAGCATCATCTATGCCGGGATCCGTATCTATAATAATTTTACGAGCCATGTTTTATGTCCTCTTACTTATATCTATGCATTGTTCGCTAACTGTTTTTGGCAAGAAAGTCGCTTACTTCTTGCTGTGTAGGTATTGCTGAAGCGGCCCCTAATCGAGTGACACAAATTGCAGAGGCGGCACAAGCGCGCTTTATGGACTGCGTCATATCTTCACCCTTCATAATGGAAGACAAGCAGAAACCAATAAAGGTGTCACCCGCTGCTGTCGTATCTACGGCATCGACTGAAAAGGCGTCTACCTTCACGCTTTCCTCGCCACTAAAATAACAAACACCGGCTTTCCCAAGAGTCATCAATACTTCCAACTCAGGGTACGCTTTTGGGAACGCTTCAATCGTGCTATCAATATCTTTGGTGCCAATTAAATCCATGGCCTCTACTTCATTAACAATAAGCAGATCAACAAAACCAAGCACTTTCTTAGTCAGCTCTGCGTCCATTGGAGCTGGATTAAAAGCCACTTTGACTTTATTTTCTTGCGCCTTGCGCATGATGTATTCAATCAAGTTGGTTTCATTCTGTAGCAGCACCCAATCACCCGCATTTGCATTGGATAATACCTGATCCACTTGCTCTTCCGTCAGCGCATGATTGGCACCTTGATACAGAATAATGGAGTTTTCAGCTTCTTTGGTTAATTGAATAATCGCATGACCTGTTGGCACATCAATTCGGTTAATCAAGGCGGTATCCACACCAAGTGATTCCAGCTGATCAATGACCGCTTGATCACTATGGTGAACGGCTCCAACGTGTTTTACATCTGCCCCCGCTTTCGCCAGTGCAACAGATTGGTTAGCCCCTTTTCCGCCCAATAAACACTGATAGCTATCAGACGCCATGGTCTCGCCTGGTCGAACAAAATGATCTAACTGATAAAGGTGATCAAGGTTAATAGAACCAAAGTTGTAGATTGTCATAATTCTTTCCTTCAAGATCATTGCGCTCATGGCTCATGCGCATTGCTAGCACCACGGTTAGCGCAAAGCGACTGACTTTGTCACTGTCTGAATAAATACTGACCAAGTGTACAAAAAATAAAAAACGCCCCAATTCTGCAAGAATGGAGCGTTTATTGAAAGCTAATTTTCTAAATGAACAAGCAATTACTCGTTGTTATCTAGAAAACCACGGCCTTTTTGAGCAGCAATACGCATGCGTAGCGCGTTCAGCTTGATAAATCCTGCTGCATCTTTCTGATCGTAAGCGCCTGCATCGTCTTCAAACGTTGCCACTTTGCTATCGAACAAGCTGTTATCAGACTGACGACCAACAACGGTGATGTTGCCTTTGTACAATTTAAGACGAACAGTACCGTTTACGTATTTTTGAGATGTGTCGATCAAAGCTTGCATCATACGACGCTCTTCAGACCACCAAAAACCGTTGTAAATCAGCTTAGCGTAACGAGGCATGATTTCATCTTTCAAGTGCGCCGCTTCACGGTCTAGAGTGATAGACTCGATTGCACGGTGTGCTTTCATCATGATGGTGCCGCCAGGTGTTTCATAACAACCACGAGCTTTCATACCAACAAAACGGTTTTCTACAATATCAACACGACCAATACCGTTCGCACCACCTACTTTGTTCAAGGTTTCCAAAATAGTGGCAGGAGACATAGCTTCACCATTGATAGAAACTGGGTCGCCTTTTTCATAACCGATTTCGATGTAAGTCGCTTCGTTTGGCGCATCTTCTGGAGATACAGACCAACGCCACATATCGTCTTCTGGCTCTGTCCATGGATCTTCAAGCTGATCACCTTCAAAAGAGATGTGTAGCAAGTTCGCATCCATAGAATAAGGAGACTTTTTCTTCTTGGTAGAGAAATCAACTGGGATATTATGTTTTTCACAGTAAGCCATTAGCGTTTCACGAGACGTTAAATCCCATTCACGCCAAGGAGCGATCACTTTAACTCCTGGTTTCAATGCGTATGCACCAAGTTCAAAACGCACTTGGTCATTACCTTTACCCGTTGCGCCGTGAGCAATCGCATCAGCGCCTGTTTCATTGGCAATCTCGATCAATCGTTTTGAGATCAGAGGACGCGCAATAGACGTACCCAATAGGTATTCGCCTTCATAAATCGTATTAGCACGGAACATTGGGAAAACGAAGTCGCGGACAAATTCTTCACGCAAATCTTCAATGTAGATTTCCTTAATACCCAACGCTTGAGCTTTAGCACGAGCTGGTTCAACTTCCTCACCCTGACCCAAATCAGCGGTAAAGGTAACCACTTCACAGTTATACTCTTCTTGAAGCCACTTCGCGATTACGGAAGTATCCAGGCCGCCCGAATAGGCAAGCACTACCTTCTTCACGTCAGACATTATCTCTATTCTCCTCAACGAGCTCGCGCTCCCTCACCAGTGCTTTAAAACCAGAACATGGCGGCGCAAATAATTAAAAAAAGGGGATGTAAGTGTAAGATCTCGGTACTTGCTTAGCAAGTAAAAAGCCTTGTTTTACGCAATATTCTGAGTAAAACAAGGCTGTTTAATAGATAACAGAACACAAAAAGAATACCTGAATCAGCCAGACTCAGTGGTTCTCTCTAGACGGATGGTAACACGTCGATTTCGCTCACGTCCTTTTGCCGTATTATTGGTGGTAGAAGGATATCGCTCACCATGATATCGAGAGATGATTTTCCCTGCTGGCACGCCTTTTTCCAATAAATAAGAGGTCACCTTTTCGGCCCGCACTTTAGACAGTTCGCGGTTTTCTCGACGAGACCCGATGGAATCAGTGTGACCATCAATATAAATATATTCCACACTTGGATCAGAAGACACATACAAAGCGACAAGATCCAAGCGTGCTTTAATTCGATCAGTAAGATTCACGCCATTGGTGGGGAATAAAGCTGCGGTTCTAGCGATTTGATCATAATTAACCGGTAATAAACTCGACAAACAACGACGAAACTCATTATAGGCAGGAGCAAAGTTAATATTTGATAAACCGACCTCTACCGTTTCGCGCCTATTTTCCCAAGCCGTACCCGCGACAACGGGATGACGACCACGGTCCAAACTCGTTAACATTCGTTCAGCTACTTTCCCCCCCACTTCTACGGTTAAGCCGTAACCAGGATAAGGAAGAATTTCAAGTGTTTCAGGTTTTACCCCCGGTGACCAATCAGGTGCTTGAGAAATAATATATACCTGACCTGGACCCAACTTTTCATTTTGCGGCTGCAAAATGAATTTCATTGGCTCGCCCGCTTCTTTTATAAAGTGACCTTCACCGTAATTGGGTACAGGATGCGTTAAACTGCATGAAAAAATATCGCCCGAAAGTAACCACTTGGAGTCCGAAATACCGGATTGATAGTGGGTAATAGCGTATGCCTTCACAAATGGCATGCAAGCAGCCAATAAAAAAGTCGTACGAATTAAAAGTTGTTGGGCAATTCCCATTTAGACATCTCGTTCAAGCATTATCAAATGTGTTATGATCCGATCCTATTGTACACCGTTAATACTGTTCAAGCGGTAGAATTAAGGACCTTCTTTTGTCAAACCATGAAATCAAAGATAGATTCCGCGGCTTCCTACCTGTTGTTATCGACGTAGAAACCGCAGGCTTTAATCAAAAAACAGATGCTTTATTAGAAATGGCCGCCAGTATCCTAAGAATGGATGAAAATGGTGACTTGTATATCCATGAAACACTGGAGTTTTTGATCAAACCTTTTGAAGGAGCAAACCTAGAAAAAGCGGCTCTAGACTTTACAGGAATAGACCCATTTGCTCCTGACAGACAAGACATTTCGGAAACAGAAGCGCTAACTCAGATGTTTAGCAAAGTTCGCAAAGAACTGAAATCAGTAGGTTGTAAGCGTGCTATTTTGGTTGGTCATAACGCGGCATTTGACCATGGTTTTCTCAATGCGGCGATAGAACGAGCCGATATTAAACGAAACCCATTTCACCCTTTTTCAAGTTTCGATACGGCAAGCTTGGCAGGATTGGTGTTTGGTCAGACCGTGTTAGCAAAAGCTTGTGAAGCCGCTTCTATCTCGTTTAGTAATTCTGAAGCGCACTCAGCCAAATACGACACTGAAAAAACCGCTGAACTTTTTTGCGAAATGGTCAACCGTTTAAAACGTCTGGGTGGCTGGCCTCTAGTTGAAAATGAAGCTGAAAACAGTATGGCGGCTATTTTTAATTCTGGGAAATAGCCTAATTTGAAATCGCGTTTTTTCGTTAAAGCGCGCTTTTTATTTACCATTTTGAGAGTACCCTTACATGCAAGGAAAGCGAATTTTATATTTGATGCTAGGTTGGTTCTCTCTGATCACTGGCATTATTGGAATTTTCCTTCCCTTGCTTCCCACAACACCACTGGTGTTATTAGCGGCTTGGTGTTTTTCTAAATCATCCGAACGTTTCCACACTTGGCTCATTGAACACAAGTTCTTTGGTCCTATTGTGCGTGACTGGCAATCTTCAGACGGCATTCCACGTAAATCCAGAAATCGAGCTATCCTTTTCATGTGGTCAGGGATGTTGATCTCTATTTTTATTGTTGGTCGTTTCTGGGCGACGATTGGGCTTGTTATTATCGGAGTTTGTGTCAGCACCTATTTGTTACGTATGCCCATTCGCTCCGAAAGCACAACCAGCACACAAGCATTAAAAGATACCCAAAAAAAAGACAAAACACGTTAATCTATATTCCTTTATTTACTTATAAAAGCAGAAAGGCACTTCATGATGACACGCCGACATTTTCAATACTTTATCTTTTACCCTTTCGCCATTCTAACTGCTTTAATCACTGCGCTTTGGTTAGCGACCCCTTTTGTTGCTGAACACTACCTAACGGCTTTTGTCAAAGAGCAAGGACAAGAACTGACAATTGGAAAGTTATCTGTCGACTTTTTCCCCCCGAAAGTTGACTTAAAAAACATTGGGATAACAGACCAAGAACAAGACAAGCTCAACCTAAAAAGAGCTGTTATTGAGGTTAAAATATGGCCTCTTTTCACCAAGACATTGCACATTTCAGAAGCATACATTGAAGGCTTAAAATTAACCGTTGCGCAAAAGCAGAAGGATTGGATAGTAGCAGGCATCAACACCACACAATTCCTTAGCCCTGCTAACACAAAAAAATCAGATCCAAACGCCAATTCAGAAAAAGCATCAACGCCAGAAACAAACAGCACAGCATGGGCAATAAAGCTGCCATCATTCTCATTTACTGATAGCCAAGTTATTCTGACTCGCCAACCCAACGCAGATACTCCTACGCAGTCTGATACCTTTACGTTATCTAAAGCAACCATTGACGATCTATATGGCCAAGGCCTCAACTGGAAAGGCAAAGTGTCCTTATCAGCGATGATAAACAAAGCTTCCTTATCAGTTGATAGCAAATTTGATTATTCACCAAAACACACCAACGCCAACCTCAATATTAAAAATGCTGACCTATCCATTGAAAGCCTCCGTCATTTTATTCCTGCTCCTTACAATGAAGGCAAAGGACAATTGGCTCTGTCTGGAGGCCTTGTATTTACGCAGCAAGAAATCAATGGTGTAGCAAACTATAACATCAACAATTTAGTGTTAACGACGCAAGTCGATAACCTAAATCTCGCTCTAAATAAAGAAGACAAAGTTACCACTCAATCTACCTCATTCAACCTTTCAAAAGGCCGTATTCACTTTGCTTCTGTGAATGAATTAGCCGTCAATGGAACGCTAGCATTATCGTCCAAACAATCACTCTTTGCCCAAGGCAATAAGGTCATTCAATTTGATCAGCTAGATGTAAACTCCCCCTTCGACCTTAAGCGTGATGCAAAAAGTCTAACGGCTACGGGAAAAATGAATATAAAACTCGATAAATCTTCATTCTCTCAAGCTGAACTCAATGCACAAATTAATAAGCTAACACTAAATACGCCATTCGATATTAGTCAGAATGAACTTGGATTAAAAGCAACTGGTGACCTTGATATACAATTAGAAAAATCTCTATTTGCTCAAGCAAATCAGAAAGCGCAATTCGACAATTTAACGCTCAATACACCATTTGACATCAAACAAGATAAAAAACTTGGCTTGAATGCTAAAGTCGCATCAACAAAATTGGACATAAATGTTTTTTCTCTCGCTCTAGACACACTGGGCGTACAAAACCAGCAACTTACCGTTACACTGGATGATGTGTCGGTGACGATGGACCCACAAAAAGCACTAAGCGCTTCTTTACACACAGCCATTGAGAGCAATAATTTAGCCATCCAGCAAGCAGGAAATAAGGTAAATTACAAAAAGTTCAACCTAACAAATACTCTTTCTTTAAAAAAGCAAGGCTCTTCATTTTCAGCCAACAACAGTCAACTAGACATAGATATTGAAGGCTTAAAAGCATTATTAAGCGACGAAAAGCAAGTATCACTTGCGACAGTCAAACTCAATGCAGACCAGATAAATGTAGACCAAACGAATCAACAACCTCCAAGAATAAAAGGTACTAACCTAAATTTCACTAGTGAGTCATTAGACAGTTTATTAACGGATAAGAAGCGTATCGCTTCTTGGCAAAACGCTAATTTCAATGGCCTTTCTTTTACACAACAAGACCAAAATTACCAAGCCTCTTTAGACCAACTCAACATCGCAGATCTCGTTGTATCTGAGCCAAAATCAAGCTCTGACAATACACAAAATCTGCCTCCATTAAGCCATATCGGTAGCATTAAAATCGAGAAACTCGACCTAAATCAGGATGGTGCTAAAATCAATAAAATCACCACAGACTCGGTGAAAGTCAACTTGATTCTGGATGGGGAAAAACGCATAGAGAATTTGGTCTTTGTTGAATCGAAACCGCCCAAACTTTCAGAACCTTCACTACAAGGCTCAGCGACACCAAGACAAAAAGACGCACAGGATGCGATTAAAAACACCAAAAATGCTGAGCAAAACCCGGCCTTCAAACCACCATATTATGTGGTACTTAACGCATTCGATATCATTGGAAAGTCCAGCATTTATGTGCAAGACAAAAGCATCACACCAAATTTACGTCGCTCATTGAACATAGATACATTTTCATTACGTAACTTAAATACACAGGAAAAAAACCAAGCAACGGTTTTGAAATTAAAAGCACGAAGTGGCAAATACGCAACATTAAAAAGTGACGTAACCATCTGGCCTTTAGCCGACAAGCTCACGATGAAAAGTGATTTAATTATTCGTGAAGCAGAACTACCGCCCTACTCTTCTTATATCGCTAATGTATTAGGCTATCAAATAGATTCAGGACAACTTGATCTAGATCTAACACTCAATGCCGATGATGGAGTCTTAAATGGCAACTCTCATATTGTATTAAGAGAATTTGATCTTGGGGGACGAAAAGAGAGCAGCTCGGTTATCAAAGCAGGCGCCGTTCCGCTCAATATCGCTGTGGGCATATTAAAAGACAGCAACAACAACATTGATCTCGATATCCCTCTCTCTGGTGATACTGAAAAACCTGAGTTCGGCTGGCAAGACTTCTTGCTTCTGCCAGTTCGAAAAGCCTTATACAGCGCATCCAGCACTTATTTAATGCAAACTTTTATCCCTTATGCCAATGTCATTAGCATTGCGCAATTTGCTGGGGATCAGCTACTTAAAATCCGTGTTGAACCGTTAATATTTAACGCTGAAGAAAGTGAATTAAATGATTCTCAAAATGCCTTCTTAAAGCAACTTGTCGCGTTAATGAAAAACAAAAAAGACAGTCAATTGAAAGCCTGCGGTGTGGCTAGCTATCTTGATCTAGGGTTTGAAAAGCCCCCCGTATCGATTGATAACGATATGAAGGAATCCGCTAGAAACCTAGCCGAAAAACGTGCTGAGCATTTAAAAGACTACTTAGTAGCAGAAGGCATTTCCTCATCACGAGTATTCCTCTGCTCACCTGAAGTGGATCTTTCGAAGAGAAGTAAGCCAAGAGTAGAGCTGAACTTCTAAAGCCCTATTGAATTATCGATAACCAACGAAACAAGCCGTGATAGGAAACTATCGCGGCTTTTTTTCATGTCAAAAAAACGCAAAGAAACCCACGATATAGTGCAACATCGCCTAGGCTAATACACAGCCATTGAAAAATAGCTGAAACGAACCATAACTATTATTAGAGCGTTTGAAATACTTATGCGGAATATTTGCCGTAACGTGAAGATTCCTACATAGCAAAGTCATTCGTTGGTGTTTAGAAGACTCAACAAAACATGATCAACGTCAAGAGAAGACAAGCCTAACTAGGTTAGTCTTAAACAAAAGCTAGCAAGTATAGGAGGCAATTATGCCGATTGAAGACCATAAATTAGTCAATGAATTTCCAGAATTTAAAGACGATATCCACCAATTAAAAATGGACGATGCTCACTTTAGAAAGCTTTATGATGAATACAATCATCTAACCAAAGAAGTGGAAAAAATAGAGCAGGAAATTACACCCGCGCCAACAATGGAAGAAGAAAAGCTAAAAAAACAGCGTCTTCAGCTTAAAGATACTATCCAAGGCTACATAAAAGCTTCAAAACTTGCTGCCGAAAAAGCCTAACAAGATCAACAACTAGAGCGGTATTAGCCATTAATACCGCTCTACTTCATTTTTAACCGCCTTTGATTACATCCCAACATCTCCCTTCGACACCTCATCCTCCAAATCGGAAGCAGAAATTATCTATTTTGAAGCTTTTGTAAACCCATTCTCATTTGTAAATAAGTCTCATAAACACTAATATACGCAATTCACACACACTTCCATTTGGTCTACCTATGACACTAAGAACCACCATAATGATGATGCAAGCCTGTGGCGCACTTGTTTTTTCTACTGTGATTTTTGCTGAAGATGCTACAAATGAAATAAACGGATCCAACATAGAGCTGCAAACACTTCAGGTACAAGGCCGCGCTCTTTCTTATTACAAAGAAGATGAAGCAGCACTAGCCACTCGAACTTCCACACCAATCGATGTAACACCACAGTCTGTTCAAGTGGTTACTGAGGCTTTGATTGAAGACCAAGCGGCACGACAAATTACCGATCTGTATCGATCCATTTCAGGTATGTCGCAAAATAACGTTTCCACTGTGACCTTAAGAGGCTTTAGCCAAGACGAAGTACTCTATGACGGTCTGAAAGGCGATCCATTCGGTGATTTCTCTATTCCTCAGCTGTTTACCATAGAACAAATACAAGTCCTTAAAGGTCCATCTGGTGCAATCTATGGCGCTGGCGAACCTGGTGGCGTCATTAACTATGTGACGAAAAAGCCTACTTATGAAGAGAAGAACACTCTAAAAGTCAGCGCTGGCAATAAAGACTTTTTAAGTGGCAGCATTGAATCCTCTGGCCCAGCCAATGAAGACGCATCACAACGCTATCGTGTTGGCATTTACTCCGACGGTCAAGATTCCTACCGTAACAATGTCGAAGAAGAAAACCGAATTATCGATCTTGGTTACGCTTGGGACATCGATGAAAACAATACGCTGAATGTCCAGTACACAGACATTCATCAATACATTTCCGGTGCTCGCCTACGCGGCATTCCAACCGATGATGATGGCAACTTTTTGGCAGATACTTCTTGGAACAATAATGAAAAGTCTGATTACCAAGAATTAGACGCACAAGTCTTTCAGGCACGTTTGGACCACAGCATTAATTCATGGTTGGAAAGCAATGTCTTAGTTCGCTATTTCGATAATACCGAAACGCAGAAATACCATGAAATAAGCAAGCTTATCGACAGCAACAGCGATAAAGTGGAACGAGAATTTCGTGACCAAGTCCGCTCCCGAGAAGGTATCACCTTGGTAGGCAACCTAATCGCTGAATTAGGTGATCACATAGTGTTAGTCGGAAGCGATTATTTCCATCAGAAAAACGATTTTTTATATGATAAAACGACTAAAGGTGTTGCTGAACTTAGCCTAAGCAACCCAGTTTATGGGCAAGACGATACCAGTGCCTACGATATGGTTCCCCAAACAAATGAAAGTACCACGACAGATCAAATTGGCTTATACATTCAAGACCAATGGAAAGTTACCGATCAACTAGATTTACTCGCTGGTGCACGAATAGATCGGATTGAAGAAAAATACGATGGCTACAAGATAAAAACGGGGATTACAAAAGCAAACTACAAGGACACAGGCTACTCTACTCGCTTAGGTGCGACCTATCGAATCAATGACAACTGGAAGCCTTACACATCGTTTTCTACTGGGTTTGTTCCGCAAGGCGCTGAAGACCAACAGAAGTCGGCCGATGGCAGCTTGTTTGATCCAGAGGAAAGTCAGCAATTTGAAGCGGGTGTAAGAAGTTATTGGTTTAATAACAAGCTCAACGTGAATCTTGCCGCGTACCACATTGTTCGTGAAAACATTCTGCAAACAGACCTTAACGATGAAAGCTTGCTTGTAGCCGTCGGTAAAGTTCGCAGCCAAGGTGTCGAGCTGGATATTCTCACTGATATCACTCCTCACTGGGTTGCCAACGTAAGCTACGCTTATAACGATACTCGCGTAAAAGAATCCACAAAAGGCATTCAATATGCCAATGGAGATCGATTTGCCAACACGCCACATCACCAACTTGGAATGTGGACTCGTTATGACTTCCCAAGCATCACCTCTTCCATTGCCTTTGGTGCGGACTATGTGAGTGAGCAAATCAATCGACAGGGCCAAACAGTCAAACCCTACACGGTTTACGATTTGTCTTGGCAAACTCGCTATGACGACTGGAAGTTCCAGCTGAACATCAAAAACCTGTTTGATAAAGAATACGCGGTTAGCGGGTTCACCCAAAAAATTGGTTCATTCGTTGGCGAGCGTCGTCGAGTTTACCTATCCGCCTCCTACGATTTTTAGCAGACTCAACCTAATAATGACGTCAGATCTCTTTAATTAGAAATTCAAAATTAAAGGGATCTGACCACTTTTACAAAACAAAAATTGACCCAGATCAAAGACTGATTATTTAAGCATCTAAACGCCTCTACCCTCTCTTGAGTTGAGTCACTGGCTAGGTAAACTCCGCCCGTTTTGATCGATCGGTGAATCTCATGTCTCAAGAAAAAGCCTTCATGCCAGAATTACTCTCTCCAGCAGGTTCGTTAAAAAATCTGCGTTATGCCTTCGCCTACGGAGCAGATGCCGTTTACGCTGGCCAGCCACGCTACTCGCTGCGAGTACGTAATAACGAGTTTGACTTAGAAAAGCTGGGCATTGGCATCAATGAAGCACATGAGCTGGGTAAAAAGCTGTATGTGGTTAGCAATATTGCGCCTCACAATGCAAAGCTAAAAACCTACATTAACGATTTGGCACCTGTGATTGACCTGAAACCGGATGCGCTCATTATGTCCGATCCAGGGCTTATTATGATGGTGCGTGAAGCCTTTCCCGATCAACAAATTCACCTGTCCGTTCAAGCCAACGCAGTGAATTGGGCCACGGTGAAATTCTGGCAACAACAAGGCATTTCTCGTGTCATTTTATCTCGTGAGCTGTCACTTGATGAGATCGAAGAAATCCGTCTAAAAGTGCCAGACATGGAGCTAGAAGTCTTTGTTCATGGCGCATTATGCATGGCGTATTCTGGACGTTGTTTGCTGTCTGGATACATGAACAAGCGTGACCCGAACCAAGGCGCTTGCACCAACGCCTGTCGTTGGCAATACAACGCCCACGAAGCAACAGAAGACGAAACAGGTCAAATCATTGCCAGCAGCACAGCACCAACTTCTGCCGTGCAAATTCAGGAGCCAAGCGATCAACTCTTCTTACTGCAAGAACATGGCCGCCCCGATGAATACATGCCAGCCTTCGAAGACGAGCATGGCACTTACATCATGAACTCAAAAGATTTACGCGCCATTCAACACGTTGAGCGACTCGTAAAAATGGGCGTGCATTCTCTAAAAGTGGAAGGTCGTACCAAGTCTTTTTATTACTGTGCCAGAACAGCGCAAATCTATCGCAAAGCCATTGATGACGCCGTCGCCGGTCGCCCTTTTGATGCCAATCTCATGAACAGCTTAGACAACCTAGCCAATCGTGGTTACACAGATGGCTTCTTACAACGCCATCGTCATGTTGACCTGCAAAACTATGAAACAGGCAACTCCATCAGTGATAAGCAGCAGTTTGTCGGCGAAGTCATTGCCACCCACGAAAACTCACTGACCATTGAAGTAAAAAACCGCTTTAGTGTTGGAGATTCTTTGGAATTAATGACGCCAAAAGGCAATGTCACTTTTCCATTGGGCGAACTGAACGACAAACAAGGCCGCCCTATCGACGTAGCAAAAGGCAGTGGCCATGTGGTTTCTATCCCATGTCCAGCTGGTATCGATGCTTCTATGGGGATCCTAATGAGAAACCTATCGGAAGGACAAACCACACGCCAACCTCATAACAACGCAACAACGGCATAAAGACGATATGGCACTATTAATCAACGACCGCTGCATCAACTGTGACATGTGTGAACCAGAGTGTCCTAATGACGCCATCACCATGGGCGCCAAGATATATGTCATTGATCCAGATAAATGCACAGAGTGTGTTGGTCATTACGACCAACCCACCTGCGTGGCCGTCTGCCCGATCGACTGTGTTAAACCCGATCCAAACAGACGTGAAACAGAAGAAGCGTTATACGAAAAGTTTGTTGAAATGCATTTTGATACCAGCGTTTAACGTCCTCCAAAACATCTTAAACCGCTGGCAAATTCTGCGCTAACCATTGTTGAAACTGTGCTTTTGGCAAAGCGCCAGATAGACGCGCCACTTCTTTGCCATGATGAAAAATCATCAAAGTCGGAATGGATCGAATATTAAAGCCCCCTGCGGTCATTTGATTTTGCTCTGTGTCCAACTTCAAAAAACAAGCCTGTGTCGACATCTCGCTGGCGACTTGCGCAAAAATTGGTGCGAACTGCTGACATGGCCCACACCAAGACGCCCAAAAATCCACCACGACAGGAAGATCATTATCATTGATGAAACGCCTGAAATTTTGGTCGCTACCATTAATAGGAAAACTAGAAAGCACCGGACTCTTACACTTACCACAAAGAGGCTTGTTACCTAACTTATCTTTGGGAACACGGTTTTTTGTAGTGCAACTTTGACAAACAATTTGGATCGGTGAATTGGTCATTTTGAGCCTCGTGATTACGTGCTTTCATTCATAAACAGAACGAGATTAAATCGAAATACGGCGTGCTTGCCAACCTAGAAAAGCAAAAAGCGAATCATTTGATCCGCTTTTTTTCGTCTTAACTCACTCGATTCAACTCACGTCACTAATTTATTCTTCTTCATCCGCATGAGATTTAGTTTCAAAGCTTTCCACTTGCTCGAAGTTCTCCATCCAAAAATAGGAGCTCACCAAGCTAAACTGGCGAGTTGTGCCTTCGTCTGCCACTTGCTTAAGCTGCCAAACAAGCCCCGGCGCTTCAGGGAAGTACGTGCCTTTGATCTGATCTTCGTATAAACGATTAATTAACGCATCATCGCCCTGCCCATTTGCTAATAAACGTACAATAGATGAATGTAACGACTCATCAAAAATCGCCATATCTTCCGCATGACCCGCCGTTACTGTCAGCGCAAGCTCAACACCGGTAGGCTTCGCAAAGGTGCCATTAAAGGCTTCACGTAACAGTGCATAGGCACTAAAAAAGCGCTCATGAAACAGGCAATCTGGGTACTCTTCCCATGAGCGGTCATCCATCATATCGTGGCTAACTTGGTCTATTTTGCCTTCTGCCAAGTCTGGAAATAAATGCGTCAATACAGCCTTTGCCGCATCCGCTGGCTCAAGGTCATTTAACGACATCATGCACATCTCACGCAGCTCTGAGGCATCCATTTTCTCGACATCGTCTTCGAAATCCATAATGCTTAAAAGAGCACGATAATCGTCGTCAGACCATGCATTTGGAATCTTGCTAATTTTCTTAAAGGAATCGATTTGAACGGTAAACTTAGCTTGCATCGAGCACTCCTATATTGAACGCCAATATTGCAGAAAAACGCGGACAGGCTTTATCTAAAGCCAATAAGAACCTTAAAGAATGAACAGGTCGAATAACCAATGTACAGGGTATAGAAGCAAGATGATATAGAGAGAAAAAAATGTTTTGAGCAATGATTACACCTGAATCGAATTAGTAAAATATCAGTATGCATGCGAGCGACTGCACTAAAGGCTTACAAAGCCATTTAGCATCGAGAAAATCAGAAAATAAAAAAATTCACAAGAACGAGCAAAACCAGAGGAATGTTTTTTTACTCTCTAGGCCGTTGCTGTAGGAGTTGGAAAAGGGAATAAAAAACCCTAAAGCAAACTGGAATTTGGCCTAGTCAGACCAAATCCCAAACTTAATAAACGCTTAATACCCTTTGGACGGCGGAGCTTCCAAGTGCTGAGGAAGCCCATCGGTTAATTCTAACCAAGGCTGCTTAGAAGACACCCAAAAGTGCATATCTGGTTTAAACAGCGATGAATCATCCATACTGCCGACCGTCAAACCAATAACACCTGCAGAAGCTCGTCGAGAAAACACACTTGAACCACAATGTGAACAAGCCCCCCGTTCAAGCGTTTCAGAAGAATAATAGGTATTTATTGGCCCAGTGATAGACACATCATCAATACGCATTAACACGCGTGCATTAAAAGCCGCACCGATAGCTTTTTGACATTCATGACAATGACAGACTCGCTGATTCAACGGCTCCGCTGTTGTCTCATATCGAACCGCCTGACACAGGCAACCACCTTTAAAGGTAATCATTTTATAATCCTTCTTAGTATTAGACTAACTTTGATAACGCAACTCTATTTCCATACCAATAAAAATTAAAGCTAATTTCAGAGGTATTATGCAGAACTTAGTATGACTTTCACTCATTGACTGAAGAACTAAAACACCAAGGTCACCACACCAAATGCCATGACCCCAAATAAAATAGGTAAGCCCATAGAGCGAGTGCGCGTCCAAACACCATAAGTAACCAATAGACCAATGCCAGAGGCAAACCAAGACAAGGTATCTGCATGACTTGGCACCAAGGAAGTACCAAACATTGCGGCAATCATAGTTGGCCCCAATATGGTTAACCAAGTCGGCATGGAGCCAACGCCGTCCTCAGATTGTCTTTTTGCCAAGCTACGCTTCATCCAAATATATGGCACAAGGCGCAATAAATAGGTGCCAATAGCAATGCTAGCAAGTGCTAGCCACATAGAGGTTTCCATCTTTATTTCCCCCTCAATGCAGGTTGATTTTTTAAAGCATAAAAAAGTATCGAGCCACATATAGCAGCCAATGGAATAGCCACATTTGGGTAACCCAATACTTTTAGAACAACGGCAGCCACCGCGGACAAACCAATGGTCAAAGACCACAAGATATTATTGCAACGGGGAACCACCAGCACAAAAAACAAAGCCGGCAGAGCAAATGGCAAAACCTCATTGATTAATGGCCAGCGTTGCGTCAATTCACCACCCGCTATCGCCCCCAGTGCGGTTCCTGCAATCCAGCTTAACCAAGCCAATACCGCTGCCCCTGTGTACCAACCGATACGCGCCTGATCGGGAAGCAAAGGCAAACGAGCGTGAGCGAGAGCAAAGATTTGATCGGTCAAACCATGCATTAATGGCAGCCACTTTTTATCTTGGTTCAAATACGGAGAAAGGTTTGGCCCGTACACAATATGACGAGCGTTAATTAACAAAGTCATGATCACCACCAGCCATAGCGGTGCGCCAGAAGCAGCCATAGCCACAAAAAGAAACTGTGACGCGCCTGCATAAATAAAGGCTGAAATCAGGATAGTCTCTAACACACTAAAACCCGACTGAACGGAAATCAGACCAAACGAAATAGCCACTGGAATGTATCCGCCAAGTAGTGGAATCGCGTCTTTTATACCTTGCTTCCAAGGGGTGCCAGAAAAAGTTTGAGCGGCGGTATTCATAATTGTACTTCCTGTTTAGGATCAGACTGTTTTGCATAAGTAATGACCATCATCAGCGTCGCCCATTCATCCCCCGTTTGATAACGGTGGGGAACATCCGCAGCAAAGGTGCGCGCTTTTCCAATGTCCAGCTGGCGCAAGTCATCATTCTCTCCGGCCAACAAGGCACCGCTAATTAAAGTCAGGGTTTCTGTCGTACCAGCAATATGGGGCTCTGATTGCTTAATGGTGTTGGGCGCACATGACATCCAATAAACATCAATGCGCGGATTATCCAGACCTTGATCAATCAAGCGAACCTGAATCCCGTTTTCGCCCATCGTGGATTCCAAACTGGCCACCAAATCCCCAAACGGCGCATCCAGCTGTACCGCCAAACGCCAAATGGTTTCTATGGTTGGATTACCCTCACCTTGCTCAATACGCGACAAATTCGACTTCGCCAGCCCTGCATCCAATGCAAGCTGAGACAAAGACAATCCCTTTGCCATACGCAGTTTTTGTATGTTGCGACCCAGCGAGCCGAGAATGGGTTTATTCATCATGCACCTCAATTTGTTCTTTATATAGAACGTTCTATATAAAGAACAGCTAAATGTCAAATAATTTATAAAAATGGAAAAGCGGAATGAAGGGAAGAAACAGCCAACACCAAGATGGTATTAGCTGCGAAATGAAAGGGTGTGAGCTTAATTCCCAGCAATAGACATAACAATGCCAACGATAGCCAGAGCAATTAGAATAAAGGTTGGCAGAATAGATAACATAAAACCGAGTGCACGCTTTTCAGGAGAAGACACATACGCTCTCCAATAAATAAAGCGACCCACAATATAGACAACCCCCAAACTAGAAACCAATACCGGAGACCAATAGATGGCCGCGATAAACAAAGACGGAAGAAAAGCCACTAAGGTTTCCAATGTATTCATTTGAACACGATACATTCGCTCGAAACCTTCATGCCCCGTAACAGCAGGCGCTTTGAGTCCAGAGTTTCTTCTCGCCCTTCCCGTCATTGCCCCAAAAAAGAAAAACTGCAACACAGCGATAATCGCGACTAAATGTATATATTGCATGACATCCTCTACTTTTATAATAATTAACGTCGAAGTGAACGACGGCTTAATCGTTAATGGTATTCTCGCTATATTCTTTCGAAACGCGCTGGCCCATCATAAACAAGCAGTTCAACTTCCAATGTCTCGGCCTGTTCTTCTCCGCCCGAAAACCTGACGCCAGAACGAGAACCTTTCGGGGCATTTTCATTATCAACATCAAACACCATCATAGCACCATCCCATGCTTCCAAATGGAATACTTGCTGTTCTGGACCGGCTAACAAGACTAACCCACCAGACGTATCTTCGCGCACTTCAACCGTTCCATAATAAGGATGGCTATAACGACCAATGCAATAACTAGCTGGAGGCGTAGCAGCGGCAGCTTTCGGGAAAGGCTTTCCAGCGGTTTGTCCTAGTGGCTTATAAAATGCTGCAAACAAAGGTTCGTAGCCAGAAAACCAGTCGCGTCTAATCGCGCCAGTCTGCACAATATCAGTAAAACTTGCACCGATCGACTCAACAGCCCCAACTGGAGACGCGTTAGATAATACAACAATGCCAACATCAAGAGACGGAATCATAGTGAAATGAGTTGCCGCGCCTAGTATAAAAGCCCCCGAATGACTAAGGATAACCCGGCCACTCGGGTCTGTTCCTACAATAAAACCGTAGCCATAAAAGCTCGCGCGTTCATCTGGACTATTTGGTCTTTTCGAGAAACTTTGCGGACTAATAGCCGGTTGCAGAGCTTCTGGTCGGATAAGGTCACCACCATTAGCAAGTACCATCTTCATCCATTTCGCCATATCGTTAACTGATGAACTAACTCCACCAGCAGGCGACTGTGCATCGGGCTGACGATTATACAATGGAGCAAAACCATCGTCGGTTATAGCGTGGGGAATGGCTCGGTTTTCACGCGCGACAAAGTCTTTATAGCGTGAACTAGTATGCGTCATGCCAAGAGGCTTAAACACGGCCTCTTCAGTCAGATCACTCCATGGCATACCTGACGCTTCTGCAACCGCTTCCGCTGCTGCCGTTAGACCAAAGTTAGTGTAAGCGTAGCTAATACGAAACGGAGAAAGTGGTAAAAGCCTTAGCCGTTCAAGAATCATTTGACGATCAAAACCGAGAACCTCAAGTTCATCTCCAGCATGGTCTGGTAAACCTGACCGATGGCTGTAAAGATCCCCGATGGTCAACTTGTCTCTAATAGCCGTATCTGAAAGGGCAAACCAAGGAAGAAGATCTTTCATACGACTATTCCATGAAACCACACCTTCACTAACTTGCCGAGCAACGGCTGTCGCACCAACAGCCTTAGACAGCGAAGCCACCTGAAACACAGTATCCGGTGTAATAGGCAAGCTGTTTTTGTCACCGCGTACACCAAAACCTTTGGCGTAAATGGTCTTATCACCATGAACCACTGCGACAGCAATGCCCGGAATACCGCTACGAGCTTTTATGTCTTCAACAATCCTATCCAACGCGGCGACAGCTTCCTCTATCTGGCCTTCAGGAACAGAAATACCAGAGGTTCTAGATGGAGGAAGCTCTTCAGCAAACAAAGGAGAGGACAAAAATGTAAGCGAGGCCGAAGCCAATAAAGCGAAAGCCACAAAACGGTGACATGAAAGCCTAAAAGTTATCATGGGATACCTCATATTCTCATTTTATATAAACCGGCTCCGCCGGGACATCTCATCGTCAAATACTGACAGAGTCAAATCTGAACCAAAGCGGCCATCCCAGCCTTAAGAAAATCCTGAGCCCCTGACTAAATAATAGTCCTTACTACTACATTGAATTTAATAATACATAAGCATTTATTCAAGATTAAAATATCTATAAAACACCATTTATAAAATACCGCTGAACCACTTTACCATCCAAGGTCAATTCAGAATGCAACTCACCACCGTTCTCAATAATAGTACTGGCCGAAGCATAGTTGTCTTTATAACAATGCACATGAACACAACTTACCCCCATAGCATTTAGCTTTTCTATTGAAAGCTTCATTAACCACTTACCCAATCCTTTACCACGGTAAGAGGGACGAATCCCCAATCCAATATGACCACCGCACTCTTCAATAGCACTATTAAGGTAATGACGTAAATTCGTCACGCCAATTAGTTCATCCCCTTTCTACCAACCACATGGTCGTACTGGGTACAAAACCCTCAGGTAAATTTTTACCAAGCGCAAAATCAGACAGCTTAGCTAAAAGTGCATCGAAATCTTGATGATCAAAACCCATAGGGAAAGGATAACGAACTTCATCCCCCAACTCTTCGATGTATGCGTTATAGCTTGGGATATATTTTGAGGATGGTAAGACTAATTCCATTTTGTCTCCGGTTAGGTGTGTTTTTTTAAGGGTGTTTGAGATGGGTTAAAAGCCCTATTTCCAAAACTGCCACCGCTTCTTATGGCTGACCCTAAATCTGCTTTTGCCAAATGCGATACGTATAATCTAAGTTTGAACTAAATCGTTGTTTGAATACTTCACTATAGCCATCAGGAACTTGAGGAAAAAACACATCACCGTCAATATCTGTATGGACTGTCGATATGTGCAGTGTATCAGCGCGATGAATAAGTGCTTTATAAACTTCTCCGCCACCAGACACAAATGCATGGTCGGTAACATTTTTCAGTGTAGATAATGCATTATCAATTGATGAAAAATAGAATACATCTTTATCGTCTGATTTTAACTCAGAGCGAGTAATTACCGCATATTTTCTATTTGGGAGCTTCCCCATAGACTCAAAAGTCTTTCTACCAACAATTAACCATTGATTATATGTCATAGCTTTAAACAGCAACTGCTCACCTTTAACAGACCAAGATATATCTAAGCCTGAGCCTATTACACCATTTTCAGAAACTGCTGCGATTAACGATAATTTCATACGACTCCTGTGAGGGTTAACGTTTCGTGTAACCGGGCGCACAAAGGTACAGAGCGAAGCGGCGCAGCTTTGTGCGATCCATGTTCACGCGCTTGTTATGTGCCATTACTTACAAGACTCCAACATATTGAGAATTTCTTCTGTAAGTACCTCAAATTGATCATGAATAGATTCTGAAAGTTTATTTGTATTATCAAAGTCCGGAGTTGAAATAAGTGGAACTTCAAAAATTGAATATTCAGGCATAATTTCGCTGGTAACCCATTTAGTGCCTTTCAACTTCTCCCAATAGCGAATCTGTATATCTTTTGTTTGCCCAAGAAGCCAGAGTTCAAAACTGGCGTGTTGATGATTGAAGACAATAGCAATCTTCAGCTTGTTCTTCTTGAGATAATCGTTTTGCAAGTAAAAATAAGTAAAGTCAATATATCCATGCAATATGTTTGCGACGGAGAATTCACCTTTATATTTTTTTGAAAACTCAGTTCTCAGATTCTGAACGATACTGACCAATTTTTGATAGGTTTCTTGAATTTCTCCGCTAGCAAATGCCTTCTTGTATGCTGTTATCCGCGCATTTAAACCTTTAGTCGACATTACCCACGTCCTCTGATGTTTTCCAGCACATAACGCCTCAATAACCGGAGCAGCTTCGCTGCTTCCGGCGCAGGATGCGCGTAGTTGATTGATTTGTTAAGCATCTGCCCTCTAACTCTTCAGTCTGCTCATTCCAATGCTTAAGCATATTACGAAACGAATTATCAAACATCTCGTCAGCTTTCATCGGGTTATCACCGTCCCAACTAATATGCTCGTAATCATAGGCAAGCCTTACCTCTGGAATATCTAAACTTAACCCTCGGCAGGAACCCAACATCCAAGAAATAAATTTATCTCTTTCTTCTTTTAAGGACAAATCAAATATAGACGCTTTAATTGCGAATATTTTTTCATAGGGTAACTTGGTAGATCGTGGAAATTCGTCACTCGGAAGCTTAGTGCACACTTCAGGCCCTTCTAGGGATAAAGTGATCAAGTCATCGTCAGGCTCATCTACAGCCTTTATCTCTTCGTCAGCCCAAGCTATTACTTCGCGACTCGACATGAAGCGATAATTCCAAAAAGCTAAGATTAGTTTAATTGATTCCATTACTTTGATGCTTAACGCTTTGCTCACCGGAAAATTAGGAGCATAGCGAGTAATTTTTCCGTGTGCAGCAACTTGTTATGTTCACTCTTCAATGTCAGCTAATTTAAGAAGTATGTGCCGAGTTTCTTGCCCTTTCAGGTCAGCGTCCAATAGATACTCCGTCGCAGAATTTTTGGCATCTTCGGAGTCATCAAGATCCAACTCCTTAAGCTTGTTAATCGCAATTCTTGAATTCAGAGAGGATTCAAGCAAAGAGGCATTCAAACTCCACCCAACCAATCTAGACAGTTCTGTAAGACTTTCAGCCATTGAATCCAAGTGATTGAACAGCGCCCGATCATTTTTTACTAGCTCGTAAAAGTATTCTCGAACTTCAAGCTTGAGTGATTTTGGATTGCCATTGGACTTGACATATTCATCAATTATTTTCCCAAATTCATCCCTGCCAAACTTGGCCCAGCAGGTATTCAGAAAGTGATTGTGAACACCTGCAATTGCACTATTTGAAAGAACGAACAACGACTTTACAGCTCCTTTTCTAGCGTTTTGCTCCAGATAAATGTTCACTAATACGAGACCGATCCCCAACGCGATGAAGGATGTTCCTGTATTTATTAAAACTGCCTGCCAGAAACTTGGATTACTAAAATAAGCTCCAAATAGGAATGCTGCTGCTATTAGAAAGCAACCGACTACAAATTTTATTTTCATATAGATCCTCTAAATTCACCTGTGAACATAACATTTTAATAATGCGCATGCGCGTTTACACATTTTTAAATTCACTTAAAAACCCTTTTAACTTTCTGAAGAATAATACTTTTTAACTGATACCCACAAAAATCAAAACAGGAAAAACGAGCATGCGTGTTATTCCTTTTATCCACAGCGCGTTATTTCTACTCTATGAATCCTTATTCATTGATATTAGAGGACTTTCTTACTTACCTCCAGCACAAAACGAGCACAATTGGTTTTATTTAAAATGGCTAAACGCGCAAGAAAGTGACCATTTAAAAAATAAACTGTATATCTATCCATTAATTGCGTTTTGGTTTTCACCCTAAATAAGCCTGTTCGACTCGACGAAGTTGCGCGACTTTATGGAGTTTCAGGATCAGTTAAAAATACCTTTTCTAAAATCATCAAAAACAATCTATGCCTTACGGTAAAAGTCGTCTCGCTAAACCAGTATTAAACAACATGAATGAGACGTTTGGGCGATAGCCCGATAAAAGATTTTTTGCTTTCCCATTAAATGAAAGCGTTGCATCGATTGGCAAAAGTTACCCGCTCAGCAGAGCGGAATAAACCTGCTGCTAATAACAATTTAGAGGAAACAAATATAATAAAAATCTAAAGCTCTATGACTCTTGCGTTGTCGCCAATGCGACTGCCCACGTGGCTAACGAGGACTAGGATGTCTGGTTTGTAGTCGTTCTCTAATGAGTGACAGATGGTTTCGATAGTGGCTTTATCTAAGCCGTCGAAGGGTTCGTCTAGTAATAAGACAGGAGAGTTTCTTAGCAGTAAGCGTGCTAGGGCAAGACGTTTACGTTGTCCACCTGAAAGGTTACGCCCCTGTGGACTTAGTAAAGTCTCTAAGCCATTTGGTAAGTTCCGTGCCCAGTCACCGAGCGCTACGGCTTCTAGTACTGCCCAAAGCTCTTCGTCGCTGGCATTGGGGTTGCCAAGGTGTAAGTTGGCAGCAATGCTTTGCTGAAAGATATAAGGAGCCTGAGGCAAATAACTTAATTGAGCTTGATAGGTTTGGTTACTATAAATGTTCTGTGGTTCACTGTTGATAAAAGCTTGACCTGAAGACAAACAATCCCCAGCGATCGATGCCAATAATGTCGATTTACCAGAGCCACTTGCACCTCGAATCCAAACAAATTCACCCTGATTTATTTTAATATCTGTGGTTGGGCTGCCCATACCACTCGGAGCGTGATAACCGCGCCACTGCTTAAAGGTAAGTTGTTCAATTCTATTGATCGGCTGCTCAGATGGTGCTTGTTCATCTTGATGCAGTTGATTCAAACGACGTAAGCCCACTTGAGATTGACCTTGCGCAACAAAGGATTGAACCAACGGTAGCACCAATTCGTTCACCGCCAATATAGATAAAACAAACCCTACAACCCAAGTGCCCTGTACGCCAGTAATTAAGATCCAGCGGCCAGTTGTGTCGTCAGCTTGTCCAAGCAAATAGAAACTACAAGCCAATAAGAGAATGGTGACGCAGTAAGATAACAAACGCCCAAGGCTAACGGCTTGTTGGATGCGAATTTCTGTTTTTCTTTGGCGCTCATCCAGTTGACCAAGACGCTGAGAGTAATCTTCCCAACGTCCGCGAATAGTGAGCGTAATCAGTGCGGAGAAAAAGCTTACAAAGCGACTGCGGCGATGCACTCCAAGTATTTGACCAACGTGTACTTCATGGCTGGCAAAGCGTCCACATAGGTAAGGTACAAGGACAATATGCAATAACGCGGCAACACCTAATGGCAAGAGCAAGGTAGGCGAAATGAAATAGGCAAAAATAGACACGGCCACATAAGAGAGCAGTGCGTAGATCCAAGGTAGAAACACCACCAGCGGCCAACGAATGATTTGATCTAGGTCGCTTACTAGGCGTTGCAATAAATCGCCACGGCTTTGTTGATGTAGATTAGCCGCGTCTTTGGCAACGCGCTGATCCCAAACCCAAAGGCGTAAAATCCGTAACAATCCTAACAAGTGATTATGAGCAGTTACTTGTTCGCCATAACGCCCAGCGGTTCTTAAAATGGCCAAACCACGAACAATTGCACCCGGAGTGAGGTAGTTAAAGACCAGTGCCACGCCCATGGTGGTTGCCAACCCTGCTGCGGAAATAAACCAACCCGAAACACCCAACAAGGCAACACCGGCTAACGTCGCGGCGATGCCAGTAATCACAGGTATGACAAATCCCCATGGGTTAGCCAGTAAAAGGCGCTTAAGCGATAGCTTGGCAGTTTTCTTTGCGTGACTGCTCATGCAAACCTCCTGTGGTTAATGCCCAATGTTTGTCGACCCAACTGATAGGATGTGTATCGTGACTAACGATGAGTAGTGTTTTCCCTTTCGATGCCTTTTCTAACGTGTCTAGCACAGTCTGGGCAGTTTCTTTATCCAGTCCAGAACAGGGCTCATCCAGTAACCACATGTCTGCTTTTGACAACAAGGCTCTGGCAATGGAAAGGCGCTGCATTTGCCCACCAGATAAACCAGCCCCGAGCTCAGTTAATTTGGTTTCCAGCCCATCGGGTAACGCTTGAATAAATTCATCACATTGGCTTTCTTGCAATGCAGAGGCGATCTCGCTTTCGCTTGGCGGCTCGATGCCTAAGAGTAAATTTCGTCGAATGCTGCCATTTACCCATTCTGGTGTTTGTGGCAACCAGGCCAATTTTGCGCGCCAAGAGGCTAAATCTAGCTCACTAAAAGGCAGGTCATTGACTAGAAATCGCCCTTCATAGCCGTCTTCAAACCCCAGTAATAGATGTAATAAACTGGATTTTCCCACACCAGATTCACCACTCAGCCACACTCGCTCACCTACGCTGATATTGGCGGTGATGGGTGCTAATCGGTAACGCCCCTCTTCCGACCAACTTAGGTTTTCAAAGCCAATAGATTGCAATGACTCAGCTATGGCGGCTTTTCCAAAACGATTGGCTGTTTTTTGTTTTTCTTGTGATGACACAACATGCGCTGGCGCATCCAGAATGGCTAATAAATCGGTCGCCGCGGCTTCCGCTTTCTGCTTCGCATGGTAGTCATTACCTAGTTGACGAAGTGGCAAATAAAATTCCGGTGCAAGCAATAACAGAAACATAGCTTGCGTTAAAGTAACGGGCGAGCTACCTACCTGCCAAGGTAAGACTTCTAATAAGCCTAGCCCCAAGTACAAAGCAATCATGGCAATAGATAATGAGGCAAAAAGCTCTAAAGTAGCCGTTGATAAAAACGCTAATACCAAAACCCCCATGGTTGTTTTTTGGTATGACGTAGCGCTGTCAGACAAACGCTCCCGTGCTTCGCCAGTTCTGTTAAGACGTTTTAACTCTGCCAGCCCTTGGCTTAAGTCCATAAATTGGTTGGACAACATGGCTAAAACATTAAACTGTCGACGGTTGGCTTGTGCGGCTTTGTGACCAACAAAAATCATGAAGATGATAACCAATGGCGCGGTCATCATGAAAACAAAGAAGGCGATCCAAGAAATAGACACAACGGAAAGTAGGATCACACAAGGAATCAGGGTCACCATAAACACTTGCGGTTTATAGCGACTAAAGAAATCATCTAACGCATCTACCTGTTCGTAAACACGAGTAGAAAGCGCCGCATCTTCTTCGATTCTTAGGCGCGCAGGCCCAAGATTCGTAAGATGCGACACCAATTTACTGCGCAAGCGGTAACGAATATCACGGCTTGCACTAGTGCAAATTCGCTCTCGACCAAAACTGGCCAGAGCGCGAATTAAAAGAGCGAATAAACCTACAACGAGCAGAGATAAAGAGAAAGATTGCTGCAAGGCCATGTCTGAAAAAACATTCGCGAACGCCCAAGCTTGCAACACCAAAGACACCGCAAACAATACACCGAAGCCCTGAGCAATACGGTATTTTGCAGACTGTTGATTCGCTAACTGTCCTAAAAATACCGCTTCTGATGTTTTGATTCGACCTGGTCGACGTGCCTTTTTTGCTCCCTTCTCTCGCGTCATAAAGCTTTACTTTTGCTCCTCTTCACCTTCGTAACCTTTAAACTCTAACCAAACGGCGTTGATGATACCGAAAGAACACGCTAACAATACACCAAGAACCCAAGCAAAATACCACATATTCTGTTCCTCTATTTTAGCTAGAGGATAGCGCTCAAAGAACCCTACCCTCTTACCCAATAACTAGTAAAGTGAATGATTGTTTTCTTCGATGTGTTTCTTAGTCAAACGACCGTACATCACAAAGTAGTTCCACAATGTATAAGCAAGAACGATTGGCACAAAGATACAAGCCACAACAAACATGATCATCATAGTGTTTTCACTTGAAGTCGCATCCCACATAGTCAAACTCATGCTTGGGTAGCTTGAAGAAGGCATCAAGAATGGGAACATAGACCCACCCGCAGTGACGATGATACCTGCAATACCCAAAGATGAACTTAGGAAAGACAATGCGCCTTTTCTCATTACCGCCGTAATGGCAGCAAACAACATACCAGCAATACCAATGATTGGAGCTAACATAAGTGCAGGCACTTTGTCATAGTTAGCTAACCAGGCACCAGGCTGAACTTCAGCGGTTTTCATTAACGGAGTCATAACACTGTTACCGTCAACACTGCTAGTTAATACATAACCATCAATACCGTAGGCCAACCAAACACCCGCTAAGATGAACAACACAGCCGCTAGAGCACCAGTGATTGCCGTGATACGGCTGGCTTTTTCTAGCAAAGCATCATCTGTTTTCATTTGTAACCAAGCACCACCTTGAGTCATTAGCATTAATAGGCTAACCAAACCACAAAGGATCGCAAATGGGTTTAGCAGTGCAAAGAAAGAGCCTGTGTATGTCACACGTAAGTATTCGTCAAACTCGAATGGAACACCTTGCAACAAGTTACCGAAAGCCACACCGAAAATAATTGGAGGTACTGCTGAACCAAAGGTAATGCCCCAGTCCCAGCTATTACGCCATTTTGTATTTTCCAGTTTCGAACGGTAATCGAAGCCGATTGGACGGAAGAATAGTGCCGCCAATACCAACATCATTGCAAAGTAAAAACCAGAGAATGATGTCGCGTAAACCACCGGCCAAGCCGCAAATAAAGCACCACCAGCTGTGATAAACCAAACTTGGTTGCCATCCCAGTGAGGAGCAATGGAGTTAATCATCACTCGGCGTTCTGAGTCGTTGCCACCAATGATTTTTAGCAGGCTACCGACACCCATATCGAAACCATCGGTTACGGAGAAGCCGATCAACAAAACACCGATCAATACCCACCAAATGACTTTTAATAATTCGTAATCCATCTTACACCTCCTGTTTCAACTGAGACGTTTCTTGTTCAAGCGAGTAGCGACCTGTATGTAAACTAGAAGGTCCTTGCTTAGAAAAGCGAATCATCAAGTACATTTCAGCAATCAAGAACGCTGTGTATAGAACCGTAAAGCCAATGATTGTTGTCCAAATTTCAGCGGCAGTTAAGCCAGAAACAGCCACATGGATAGGTAAGATTTCACCAATCGCCCATGGTTGACGACCATATTCGGCAACAAACCAACCTGTTTCACATGCGATCCAAGGCAAAGGCAAGCTCATTAAGCATACTTTCAAGAAAGTACGGCTTTGACCAATGCGACGACGAGCGTTTTGGTAGAAAGCCACGACGAAGATCAACAGCATGATAAAGCCACATGCCACCATGATACGGAAAGAGAAGAACAATGGCGCCACCTGAGGAATAGAGTATTCAACAGCTTGGTCAATTTCTTCAGAAGTCACACGGTTAATATCTTCATTATAAGCCGTCACTAATAGACCGTAGCCTAGATCGCCTTTTACTTTTTCGAAGTTTTCTTTAACAAGTGGATCATCAGAACCATCGCGTAGTTTCTCAAGCAATTGATTTGCATAGATACCATTGATAATGCGTTGGCGGTTATGCTCTTTCAATTCTTTGATGCCTGTAACTTCATCACTTAAAGAACGAGTCGCAATGATCCCCATCAAGCCAGGAATTTTAAGGGCAAATTCGGTTTCCTGTAGCTCTTGGTTAGGGAAGCCAATCAAGGTGAAATCTGCAGGTGCGTCCTGAGTTTCCCATTCGGCTTCTACCGCAGCCAATTTCACTTTTTGAACTTCACCCAGTTCATAACCAGATTCGTCACCCAAAATGATAACGCTTAATACAGATGCCAAACCAAATGCAGAAGCAATAGCAAAAGAGCGGCGAGCAAACGCAAGGTCACGACCTTTAAGTAGGTAGTAGCTAGAGATAGCTAAGACAAAAATGGAGCCTGTTACATAACCAGCCGAAACAGTGTGTACAAATTTCACCTGAGCCACTGGGTTCAACAATAAAGCACCAAAATCAACCAATTCCATTCTCATGGTTTCGTAGTTGAAATCTGACCCTACTGGGTTTTGCATCCAGCCATTAGCAATCAAGATCCACAAAGCAGACAAGTTAGAACCTAGAGCCACACCCCAAGTAACCATTAAGTGCTTCACTTTGCTCAGACGATCCCAACCAAAGAAAAACAAACCAACCAGTGTCGATTCTAGGAAGAAAGCCATTAAGCCTTCAATGGCCAACGGAGCACCAAAAATATCGCCTACGTAATGTGAGTAGTAAGACCAGTTTGTTCCGAATTGGAACTCCATGGTAAGACCAGTGGTCACACCCAAGGCAAAGTTAATACCAAACAATTTACCCCAAAACTTAACCATGTCTTTGTAAACTTGCTTACCTGTAATTACATAGACGGACTCCATGATTGCAAGTAAAAAGGCCATCCCTAGTGTTAAAGGGACAAACAAAAAGTGGTACAGAGCAGTGAGTGCAAACTGAAACCGCGATAAATCCACTACAGCTTCGTTAATCATATAGCTTCAACCCATTCATTTGATTGAGAAAAAAGGCGATCGTAGACACGTATTCTGGCTCGTGTTCTTGTTATCCAACGCCCACCGAAGCCTTAAAACATTTCAAGGCTTACTATAAGTCCAGATTATGAGTGTTGTTGCGATTCGAAACATTGCGTTAGATCAAGATAAAGAGATTGAAAGAAATAAGTAGTAATAAAGATGCGTTTATTCAGCAAAATAACGCAAATGGCGTAGGCTGACTATAAAATGATCGGCACACTTGTACCTAGACAATGTATAATCGACAAAAGATGAGTCACTTTTTTATCCGTAAAGCCTTTTTCTTATTTTGGACCCGAGTTCATGAAATTCCTGTCGAACACCACATACTTTTACGGCAAGCTGTGTTTAATGAGTCTTTTGGCATTTTTCTTAGGCGCTTGCTCTATGCCAGAGGAAATCCAAGAAAATGAAGACATCGCTCAACAAGTCCTAAACACCCCAAGATTGATACAACACCATGTGTTGTATATAAAAGGCCCTGATGGTGACTTTAAACTCCATTACGTCAATAGCGACCCTAGCGAATCCGCACGTGACACCATTGTCTTTGTGCACGGCACACCGGGAGACTGGTCATCCTTTGCTCGTTATTACCAAGATAAAGCTTTAAAAAATGACTTTCGTCTTATCTCTATCGACAGACCCGGTTGGGGCAAATCGACATACGCTGGAAACTTCCCAACGACGCTACAAATTCAGTCTAATATGATTGGACAAATGTTGAAGAACATTTGGGAGCACAATGGTAAGCGAAAAGTTATCTTAGTCGGCCACTCTTTCGGAGGCTCGCTCGTACCAGTATTAGCAGCAGATTACCCTAAATTTGTACGAGGTGTCGTTATTCTGGCAGGAGACTTAGAGCCCAAACTAGCAAAAGCACGTTGGTACAATACGTTACTAGATTGGATACCTAGCTTTTTCATTCCAAACGAATGGAATCACTCTAATATGGAAGTGTTAGATTTGCGTAACAGCCTAGAAGAAGAACAAAACAAACTCAGTAAATTAACAACACCAGTTACTATTCTTCAAGGTACTGATGACAGCTTGGTGAATCCGGCAAGCGCGACTTTTGCCCCTAGTTTATTTAAAAGTAGCCAGTTAAAAGTAGAATGGCTCGAAGGTGCTGGGCACCTAATCAACTTACAATATCCAGATACGGTGATCAAAGCGATTCGCGAAATGAATATCCGTAGCAGCCAATAAAACCATTTTAATAAGAACCCTGCCTAAGAAAATAAAAGAGATTGATAGCGCTTAACAAACTATCAATCTCTTTTCATTTACCCTTGTGATTTTCATCAACACACACTAATTATCCGATAAATATTCTTCAGCCTCATTTCGTCCCATGTATTTCGCCAAAATGGCCAACGGCACGTCTTTTAAATTCACCACAATCAAACCATCCAAGGTGTTATGAAAGGCTGGATCCACATTGAAACACACCAATTTTCCGTTCATTTTTAAATATTGACGAATCAACACTGGAAGGCCTTTGCCCTGCTCCATTCTCGATAATACGTTAGATAGCAGGGTTACACTGGCTAATGACGATAATAAATTGGGTTGCCAAAACACGGAGCCACTGTTTCTAAGAGGAGTCGAAGGCATCACCAAGCTGGCTTTTTCTTTATCATAATAATGAACCGATAAGGTCGCCGCGATTAACTGGCGCGCGGCATGACTGTACTCATTGCTGATACTCACAGGGCCAAATAAATTCGTGTATTTGGGGTTGCGATAGGCAAAAGTCGCAATGCCTTTCCATAGCAACAATAAAGAGTTTAAGTTCTTTTGATACTTCCCTGCGACAACAGACCGACCCATTTCAATGCTTTGCCCTAAACTATCGATAAAGGCTTGGTCGTAATGAAACAGGCTGCGAGAGTACAAGCCTTTTAAACCATGTTGTTTAACCAGTTTATCCACCAGCCCCATTCTGTAGGCACCGACGACTTCTTTATTGCCATGATGCCAAACAAAAAGCTGGTGGTAATACAGGTCATATTCGTCGACATCACAGGCCAAACCACTGCCTTCCCCGACAGCACGAAAGTTCTCTTCTCGTATGCGGCCAATTTCTTGAATAAGCAAAGGGATAGATGATGTTGGGGCGTAATAAACACTGAACTCCCCCTGCTCCACGAGCTTCATTTCACTAGGAAGACTGGCGATTTCGCTCTCTAATAGATCAGGGTTTATAGCGGCAATAATGGGCAAATCAATTTGCTCTGTGTGAGCGACAGACTCTTGATCCTGCTGCGGGCTCATTAAATAGGTGTTTAAACGTAGATAACTAACAAGGTCTTGATTGTTATCAAACTGTTTGAGTTCTGAAAATGGCATCGCACTGCCAATGGAAATATCAATCACTGAAGACTTTTTGTTTAACAACTCTCGCCCCAGCATTGCCGTTCTCAATAAGGGGTGAATTCGACCTGCTTGATAAAACAGTTCGCTATTTTTGCCGTTGATAAAAATAGGAACCGTAATCGCCTCACTGCGCTTCAAGAAATTCGCAACAGACTGACTCCATTCAATGTCCGCCAATGCCTGTTTTTCTTTCGAATTATCTGATGATAAACCTTGTGATGGTTTCGCATAGGTAGACACTTCCCCAGCAGGAAAAACAATCAACACCCCGCCCTCGGCCAAATGTCGGTGGGCATCACGAACTGCCTTGCCATTCGTCCGCTGAGCGGTTTTGCCACCGAATACATCCACACCGATAAACAAATCACTGATTTCAGGCAAACGCTTGAGCAATTCATTGGCCAGCACTTTCACATCACTGCGCACTTGCCCAACCAAATCCGCCAAAACCACACCTTCAATCGCACCAAGGGGATGATTGGCGACGATCACCACAGGACCGTCTTTGGGGATCTGGTCGACGCTTCCTTTGGCAATCGAATAATCAATGTCCAAAGCTTCTAAGGTGTAACGCATAAACTCAAAAGAGTTTTGGCTACTTGGCCTTTGTTGATACAAACGATCTAATTTAGCGAGTCCTGTCGCCCATTCAATAACAGATTCCCCTACACCAAATGGTGTCACTCTTTTTAAGCGAAACGGACTTGGCAAACGAACAGGGCTGGCTAACATAGTTAGGCTCCTCTATTTACAAGCTTGTTTAACGTGCCTTGTGGTGCTCGAAGATCTCGCATTGATAAAAACAAAGCGCATAACCAAACCAAACACGCCATGGCGAACAGCAAACCACCATCGTTACCAACGATCTCACCCACTTCATTGAACTCAGGCATGACCACCCCCAATGGTGTGAATAGATGAAACAGAATGGCACCACTCATAATGCCCATTGCCATCAAAGCACCCAGTCCATGCCATCGACTAAACAACAAAATAGAAGCAATCAATTCAGCCACACCAATTATGTAGCCACCGTATTGACCAAAAAATGCCAATCCAGA
The DNA here is from genome assembly GCF_018336975.1 of Marinomonas sp. CT5. NCBI lineage: Bacteria > Pseudomonadati > Pseudomonadota > Gammaproteobacteria > Oceanospirillales > Oceanospirillaceae > Marinomonas > Marinomonas sp. CT5. Next base: position 1,363,070 of record NZ_CP025572.1, on the reverse strand, counting down.
CCAAGCGCCCAGCACGCCAAAGATATGGTCGGTTTCATAGGAGCCGGTGAATTTAAAGAACAAGGACTGCACAAATACAAAAGCGATAAACACCGTTGGTACATATTTCACGATTTGCTTATTCATCTCGATTAACCTTATTTTTAAGTATTATTTTTTATGGATTAGCGTTGGCCAGTTGGCATCGGCTTGTTTGATGTGCAAAGCCGGATCTTGGTCCCACTCGCGCTTAACGTTTTCGTCGTAATTCAGGTAGAGCTTGCCATCGACAATCGCCCAATCTTTCGGGTCAGCTGACGCAAAATCGTTTTTTACAGACACCGCCCAAGCGCAATAACCGCCATATTGCGGCGCGTACTTTTCAGGTTCTGCTTTGAACATCTCGAGGTGTTCTTGAGAAGCGAAATACCAATCTGCGCCTTTGTATTCGGTAACAAATTCATCACTGCCTTTGATCGGTTTATGGTCAGTGAAATAGGCCACTGTGTCGTAACCACTCAGGGCTTTGTTACTAAAGTAGCCGGTGTAAATCTCATCTTGCGCTAGGGCAAAACTGCTTATAAACAAGGCAAAAAACATCATTAAACGTGTCATAACAACTCCTGGATTTTGATTAATAAGAACCACTAACGAGAGAAACCTTTTCTTGAAAACCATTGTCTTGAAAACCATGACTCTGAGACGCCAAGGCTTGTGGCGTTAAATGCATACACGGAGATCCCGCTACATAGGTCATCTGCAAATCGTTTTGACTCGCTTGAATGCGTGTGAAGCTCACGGTTTGAGCATCTTCTCTGTGCATACAAACCGAGAAATGAGACTGTTCTGGATGGTGCTGAGAATGAAACAGCAGCAAATCGTCAGCGCATGTGACGGTCAGTTCGTCATAGACGGATTGTCGATAGGCCGTGACACTGTCTAATGCCACTGCAGACGAAAAATGCGGTGATTGGGCATAAAGAATCGATGCGTTTTCACCATCCCATTGAAACTCTCTAACCTTGCTATTACCCAGTTCAAAAGCCAGCAAGGTAAAAGGGGCAAACTGTTGCAGGTCAAGCTGAGCAAACTGCCATTCAATTTGAGCAAGCCCTATGGCATTGGATAATTGCTTGACCAGTTGCCCACGGCTTGTCAGTTGGCCTGATGGCGTTTTGCCTTGATAGTTATTGAGCAAACACAAAGACACTCCGGCCTCGTTCAAGCTAATCCAGCTGCCTTTGCCCACAGGATCAATCGGCATGAGCACTTGGGTGCCTTGCAGAACAAAAGACTGAGGCGACAAGGCGGGAGTTCGTGTTTTTTGCTCATCACGATTAAAAAACAGCTGATAGCCAGATTCGTCAATCCACCAAGAAACCGAGCACATTATGATTGCCCTCGTAGAAATGTTGCGGTGGCTGGGGCAATACCAAAATCGTCATCGATGCTTTTATTCATTAAGCTGGCGGCTACTTTCACCATGGCAAAATGATGATTGGCATGCAGAGCAGCAAAGGTAATTTCACGCTCTAATGTGGATGACATAAGACAAGCCTGAGTGTGTGACACAGAGACTTCCGTCAAAATACTCACGCTTTTTTTCAGCTGTTTATCCGATAACCCCACCAACCAATGGTGTAAGCGTGCGATCTCTTCCAAGGCAACCGAGCGCGAGGTTTCCACCGCATGACCGCGACGACGCTGGTTATAATCAATCACGATTCCCGCTTGATACACGGCATGAAAGACATCTAACCAATGACGAAAATGCTCTCCAATAGAACTGTTCACCACAGGCTTTATCGACGCTTGATAAGACTCGTCATCTAGCATCTGTAAACAACGAGAAGCCTGATCAAACACCTCAAGACAGCCTTGCACCACGGGTGCGTAAGTTGCGGCTGGCAACTCACTTATGTCTCTTTTCTTTAATACCGGTTGCATCTTCTTTCCTTCCAATACGGCACTGAACCAAAACCTAGAATTCATTTAAAACGGCGTTTTAATCTGTGCTGGGGTAATGTTGAGTCAGGCTTTTTTCTTCACGCCATGCTTTTAACAGGGAGCGAATCGAGGGGGATCTAAAACCGCGTTTTTTCTGCAAAGCACCAATCTCGAATAAGATTCGGTACTGTTTTAAAAGGGTGCTAAAAATCTCTGAAAGCTTGGTATTGCGATCCCAAATATGGGTCGCTTCACTGCTGGCGCCATTCATTTCTAAAATGGAAAATTGCTCGCCTGCCATAAAGGATTCGATATCAGCAAACTTGATGTCTAAGCGCCCGTAGTAGTAACCCTCCACGTCTTTTAGAATCTCATCCAATTGGCGAGTTAAGGCTTCTGTGATGTATTGATTGCCATTGCGAAAGATCGATCCACGACTGTGGCTGCCAGCAAACGCTAGGGGGTACTCTTCCCCTTCGGCGGGGATCCAATCCAGCTTTTGCGTATGACGTGGGAAATACAGGTGGGTTAATTGCCCTGCACGAGGACAGCGCTCGATCAGCTGTTTCAAGCTGTGTGTGCCATCACCAACGACACTCGGAGCGTATTTCAATGTGATGGAAATAATTTCGCCCTGCTTACGCCCTGGGTATCGAACATAAAAAACACCCGCTTCCGCTTGGTAAGGCGCTTTTCTTTGCAAAAGAAACTGCGCAGAAGAAGGGAATGTCTCTATATAGTCCTGAAGCTGATCAACGGATTTCAGTAATTTGACGCCGACACCACGACAACCTAAGTCAGGCTTCGCCACGATAGGGAAAGACAACTGAGCCTCTGTCATGGCTTGAAGAGCGTTTTCTAACTGAATTGCTGAGCTTTGTTGCGTTTTCGTCAGAGTAATAAAAGGCTCAATCCATTGCTTAGCGAATGGACCTGCCAAATTCAAAATATCCGTTTTCGATTCGCCCACCATGCCACTGAGCTTGATGCTGGGATTGGCAATTAGTGGCAGGCAAACATCCCCGTGACGCAGCCCAAGAAGCAAACTCTGCGCTACCACAGGCGCATAAAAGAACCAACTTGGCATGAACTCATAAGGTGAAATACTCGTCTCTTCTTCTATTTGAAGTAACGGCATTCCTGCATTAATTTTATTCGGCGCAATGAACTGCCCCTTTACCATGACGCTCATGACATACCTCGTGTAAACGATTTATTGAGAAAACGATTCATTAAAAACAACAGGCCAAAAGCCACAGGAATTAGCAGCCATTTCAGCTCGGACAATGACATAAACACATGGCTGCCAACTTGATAAATCAAGGTGAAGACCAGCAAGGTCCAAATAGACGTTGCAAGCAAAACCGCGCTAAAAAAGACGGGTAATGAGATGGCCAAAAAGCCACTCAAGGTGAAACCAATGGTTCGTAAACCAGGAATAAAACGGATAAGAAAAAGGTTCGCAAAAGCCCGTTGGGTCAGCTTTTGCCTAATCACCTTAAAAGAAGAGTTGCTCAATGCCCGATAACGCAACCAGCGAACTTTTCGGGTATATCGCCCTAGCACATATAAACCCAAGTCTCCTGTCGCAATACCGATAAAAATCGACATTAAGGCCAGCGATGGCAGCAAATCCCCATTGGCAGACAACGTCGCTGCGGTGGCAATGGCTAGGTCTTCAAGTAAATAGGACAAGAGCACAATACCAACACACAATAATGTCAGCGATGTGTTGCCAGAGGTTAGCCATGTTTGAAGTTCTGCTATCAAGGTAAATCACCTACCCGCATTATCTAAAAACTTGGAAAGATCCAAGTGCCCTTAAATTGTTTCTGGGAATTAGACGTGGGTAGATATGGATTTATTACAGCAAAATTAAAAAACGTTAAATTAAATGGCGCAGAAAGTTAGAAAGAAATAATAGAAGATAGAAATGAAAGAACACTAAGAGTATTTGGCGTCGTGTTTCTGCTTTCGCAGAGCACAATTTGCCAACACGTCTTGCTTTTGAGCGTGTGTCGATTTTTGCCAATCCATGATTTCCGTAATACTTCGAAAGCACCCCATACAAATATCCTCGGCATCAAGACAACATTGTCGAATACAAGGACTTTGAGTAATTGGATCTTTATCCTGATTAACGGCCATGAATATCAACTTACTCTGGTGGAATGAAAAAAGGGCTACCAGAGTAGCCCTTTTAATTGTTAACTAATCAAAGTCAGCCTAGTTATTAAACAGTAACTTTATCTAACGCTTGGCTAATGTCGGCAATGATATCTTCAATGTTTTCAATACCAACAGAAATACGCACCAAGTCTCGGCTCACACCGGCTTTCGCTAGCTCTTCATCGTTTAACTGACGGTGAGTGGTGGAAGCGGGATGACAAGCCAATGATTTTGCATCACCAATGTTCACTAGGCGCAATACCATTTGTAGTGAGTCAATGAACTGTGTACCTGCTTCGATGCCACCTTTAATGCCAAAGCTTAGTACACCAGACGCTTTACCATTGGTAATGCGTTTGCTCATTTCGTTGTATTTGTTATCAGGCAAGGCCGCGTAATTCACCCAATTCACTTTATCGTGATTCTGTAAAAACGCCGCCAGTTTTTCCGCGTTAGAGCAATGGCGCTCCATTCTTAGACCTAGCGTTTCCAGACCTTGCATGATCAAAAATGCACTGTGCGGAGACAAGGCAGAACCCGTGTTACGTAGTGGTACAACACGGCAACGACCGATATAAGCCGCTTCGCCTAGTGCTTCTGTGTAAACCACATCGTGGTAAGAAGGATCTGGCTCATTCAACATTGGGAAACGTTTTTTATTCGCTACCCAATCAAACTTACCAGAGTCAACAATAATGCCACCTACGGTCGTACCGTGTCCGCCAATGTATTTTGTTAAGGAGTGCACCACAATGTGCGCGCCCAATTCAAAAGGACGGCAAAGGAATGGCGTGGCCACTGTGTTATCTACAATAAGTGGAACGCCGTGCTTATTGGCAATCGCCGCTAGCGCTTCGATGTCTACAATGTTGCCTGCTGGGTTACCAATGGACTCACAAAAAATAGCGCGAGTGTTGTCATCAATGGCCGCTTCAAATCCTGCTAGATCATCGGCAGACACCATGCGTGTTTCGATACCTTGTCTTGGGAAGCTGTGAGCGAATAAGTTGTATGTGCCGCCGTAAAGCTGGCTGGTGCTGACAATGTTTGAACCTACATCACAGATGCATTGCACAGCATAAGTAATGGCTGCCATACCAGATGCCACACCAAGAGCAGCGATCCCGCCTTCCATTGCAGCAACACGTTGTTCTAAAACATCCGTAGTTGGGTTCATGATACGAGTGTAAATATTGCCCTGAACTTTCAGGTCAAATAAGTCAGCACCGTGCTGAGTATCATCAAAGGTATAAGAAGTCGTTTGATAAATCGGTACAGCCGCCGCTTTTGTCGTGGCTTCTGACGTATAACCGTGGTGCAATGCTAGTGATTCTAGTTTCATGTTAAGCAAACCTATTTTTTATTATTCCAAAGAAAGTAACCCCATCATATTACAGGGCTATGGCACTTTAGAAAAACAAGTATTGCTCATTTTATGTAGTATTTTTTTAATCCCAGTTGCTACGACGCAAACTTTTGATTTGGCCTTTTTGCTTTTTCTTATCAACGCGTTTCTTCTGCGATGAACGAGATGGCTTGGTCGGTCTGCGTGCTTTTTGAACACGCACCGCCTCAAGAATAAGCGCTTTTAATCTTGCCAATGCGTCTTCTCGGTTTAGCTCTTGAGTACGATGTTGTTGGGCTTTCAGCACGATATCGCCATCCTTAGTCAGACGAGAATCGCTTAACGCGAGCAAGCGCTCTTTATAAAACTCAGGCAAGGAAGACTCAGCGACGTTAAATCTAAGATGAATGGCTGAAGACACTTTATTCACATTTTGCCCGCCTGCGCCTTGCGCTCGAATAGCGGTCAATTCAATTTCGTGGTCTGGGATCGCCACGGCGAGGGTTATTTGCAGCATGATGGTTGCTTGTTGTTTCGCTCTATTTTTAATGATCAGCGATTATAACAGGCTTAAGAAGTGTTTGCTTAGGTGCATCGTTTCTAGGTAAATTATCAGTTACAATCCCTGTTTTATTTTCAGACTATATAGGAGTTTTTTGTGACCCAATTCCGTCCTTGTATCGACCTACACCAAGGCAAAGTTAAGCAAATTGTTGGTGGAAGTCTAAACGACAAAGGTGCCACAGAGAACTTTATCAGCGAATACAATGCAGAACATTACGCCAATATGTATCGCGAACACGGCCTTATTGGTGGTCATGTCATTGCCTTAGGCAAGGGTAATCAAGAAGAAGCCTTAAGCGCCCTACGCGCTTATCCAAATGGCTTGCAGTTTGGTGGTGGTGTGAACAACAGCAACGCGGAAAGCTACTTAAATGCTGGCGCTTCCCATGTCATTGTGACCTCCTATTTGTTTGAGAATGGTGAGTTTTCTTGGGATCGCTTAGATAAAATTAAGCGTGAGACTGGGACTGACCGCTTGGTATTGGATTTAAGTTGCCGCCGTACAAACGATGGCTGGTATATTGCGACCGATCGTTGGCAAACCATTACCTCCACTCAAGTCAACCAAGAAAACCTTATTGAATTGGCCAACCACTGCGATGAATTTCTTATCCATGCAGCCGATGTTGAAGGCTTGCAAGCGGGCATTGATGAAGACTTAGTTACTTTACTCGGCCAAGGTTGCCCCGTTGCGGTGACCTACGCGGGTGGCGCACGATCTTTAGCTGATTTAAAACGAGTTCATGAGTTGTCTAATGGTATAGTGGATCTAACCATTGGTAGTGCACTGGATATTTTCGGCGGTCAAGGCGTTACCTTAGACGAGTGCATTTTGTGGAACCAATCTCAAAACTAACCCAGTTAAAGAGACAAGTATTTTACTTGTCTCTTATTCTTCGTCATTTATTTCACAGCTTTACACAGTATTTTTCAGCAAACCCCTTTGCAACTTTCTCTTAATAAAATACTCTTTCTCGACATACAATCCGCCATACCTCATACTTGGTAACTTATATTTCATCAAGAGACTCTTTGCACAAAACAGCGAGCATAGAACTCAACTAATCTTAGGATTTTTCAATGCCAACATTACGCACTGGCCTTTTACTTGCAACGCTTTTACTTAGCGCTTGTTCGATGCCATTTTTACCAAAACAAGAGCACAACATCGCTCAAGATACTACAGAACAAAAACTCACTGAAAATACTGACGATACAACGGCTGCAAAAGCAGAACCTGCCGTTAAAGAGAATAGCTCCGTAACAAAAACAGAACTCAACAACGAAAATGATAATAACCGCGCTAAACTTATTGAACAATTTGCAGCACAAAAGCAGCTTGCTAAAGCGAACTATATCGAATTAAAAAATCGTGTGGGAAAAGCTACTGAGCTGCCTCGCTCATTAACAACGGATTCATTAAATTCACAACAAATTAATGACAAAATCCAGCAACTTCGTACTTATATCAGTAAAACAAACACCGAACTGGCAACCCTAAATGCTCGTGTTGAAGACCGTCAAAAAGTTGCCATACATGGGGATTTGATACGTGTGTTCCTATCTGAAACCACAGTAAAAGACAAAGAGAGCAGTTTTAAAGCCCAACCCTTGGTGGGTCAATGGGTTCGAGGTGAAAGTCGGGTTATTCGCTTAAAAGACAATTTTTTATTTGAAAATCCGAAGTCTGCCGACTTAAAAATTAGTTTTTCAGAAAGCTATCAACTTATCGTTAATAACCAAGTTATTGCGACCATCAACCCAAATAGAGAAAAAAACAGCGCCCGCTTTCATGTCGCAACAGAAGATACCAAAGGCAAGATTGACGGCCAATTAGATTATCGAATCATTGGTGATAAAGAGTAATTAAGCAGCTCAGAAACACATTGAAGTATTTCTTGATGCGTTTCTGAGCTTTATTTGCCAACTGTATTTATCAATGTTTCACAAGAGTTTTGCCGTAAGACGCTTTTGCTTAACGCCATCCAACACAACCTGAATGCAAGCCAGATAATCTACTATCATATTGATATATTTTTCATTTTCTAAAAGTCTCACCGATCTGCTCATGCGCTTTACAACTTGCCAGTTGACACTCATTATTCGACTAGGCGCGTATTTATCCGGTGATTTTAGTGCCGCTAAATACGCTGTTGCGATATAACCCGGCTCTGGATTCATAGTTCCAGTATCTTCAGGAATAGAACCAACACTCAGCAATAAACGCTCAGATAAGCGACGATACAAAGATGACAACTTTTTAAAAACATGCTTGTCTAGCGTATTTGCTACTCGACCACTCAATACTGAGTTGGCAAAAAAACCATCAAAACACATAGAAATCATGTCACACAAAATGCGTGTATCCGAGTTTGGGTAGGTTTTTTTTATTGATCTATGGTCTTCAAGCATAATGGTTTCCTTTCAAAAAAGGGTGAGCTTTGTGCAAATAAGGATAATTAAGCCAGTGTTTAATGCAAAGTTACAGCAAAAGGCTAGGTAAGCCTTATCTTCCTATGATTTCATTACAGCTATAAATTTTTACGTTTGAAACAGGGAAAATAATAATGTCTTCACCAAAGCTTTTTATGCATGTTCAAGATCCATTATTAGCTTCAAATCTACTTTCTTTAAACGGCGTTCGACAATTCGAATTAAACATCAGCCATCAAGACGAAAATTGGCTAGATCAATTGTCCGTCAGCCAATGCGATGTTGCTCTTATCGAAGTCAATTCACTACATGATGTTGCCTTAAAAGAGCTGATAAACAGCGACCTTCTGTACCAAACCGAGTTCGTATTTTTCAGCAAAGGAGAACCAGACCCAATACTCGATTCTCTAATGCGTAAAGGTGCGGGGTTTCATTACCGCGAACCTTACAATTTAAAATTGATCGAATCCTCGCTAGAAGAGCTGTTTTGTGAGCTAAATCGCTCTCAAGAAAACAGCCATACTCAAACCAGCTATTTAGACCAATTTGGTTTATTAGTCGGCTCCTCTACCGCCATGCACTCTCTTTACCGCACGATACGCAAAGTTGCAGCCACTAAGGCCAATGCTTTTATCATGGGCGAAAGTGGCACAGGTAAAGAACTTATCGCCAATACTCTGCATGTATTTAGCCAACGCGCCGAAGGTCCTTTTGTGGCAATAAACTGTGGCGCACTCAGCCCAGAACTTATCGACAGCGAATTATTCGGCCATGTAAAAGGCGCATTTACTGGAGCCCATAAAGATCACCAAGGCGTTTTTGAACAAGCCGAAGGTGGTACGCTCTTTTTAGATGAAGTCACCGAGATGCCCTATGAACAGCAAGTAAAACTGCTACGTGTACTTGAAAGCGGTGAATACAAACCGGTTGGCTCTCAACAAGTCAAAATGGCTAATGTGCGCATTGTTGCAGCAACAAACCGCACATTAAGTGATGCCATCCGTGACGAAGTCTTTCGTGAAGACCTCTATTTCCGCTTAGCTCAATTCCCTATCATGGTCCCTACTTTACGTGACCGTGAAGGCGATGCCTGCGGCCTTGCTCAACACTTCCTGGCTTATCGAAATACCCAAGATGGTCTACACAAATATTTTTCCGAGCAGAGTCTAGAAAAAATTAATCACTACAGCTGGCCTGGCAATGTTCGTGAATTAAAGCACGCCGTTGAACGAGCTTATATTTTGGCTGATGCCATCATTCATCCTGAACATCTTGTTACCAATGATCTTAGCGATCAAACCGTAAACGACGAAACCGCAGGGATTCCCATCGGTATGCGTCTAGATGATTTAGAAAAAATTGCTATCTTAAAAACGCTGAAAAACAATCAAGGTAATAAGACAGATACAGCCAATCAACTGGGTATTAGCGTCAAAACCTTATACAACAAACTCGATAAATACGACCATACCGATTTCTCATAAAAAAGAGTTAGAAAAAAGGCCGATCACTCGGCCTTTTTTCTATTCATTTTAGCAATCCGTATCTTTGGCATTCATGCCTTCTTTAGCTTCTTCACAGGTATCTTCAATGGCGTTACCTGTGTCAGTGACAGTATCTTCGATTGACTCACCAGCGCTGTTTAGCGCATCACCCGCGTCATCCATAGTTTGCTCAACAGCATCACCAGCATTGGACATTGCGTCTTCTACTTTGTTGTCATCAGAGCTCTGATCACATGCCGCCAATGTACCAGCTGTTACAAGAACCAAAGCCGTATTTAGTAGAGTACGTTTAATATTCATAATGGTAACCTCCATTTAGTTTATAAAAGTTTGGGAGCCATCATTGTGGTCTATACCAGCAGCCCAAATAATCAATTCAACAACCCTAAGAAGAAAATTAACCTTTCTGTTGTTGATTTCACTTAGTGTATTGCGAAGCACGTGCCAACTTTTAAAAATAATCATAACCAATTGATTTTTAATGGTTTTATAAGAAATAGGTGCGTAAAGAGCACTGCTAAGGCATGAACTAACAAGTAGTTTTTACAAAATTACTCGGTAATAGTTTCCGTCGAGTAATTGTAAAGACGCAAACAATATGACCTAACAAAACACAGGGTGAAGAAACCGAAAAATAACGAATAGCGTATTAATTAATCGCCAACCAGGAGACAGACCCATCTCTTCCCCATCAATTTTCTAATCAAGATTAGTTAGGCCGTTTTGCTGTATAGGGTAAAATACCGATGCGTAGATAAAAACCTATTTATTAAGTAGGAAAAACCTTCATTGTATTACTAAAATAATGCCTAAAAACGAACATTAAAAGCAGTATAACGGCATTCAAATCTAGGCTCTTTGTTATCGTTTAATAACAAATATCTTGTTGCTTTTTCCATATAAAAACACCAAGCATAAACCTTTTTTATAACAGTGATATTTCTGTTTGTAGCTTGCTCACACTGTGCTAATCTCGCAAATTAACACGGCATTTTTTATGCTTAATACAAAGTGTTTGTTAACTTTCTGGCTACAACATAATCATTCTTTTTATGTTTAGTGATACTAATCGAAGCATATAGCTTCTTATTTACGATAGCGTATTTCGCTTGGGGTAATGTTAATGGATTCCACGCTTACTTTATTGGATCTAGGCTGGCAGGCTTACTTTCAACAACAGTTATCATTGGATGATTTAGAATCTAACCGTATTGCTCGTATATGTTCTCATCAAAATAGCCGCTACGAACTTGCGAGCGAGTTTGGTTTGGTTACTTTGGAAGATCATGCTGATATACCAAGCATGGTTGTGGGTGACTGGATTATAACGGATGCAGAAAATAACTTTTTGCGCCTCTTAGAGCCAAGTTCTGTATTTGAAGGTATCGCATCTAATATTGATACGGTGTTTTTAATTTGCGCTATGAACCAAGATTTTAATTTGACGTTAATTAAGCGCTATTTAGAACTAACTCATGAAGCACAAGCCGATGCCGTTGTGATACTTACAAAAGCAGATACTTGTGATGATGCCGCTGAAAAACGCGCTCAAGTTGAGAAACTTGATCCTCTGTTAATCGTAGAAACGGTAAATGCTTTAGACGCTGACAGCCTACGCTGTTTGTCACCCTTTCTTAAAAAAGGCAAAACCATTGCTTTGCTTGGTGCAGTAGGCTCGGGCAAGTCAGCCTTAATCAACACCTTGATGCAGACCACCAGCGATGGCAAAGCACAAAGAAACATTAGTCAGTCAGGCTCTTTAAAAATCATGCCATCCGGCGCCATTTTGCTAGATACTGAAGGTATGCGTGAACTTCAACTTGCTGAGTTTGACAGCACAGCTATTGCCAACTTCGCTGACATTATTGCATTAGAGAAAGAATGTCGTTTTAGTGATTGCCGCCATCAAGGTGAGCCAGGTTGTGCTATTAAAAGCGCAGTGAAAGCAAACCGTTTAGATGAACAACGTGTCGCTGACTTTATGCTGCTTCGCAATGAAGATACTGATGACGACCAAATCACTAAGTCTAAACCGCAAGAGAAGTTTTATCGTAGCGCGCAATCTGATGTCCGTGCGAGAAAGCATAGTTCAGCTGAATAGTCTGACTATCTAATCAATGCAAGCGGCTTGGTTAAACTAAGCCGCTTTATTAAGAAAAAAACGTTCAAAACCTGTAACCATCCCCTCCACCCTTTACAGCAAGCGTCTTAGTGTTTATAACAAGTCCAACACATTTTTTACCTTCCAAACTTAATTGAGGCAGCTTTTCTGAATCACCATGTCTAATATTTTATTGATTTTTTCTACTACAGACGGTCACACAAAAAAGATAAGCCTAAAAATACAAGCCATCATTGAAAGCAAAAGTCATTCCGTCACCCTATTACCGATAGAAGAAGTAACAAGTGAAAGTTTGGCAAGTTACGACAAGGTCATCATTGGAGCCAGCATTCGTTATGGCAAACACCAAAAAACCGTTGCAGACTTTATTGAACAAAACAAAACCTTGCTTGAGAGTAAACCTAGCGCGTTTTTCACTGTCAACCTCGTTGCTCGTAAACCTGAAAAATGCCAACCAGATACCAATCCATATATCATTAAATTCTTAGACCAGCTGAATTGGCAGCCGGATCTACAAGGTGTTTTTGCAGGTAAACTCAATTACCAACAATACAAATTTCTCGACCGTAATATGATTCGTTTCATTATGTGGATGACAAAAGGGCCAACGGATCCAAATACCAACTTAGAATTTACTAATTGGAATAGCGTCGAGCAATTTGCACAAGCAGCGAGCGAAATGCGAAAAAGCGACGATTAGTACTTTGCGATAACAGCCTTAATCTTTATCTATGGTTATTTAAGGAAGTCATAAAATGACCGACGCTCTGCTATTAACTTTTGTTTTTCTCATTGCTGGGGTCATTGCTGTTCCAATCGCTTCTCGTCTTGGGCTTGGCTCTGTCTTAGGCTATCTTCTTGCTGGCATTATCATCAGCCCTATTCTGACGCTACTTCAAGTTGATATCGTATCTATCCAGCATTTTGCCGAACTTGGCGTGGTTATGATGCTTTTTCTAGTTGGGTTGGAACTCAACCCGAAAAAGCTTTGGGCGTTAAAATCTAGGTTAATCGGACTCGGTGGCGGACAAGTCGCGCTAACTGCTGTATTAATTATGGGAGTTGGCATGTTACTAAACCAAGATTGGCGCACTAGCTTAGCCATAGGTTTGATACTAGCATTGTCTTCCACAGCCATCGTAATTCAAACCTTAACGGAAAAGGGCTTGATGAAATCCGATGGCGGACAATCGTCTTTTTCAGTGCTATTGGCTCAAGATATTGTCGTTATTCCAATGCTGGCCTTTATTCCACTGCTTGCCACACCAGAACTCATTGAGTCACTAAGTCATGCGAACGATTTGGCTCAGACAGCTAGCCACTCAGCGTCATTGCTAGACGGATTAGAAGCATGGCAAACCGCTTTAGTCACCATAGGGGCAATTGCTACCGTGGTTTTAGGTGGTAGTTTCTTAGTGACGCCCATTTTTCGATTTATCTCGGTTGCCGAGTTAAGAGAGTTATTTACCGCAACAGCTCTGATGTTTGTCATTGGCACCACGTTATTGATGTCTTTAGTCGGGTTGTCACCGGCTTTGGGCGCTTTCTTAGCAGGTGTCGTACTTGCCAATTCACCTTACCGACATGAATTAGAAAGCGATATCGCGCCCTTTAAAGGACTGTTATTAGGACTTTTTTTTATGACTGTTGGGGCCGGCATTAATTTCGCCCTACTCTTTGATCACTTCTTATCTATCCTTGGCTTAACCATTGGGTTAATCCTTATAAAAGCCACAGCACTCTTCATTTTAGGTAGAATTTTTAACATTCGTGGCTCGAACAAATGGCTGTTTGCTTTAGGACTGGCTCAAGCGGGTGAGTTTGGCTTTGTGTTGTTATCCTTCACAGTTAATAATGCGGTGATTTCCAAAGAAGTTGCCGACATTTTGCTCTTGGTCGTTGCATTGTCCATGTTGTTAACACCAATGCTATTCATCATTTATGACCGGATAATTGCACCTCATTATGCGGCCGACCAAACCGCAGGAGCGCACGACAATTTCCCCGATGATAATAAAATCCTCATTGCCGGCTCTGGACGAATGGGCAGCACAATAGACAATCTTTTACGCCTTGCGGGGTTCCATTCAACAGTCATAGACTTCAGTGTCAAACGCCTTAGAGCACTGGAACGTTTTGGCGTGAAAAATTACTTTGGTGACGCCACTCGCCCTGACTTGCTAAAAGCGGCAGGCATAGATGAAGCTTCGTTGCTCATTATTGCCATTGATAATCCGGAACACACCACCAAACTCGTCAAATATGTCAAAGAGCATTACCCTGATTTACATATTATCGCGAGAGCTTTTGACAATAACCACGTATACGATTTATGGGCATCAGGCTGCCGAGATATCATCCGAGAAAACTATGACAGCAGCCTTCGTATGGGACGCTCTGCCTTCGAGGCGCTAGGTATTTCTCATCATAAAGCCGAACAAATGATAGACGTGTTTAACCAACACGATAAAGTATCTATGGTAGAAGTAGCAGATGCTCATCAAATCGGCGTGCCTTTCCATGAAAACAGCGTCTTCATCGATCGGCTGAAACAGTACCTTGAAGAGAAAAACCCGCAACTTCAAAAAGCCATGAAAGACATTCAACAACAAGCCGAAGAGTGAAGAATTCGCCTCTAAGGCTCAGTGATTTGAAATGGACTTAATGGAGCGTCATATTATTTTTTAACTTGGTAAGCCGATCGTTCCACTTACCACCGTGAGCGTGCTCGCACGCTTCTTCTGTATCAAAGCTCACCTGCTGGCGAAGTTTGTTTACTTTAATATTGGCGTTATTTAACTCACCACTTATCAGCGTATAAAAATCATCATCTTGTTTAGCGGTAATGGCTTTGGACAAAGACTCATCCGTATCGAAAACACAAATAATCCGCAGGGATTGAGGGAACGCATTATAGTTCACTAAATGGGTCAGCCAGACAAAGCCATCCACCGAACCCAATGCCGCTTCACACACATTGGTTAAGGCTTCACGCAAGGCATTATCAATTTTCTTATCGGACTTTTTCATATAAACACATAGCTGATTTAAGAGCGGGAAGTGTAACCTGTTGTCGAATCACAACCAATATGAAGAGCCCTTCTACCATGGGTAATAAAATGCTTTTTTACCCATTACGCGTTTCTATCAACTGTTCAGCCGCTGCTCGATGCATTACACTATTTGCCAACACATAAAACATAATTCAAAGATTTGATAAAAAGCAACGACCATTCAAAAGGGCTGCTTTTACTTTGATTTAGAACATCCAATAAGGAATTCCACGCTGTGAAAAAAGTATTTATTGATGGCGAAACAGGCACCACTGGCCTTCAAGTAAAAGATCGTCTGATCAACCACCCAGGTATTGAAATCATCAGCATCGACCAAGATAAAAAACGCGATGTAGAAGAAAAGCGTCGCCTAATGAAAGAAGCTGATGTTACCGTGCTTTGTCTACCTGATGATGCCGCTAAAGACAGTGTTGTTTTGGCGAAAGAAGAAGGCTGCCGAATTTTGGACGCCAGCTCTGTTCACCGAGTAGCAGAAGGCTGGGTGTATGGTTTGCCTGAATTAGATGCCACACAACGCGACAAAATCAAACAAGCACAGTTTGTTTCAAACCCTGGCTGTTACCCTACTGGCGCGATTTTACTATTAAAACCTTTGATCGAGGCTGGGCTACTCAGCGCGTCTTATGATTACTCGATCAATGCGGTTTCTGGCTACAGTGGCGGTGGTAACGCGCTGATTGATCGTTATGAGAACACCGACAATGCCCCCATCTTTGGTGCTTACGGTTTGTCTTTCAATCACAAACATTTGCCCGAAATGAAAAAATGGTCAGGTTTGGATAACGCACCTATTTTCGTACCTAGTGTCGGTAACTTCCGCCAAGGTATGTTGACCTTCTTGCCGGTTCAGCTAAAAGACGATGTTACGATGGAGCAGCTGCAAGCTAAATTAGCCGAAGTGTACGCTAATGATACATTTGTCACTGTAAATGGTTTTAATGTGGTAGCAGATAACGCAGCACCATTTTTAACACCGCACGGTTTAGAAGACACCAACCAAATCGAATTGTCGGTACTTAGTGAGCCTGGTAACCAGTCAGGCATTTTGGTTGCTAAACTGGATAACCTTGGTAAAGGGGCTTCTGGTGCAGCCGTGCAAAACCTAAACATCATGTTAGGTTTTGACGAAGCAACCGCTGTTAACCTTCGCTAAAACAAGGTTGCCTTAGTTGATAAATCAACTAAGGCAACTGTAATTCTGCTGACTTTCTTTATGTCCCTTATATTTATAAAACTTACTATAGACTCTCTTTTCTTCGAATAAGCTCCACATTTCTTTTTTTCTCAGCATCAATATGTCAATAGAGCCCCTCACTTCCCGTAGCATAAGAACCTAATGCGACAATCGAAATAAAAGCAGCGAGAAGCGTCAATTACATACATAAAATATTCCTTGACCTCAAGTCGACTTGAAGTATTAGTATGTCGTTAACCTTGAGCCGAACAAACAAAGAACAAACTATTCATTCAATATTATTCAAAGAGTCCTTTTCTATTTTGATTATTTTGGTTCACTCAATGGTGCCCCTGCGTTAGATGAATACCTGAAATCCATTAGAAATCAAATTTCCAATGAACACATGCGCATTTCTAATGAATACAATTAAAGCACAGCGAATACAATAAAGAGCTTTACCTAACCACTGCCACGCTAAATTTGCAGTGATCAAACTATCTACTGGAACTTTTATGAAAAATCAAAATAACCCTGCTAATACTGCAAGTGTGGATGAGAAGGTCAACCAGCAAAGACCAAGAAAACCCAGTTGGCCACTCTATTTGATTTTAACCATAACATTTATTATTACGGTAGTTTCCAATCAGTTTCTAACACTTTCCCAATCTCTAACTGCTGGACTTTTGTTCATCTGTATCGCATTTTGGGCAACCTCTCTGGTACCGGCTTATTGGCCCGCTTTGGGATTGTTTGCGTTTGCAACGGCCACCCAAATCGCCCCCAACCAAGTTATATTTGCTGGCTTTGAGTCATCAACATTTTGGCTATTATTTAGTGGTATGGTATTTGGGGCAGCCATTAATCACACAGGAATAAACTCTCGTGCCACTCGGTTGTTAATGCTAGTGCTTGGTAATAGCTACCAAGGCACTATCATCAAAATCGCTTTGTTCGCCATGGGATTAGCTTTTTTGATTCCATCTGGAGTGAGCCGTATCGTCCTCATCATTCCTATCATTGCCTCCCTTGCCGATCACTTTGGCTATGAACAAGATTCTAATGGCCGAAAAGGTATGTTGTTAGCGGCGGCCTTCGGTACCTTTTTGCCAGCCTTTTACATTTTGCCAGCAAACGCACCGAACATGCTGTTATCAGGCATGATCGAAGCCTTATATAAGACCCCCATTTCCTACGGCGAATATTTACTACTGCATTTCCCCATTCTAGGGTTTGGAAAGCTACTGATGACCATAGGTGTGATTTTATGGCTGTTCCCTGATAAAGCCCCAAGCCAAGCTATACAAGCCACTATCGAAAAATCGGCTATGTCGACAATAGAAAAGCGCTTGTTAATGGTGCTTTGTGTGTGTTTTGCCTTCTGGTTCACCGACTCATTGCATCATATTTCTGCCGGTTGGGTTGGACTGATTGCTGCGTTAGTTTGCTTATGGCCGAATCTTGGCTTAGTGGCCAAAAACAGCATAGATAAAGACATCCAATATGGCACGCTATTATTCGCTGCGGGAATTATTGGCTTGAGTGCCATCATTGCTTACTCTGGATTGGGTAATATTTTGGTGAACTATTTAACCGAGGTAATTCCCTTCACCCAAAATGCCCCTTTACTGAATCTGAGTTTGTTAACCTTTATTTCGACTTGCATAGCCGTGGTGACCAACTTAACCGGCGTTCCAGCCATCATGACACCAATGGCTGGCCATCTTGCCGATATCACGGGCTTATCAAACCAAGCTGTCTTAATGACTCAGGTGTTGGCTTTTTCCAATGTTTTATTACCCTATCAAGCTCCACCACTTATCACTGCGATTGCATTGGGTAATTTGTCCATCAGTGCGGTCACTAAGGTGTGTTTAGCTACCTTTGCGTTAACAAGTTTAGTATTGCTGCCAATCAACTTTCTATGGTGGCATATTCTAGGAATGTTTTAAGCTAACCCTGCACCGTTACTCTATGCAGTTTTCTCGGTTCATCACCATAATCCGTCACTGCAAAATGTTGTGTGGCTCGGTTGTCCCAAATGGCTACTGAGCCTGGTTGCCATTGAAAACGCACATGAAATTGATCTTGTCGCGCTATAGCGAAAAGTTGATCTAATAAAGCACGACTCGCCATATCGTCCAAACCTACCACGGCACGAGTAAATTGCTCATTGATAAACAAAACTTCTTCATGGGTTTCAGGATGACGAGTCACCATGGAGCGAACAATAGGAGGATATTCTTGAGACTTTTGCGCAATGCGGCTATTGCCCGAATCGTCTTTTTCATCATAACGGCTGCCTTCAAAGGCATGCAGCCCATGCCGTGTTGCCATTTTACGATACTTAGCTTGATCACGTTGCGATAAGCTCGAAAACACAGCCGCCATGTTACACTAAATAGTATCTCCACCTTTTTCTGGTAGATATTGAGCATGCAAAATCGAACACTTCGGCGGTACTTTCTGCCAAGTCATATCAGTATGCCAAAAGCTCTCTCCCGGCGGATTGCCACGCGACGTCTCGATGATAACGACTTGATCACTCTCCTCTAAATGAGGAAAAAATGGATGGGCTGGTTCCAGTTCACCAAAGCGTTTGCCTAGCGCAAGGTGTTGTTCAGGAGACAGGTTTTGATCCCGAAAAAATAAAACTTTATACCGTAAAAAGGCACGATAAATTTCTTCAAAATCTTGTGTCGTCAATGCAGATAGATCTATTCCATCTACTTGAGCGCCTAGCGCTTGCGCCAAAGGGCGAATAACCATATTAAAACGCCTTTTCTACAGGACTCATTTGCAAACTCACCATCCGAATTAGCAAAACATCCGGCAAGTTTTTCCAGCTTTTTTAACTAAAATATCGTACTATGCCCGTTAAATCACTCTTGAACTGCAATCTGACTACAGACTCCTATGATACGACTTTCAAATATCCAACTTCCTCTTGACCACAAAGCTGATGCGATCGAAAACGCCATTTTATCGACTCTAGAAATTTCAGCCGAACAACTTGTTCGTTTTAATGTCTTTCGCCGCGGCTATGATGCTCGCAAAAAAACCAACATCATGTTGATTTATACCTTGGATATTGAGACCACATGCAACGACGCTTTATTAAGCAAGTTTGCAGATCATCAACAAGTCAAAGTCACACCGGACCTCGAATATCATCCCGTTGCACAAGCTCCAGAAAACTTAACCGAGCGCCCTATCATCATTGGTTTTGGGCCTTGTGGGTTACTGACGGCGTTGGTTTTGGCTCAGATGGGCTACAAGCCAATCGTACTTGAACGTGGTAAAGAAGTGCGTGAACGCACCAAAGATACCTTTGGCTTTTGGCGTAAAAAGATTCTTAACACAGAATCCAACGTGCAATTTGGTGAAGGTGGCGCAGGTACTTTCTCTGACGGCAAGCTATATAGCCAAGTAAAAGATCCAAAACAATACAGCCGAAAAGTACTGAATGAATTTGTCGCCGCGGGCGCACCGGATGAAATTCTTTACGTGAGCAAACCACACATTGGTACCTTCAAGTTGGTTGCTATGGTGGAGAAAATGCGCGCGCAGATTATTGAATTAGGCGGTGAAATTCGCTTTAGCTGTCGTGTCGATGACTTGCATATTGAAGACGGTCAAATCACGGGGGTGACTCTTGCGGATGGAGAAAAACTCTATTCGAAACACATCGCAATAGCCATTGGCCACAGTGCCCGCGATACATTTGAAATGCTGCACAACAAAGGCGTTTATATTGAAGCGAAACCTTTCTCTGTTGGCTTTCGTATTGAGCACGAACAATCTGCTATCGACAAAGCGCGTTTTGGCCCTAATGCCGGTAATGAAATTCTTGGTGCTGCGGATTATAAGCTGGTTCACCATTGCAAAAATGGTCGCTCCGTTTACAGCTTCTGCATGTGCCCTGGTGGAACCGTGGTAGCGGCCACATCAGAAGAGAACCGCGTGGTAACCAACGGCATGAGTCAATATTCACGTAACGAGCGAAACGCCAATAGTGCTATCGTGGTGGGTATTGATCCTTCCGATTACCCTGGTGGACCACTCGCTGGCATTGAATTCCAACGCAAACTTGAAAGCCTTGCCTATGAACTAGGTGGTAGTAACTACGATGCGCCAGCGCAAACCGTCGGTGCCTTTTTACGTAATGAAACACCTGAAAAACTGGGCACCGTTGAGCCATCTTTCAAACCGGGCATTAAACTCACTAACCTAGCTGAGGCCTTGCCAGATTTTTGTATCGAAGCGATTCGCGAAGCCATTCCGGCCTTTAATAAGAAAATTCGAGGCTTTGCCTTTGATGATGCTTTACTAACGGGAGTGGAAACTCGAACGTCCGCACCGATCAACATCAAGCGCGATAATGACAGCCTACAAAGCATCAACACCAAAGGCTTGTACCCAGCGGGTGAAGGCGCAGGATACGCTGGCGGCATCATGTCCGCGGCTATCGACGGTATAAAAATCGCCGAAGCCATGGCATTGAGTATGAACGCCAAAGCAGATCAATAACTGCTGGAAGTTTCGTCTAAACATCTGATTCAAAAAATAGCGAAAAGGGCTTTCTAATAAATAGACAGCCCTTTTTTGCTAACAATCTATTAATCAGATCCTTCTGTCATGTCAATACCTCGCTCGGCAAACACTTCTTTGGCCGCAAATAGCCCATTTAATGCCGCTGGAAAGCCAGCATAAAGCGCAATTTGCATTAACACTTCGACGATTTCTTTTGGGGAACAGCCAACATTAAGTGCTGCATGGAGGTGAACTTTAAGTTGCGGTGCAGCATTGCCTAATGCGGTTAACGCCGCCACCGTAGCGATTTCACGTGATTTTAAATCCAAGCCAGATCGACTATAGATATCACCAAAACCAAACTCGATCATCAAGGTAGCAAATTCTGGCGCGATAGGTTGTAGTGCATCGACGACTTTCTGGCCTTGATCACCGTCTATTTCAGCGAGCTTTTTCAAACCTAATTGATAGCGATCTTCACTCATTTATCTCTCCTAAACATTTCATTAAACGACTCTATTGCATTGCTTGTTACTATGTCATTTTTTACAATCGAAATATTTAGTTAATTTAGATAAGCTATTTTTCAATATTGAAAAATGACTTTAATGGAATAATATATGAAAGAGATGATTTGGGATGATACAAAAGCCTTCTTGGCACTGGCACGCTGTGGCACATTAACCCTAGCCGCAAAATCTCTAGAGATAGGAATTGCTACGCTATCACGGAAAATAGAACGTCTTGAGCACAGCCTAGAAACACCGCTCTTTTTGCGCTTTCAGACTGGTTACCTACTAACGGATGAAGGTAAAAGTCTCCTAAGTAAAGCAGAGGCAATGGAAACTGCAGCTTTGGCGTTTAGCAAGAGCGCGAAAAAAGAATCTCAACTGATCGGAAGGGTCAAAGTCGCCACAGCCGAAAACCTCGCCACTCACCTCATTCTTCCAGCGCTAGACCATTTTCAGCAAGCCTACCCTAAATTGCACATCGACATTGTCACCGACATCCATACAGCCAATTTAAATCGTCGAGATGCAGATCTCGCCTTGCGTATGGTACGCCCAACCAATGGCAATGTCAGTTTCCAGCGAGTTGGAACACTAGGATACGGACTTTACTGCAGTACTCATTACCAAAAGAAACGCAGTGATGCAAATCATGACTTTCTTCAATGGGGAGAACATTACGAGCATTTGCCCGCAGCACAATGGATCTCAGATCAATTAGCCGGAAAAGAACCGATTCTCACGACCACATCGGTGGCAACCCAAGTCAGTGCTTGCCTTGCAGGCATCGGTGTAGCGTTATTGCCGCACTTAGTTACCCAGCATACTGACCTTATTTGCCTTACTGACAGCCCAGAAATCAATCAAGATATTTATTTAGTTATTCAAACCGATTTAACCCAATCAAAACGCATTCGCGCTGTAGCAGATTTTCTTTCAGAGCTGGTAAAAACACATCAAGAACAACTTAGGATAGGCTTGTGCATAAATTAGTCAAATCGGTTTAACTCGCTTCCATTAATTGCTCTCTATGCTCGCGCATCCAACTGGCTAACGAATCTAACGTGGGCTTTAAAGTTTTACCTAACTCCGTAATTTCATATTCCACTCGTGGTGGCATCTCGGGATAAACCGTGCGATTCACTAAACCTAAAGACTCAAAGGCTCGCAATTGCTTAGTTAATTCTTTTTGTGTAATCGGTGCAATCGCTCTTTGTAAGGCTCCAAAACGAATAACCCCATCCGTCATAATCAAGCGGTAGAGGATGGGTATTGCCCACTTACCCGAAACAAGGTTAACAAAGTCCACCATAGGACATTTATCATCTAAATGTGTAAATACTGTGGTCATTTTAAATCCACCCTTTAGTACCCTATTGGTACCTACTATTTAAAACCTACTAATGGAAAGATAATGCCTCGACACTCACCAAACATCAATGAGGTATAGCAATGAAAAGACTCGAAGAAAAACATGCACTTATTACTGGAGGTACTGCCGGTATAGGCCTAGAAACCGCTAAGCAATTTCTACTTGAAGGTGCTCAAGTAGCCGTTACAGGACGAAATGAAGATAGCTTAAAAGCCGTTTCCGAAGAGCTTGGGAGCGCAGTTCAAACCATCAAAAGCAATGCAGGCAATATAGCCGACCAAACCAAGCTAGCAACACAACTTTCTAACACCTTCCCTAAACTAGATGTTGTTTACATTAATGCTGGCGACGTAACACACAAACCTCTAGAAGACTGGGATGAAAATAACTTCGATCAAGTAATAAATACGAATCTAAAAGGACCGTTTTTTCTGATTCAAGCACTTTTACCCATGCTGTCTGATTCAGCATCCATTATTCTTTGTGGCAGTGTTTCAGCGAGAATTGGCTTACCGCAAAGTAGCGTCTACGCCGCCAGTAAAGCGGGCCTTATTTCGTTAGCTCGCACCTTGTCAGGTGAATTAAAAGACAGAGGCATAAGAGTCAATATATTAAGCCCAGGGCCCACTCAAACCGATGCGCTAGAGAAGTTTGGTTTAGCGAAAGAAGAGGAAAACGCTCTGCGTGAGGAGATTAAAAACCTCGTTCCACTTAAACGAATGGGAACCACAATAGAGCTAGCAAAAGCTGCTGTTTTCATGGCGTCTGATGAATCCTCTTATATGCTTGGAGCGGAATTACTCATAGACGGTGGCGTTGGCAATCTATAATAATCACCAACACAATGAGCCTAATGACAGTCTCATTGTGTATCTCTAAAAAACAATCCCAATCGGGTATTTTGACTGCGATTACGCAGACTTAGGACACAAACAGTCAGCAACAAAGCTAAAAACTCAGTACAAGGTGCGGCATACCAAATCCCCCACTCGGCAAAGAAATAAGGCAATATAAATATCAACGGCAAAGAAAACGCATAGGTTTTCATGATTCCCAAAATTCCAGCTCTTTTCGCATCACCAATGGCTTGAAAGAACATGCTAATCATCATTTGTGGGCCGACTAAAAAGAGCGCTAAGGTGGAGAATGGTAAAATCCGCACAACTTCGTTAATAACATCCTGATTACTAACAAACAGCATCCCCAACTCACGTTTGAAAATAAACGCGGTTGCTTGTAACAGCAGGCAATAAACTAAGGCAACCGTTAACGCAATGCCAATACTAATGTTTACTCGGTTTAATGCATTGGCTCCGAAGTTATTACCCACAATGGCTTGAAATGCCATACTAAGTCCAAGCAAAGGCAAGAAAATAAAGGTCATTAAGCGAGTGATAATGCCATAAGCGCCAACCGTCGTTGCATAATCATCCGCTCCCCATATTTGCAAATTATACAAAATAGCGCCCGACGTTAACGCCAAGCCAATGTAATTTAAACTAGAAGGCGCACCCAAGGATAAAAATGTGAGCCAATGCTGACGAGACTTTGAAAACAAAATCACTTGAAGGTTAAGGTCGTTTTTCTGATATTTGCGATAAAAGAAAACGATAGACAAAGAAATCGCTTGCGCTAATACCGTGCCGTAAGCCGATCCTTCGACCCCCCAATTTAAGCCAACTATCAAAAAATAGTTAAAAACGCCATTTAATAAAACAGAGAAAAGAGAAACCACCGCCATAAAAGACACTCTTCCTTCACAACGTAAGCTATCGCCATTAATCGCTAAAACAAACACTAAAGGAGAGCAAAATACCAAGATAGAAATGTAACGATAACTCATATCTGCGATTAAATTTGAGCCATTACTCACAGCGTCAGTCAATGCATGACCACCTAATAAAAACAGCCCAATTAACACTGCGCAAACGACTAAAGACAGACTAATTGCTTCGGAGAAAACTTCCACAGCACTGGCACTTTTTCCGGCGCCAAGTTGCCTCGCCATCAAACTAGCAAAACCGTTCGATACCAGCGTCGATAAAGCCACAATCATAATAAAAGCAGGAAACATAGACGTTACTGCCGTCAGAGCATCGGCACCAACAAACACGCCCAGAAAGTAAGCATCCACCAGCGCAAACGAACCGTTAACCATCATAATCAAAATAATAGGAGCGGCTGTTTTTAGAAATACAAATGGCAAAGGGGCGTTAAGAAAACTGTTATTTTTATGCATTTCTGTTGTCATTGAAATTTATTCCATCATATCAAGTATTTACAGTGTCATGTCCAACACAGAGCCCCAAAATAGTATTCTAAGCGGCAGACAGACAGGAAGAAATAATCTAAAAAAGTCAGTAAAACAGCAACTTCTGTCAGACTTCATTAGTCAAATCAACGTTTTTATTAACATAGAGCACAGCAAATTTTTCCTACGAGGAAAGTAAATCTTACGGCTACTTCTATAGCTGATAGCACTTATAACTGCTACTGTGGAAACTCCCATTGCCAATTCAGGAGTTATTTAATGTGGTTAGAAGCATCCAGCACTCTTGAATTCAACATTGAAACACCCTCACCTTTTTTGCTTATGTTGCGCCCACGCAGTGGTATGCAGCAATGGATTGCACGAGAAGAGTATGTATTGTCACCAAGTGTTCCGGCAGTGGAGTTTACTGACTCCTTTGGCAATCTATGTCAAAGATTAGTCGCTCCGGTAGGACATTTTTCAATTCGAATCTCTGTGGTGATAGAAACAGCTGATGCTTCCGACACGGCATTCGGTGCACCTTTCGTTGATATTCAGCAACTCCCTGACGAAACCTTACCTTTTTTACACCCCAGCCGTTATTGTGATTCTGATCATTTTACCGATATGGCGTCATCCATCGTCACAGGCTTAACTCCTGGCTATGATCAATGCAGTGCCATCGTCGATTATATTCGTCAACATATTCAATACACACCTGGCGAGGGCGAACAAAACCTAAGTGCTTCTGAGCTAAACGAATTAGGACGAGGGGTTTGTCGAGATATGGCTCATTTAGGCATTGCTTGCTGTCGAGCTCTGGCCATTCCTGCGCGCATGGTGGTTGGTTATCTTGAAGGCTTGGAACCGATGGATTTACACGCGTGGTTCGAAGCCTACGTTGGCAATCGTTGGTACACATTCGATCCAACGCAGGCTGACTTAGAAGGTGGTCGTGTCGCTATTGCCTTTGGGCGAGACGCTGCTGATGTTGCCATCTACACCCAGTTTGGCCCACCAGTAGAGCTGCTCAATCTCGATGTTAAAGTCAAAGAAACCCAAGGACCTACACAATGATTTTCCACTATTTGATGTGCGCTTAGGCAATATCAAATTGGATCATTACGTGACTTTGGTTTGTAACACGATTGATACCTAAAGACTCAACCGCAGGCACAAGCCCATTTAAGGTTCCGGTAATAAAAAAATAATTCTTATTACCATAACCACGTTGAATACATTGTTGTATTCCCTGCTTCACAATGTCTTTCTTTGAATCTACAAGCGGATCCAATTCGACTGTAAAGCAATAACCTTGTTTACCGCCCTCAAAAGTTAACTCACCTGAGATTGCCTTTTGAGAAACAAACACTCCGTAGTTAAAGTAAAAATCACAGGCTGAGTGGTTGGTAGGGTGTATTTCAGGACGAATCAATTCCACAGCGGCAAGCGGATCTAATTGAGCAAGGATTGAGTCCACTTCATCGAGCTTACTTGGCACCATTAGCTGAAAGCAAACCTCCAATTCTGTACCAAGGAGAGACTGGTGAGGGATGACTTCGGAGGTGTTGTCGAATACTTGAAAGTCAAAAATAGGAGATAGAATAACAACACCATCTTTATTGACTATTTTCCAGCCAGCAATAGCCGCGCCCTTCTCAAGTAGCTTATCAATTAAAGCATCTTGCGCTGCACAAACCGCATCAAAGTCCTCGGTTAATGATAATGACCCACTATATTGAAACTCTTTTACTATCTGATAATACTCTTCGAAAACCATATCCTAATAACCCTTTGCAAAACATAAAAGAAGGACTAAACAACATCCCTCTACGACTGAAAATGAGTAAAAAAGACCGCTATAGTATGAGAAAAAAACGAGATGGGATATGATCTTTGCGCTTTTAATCGCGCGCCTATTAGAAAGACATGAGTAAAAACAATAAAATCTGGATGATACTCTAAATGCGAATTGACCCAACTTCCCTACGATTATTTGTCTGCGTTATAGAACAAGGTTCTATTGCACGTGCTGCAGAATTGAATTTTATTGCCGCATCAGCGATATCTAAACGCATCAAAGAACTGGAGCAATTACTTCATACTCCATTAATGATGCGAACAAACCGCGGAGTGGTAGCCACACCAGCTGGCAAAGCGTTACTACAAATGTCTCGGGGCGTACTGCATCAACTAGATGATATTTACAATCAAATGAATGAGTTTTCTCATGGGGTTCGAGGACAAGTGCGCATGGTGGCAAACATATCTGCTATTAGCCAATTTCTACCTAAGCAACTTCGTTCTTTTTTGAATCAAAACCCTTTGGTTCAAATTCATTTGGAAGAAAAAATTAGTAGCGAAATTATTCGAGCCGTTGCGGAAAACGCCGCGGATATTGGCATAGTTACCATCGCCTCAAAAGAGTACCCAGACCTTTCTATTTACCCTTATAAAACGGATCGTCTCGTTGTGATTACACCTGTAGGCCACCCTCTTGGGCAGCATAAAGAGGTCAACTTTGTTGACACCTTAGGGCATGACTATGTCGGCTTGCACACAGGAAGTGCTATTAACAATCAAATGATCAGCGCGTCTAATGCCGCTAATTTACCTCTTAACATGCTGATTCAGGTCACCAGTTATGAAGCGCTTTGCAGTATGGTGGAATCAGGACTTGGCATAGGCCTAATGCCCATTGATATTGCTAGACCTTATATTAAAGCCTCTAGAATTGAGGCGTTACCACTGCTAGATAATTGGGCACATCGTGAGCTTAAAATCTGTGTTCGCAGTTCAGATCAACTATTAGACGCGGCCCATCATTTATTGACCCACTTACGTACAACCTAATATGCCCCAGACATATCCTAAGGAGATGGCAGCCTAACATTTAGGCGCTTTTCTCTTGTTCTGGTTTGAAAGATGATATTCCCAACAATTAAAATAATTAAGGGAAACGAGAATGAGCCAACGCGACTCGTCATCTAATACTGATTCCAAGAGCGAAACAGAATTGCCACTAAAAGGCGTCCGTGTTTTAGAACTTGGATCTCTCATCGCTGGTCCTTATGCTGGCAGCATCTTCGCGCAATTCGGTGCGGAAGTCATCAAAGTTGAACCGCCTGGAAGTGGTGATCCATTGCGTAAATGGCGCAAGATGTACAAAGACACATCTCTGTGGTGGTACTCTCAAAGCCGCAACAAAAAATCTATTACACTAGATCTAAAATCGGCTGATGCTCAGGCGATCATTCATGACCTTGTAAAAGACGTCGATATTGTTATCGAAAACTTCCGACCTGGTACCTTAGAAAAATGGAACTTAGGTTGGGAACAGCTATCAGCCATCAAACCCGAACTGATCATGTTACGCGTTTCAGGTTATGGTCAGGATGGCCCTTACTCTTCTCGCCCAGGCTTTGCCGCCATTGCAGAATCTATTGGCGGACTCCGTCACCTTGTGGGTTATCCAGATAGACCACCAGTCCGAGTGGGTGTCAGCATTGGCGATACATTAGCGTCACTTTACGGTGTCATTGGCGCCATGATGGCAATGCATCATTTAAAAGTGAACAAAGGAACTGGACAGTTCATTGATGTGGCCTTATACGAATCAGTATTTGGGGTAATGGAGAGCCTAATTCCTGAATACGGTATGTTCGGCTTTATCCGTGAACGAACAGGGGCAAGTATGCCAGGCATCGCACCATCTGGTTCTTATATGAGCAAAGATCAGCGCTACATAGTGATTGCCGCCAATAGTGACAGTATTTTCAAGCGTTTAATGAATGCAATGGAACGACCAGATTTAGCGAACGATCCAGAACTGGCTCAAAATGATGGCCGCGCTAAGCGCTCAGACGAGCTGGATGAAGCCATTCAAGCCTGGACAATACAACACTCATTGAAGGATGCCCTTGCCATTTTAGAAAAAGCCGCTGTGCCGTCTAGTGGCATTAATAATGCTGAAGATATTTTCAATGACCCACATTTTCATGCCCGAGAAATGATTGTGGAGCACCCATTATCAGGTGACGATAAGATTTCACTGCCAGGCATAGTGCCAAAATTAAGCCAAACGCCCGGAAAAACCCGATGGCTGGGGCCAAAGTTGGGTGAACATACTGATGAAATTTTAAGTTCCGTTGGTATTAATGAAGACAAACTTGCCGAACTACGTGCCAAGGGTGTGATTTAGGAGCCAATCATGTTCATGCAAAACTTACCGACAAAAGTGCGAATTAATGAAGTGGCTACTCGTGATGGTTTTCAGAGCGAGGCACTCTTCATTCCTACGGATAAAAAAATTGAGATAATCGATCGTTTATCGTTACTTGGCTTAAATAAAATCGAAGTGACCTCCTTTGTATCGCCCAAGGCGATTCCCAATTTGCGCGATGCCGAAGACGTCATGAACAGCATCACCCGTAACCCAGCAGTAACTTATGTCACCTTGGTTCCCAATGAAAAAGGTGCCGAACGCGCTTTGGCTACTAAGGCAGATGAAGTAAATCTTGTGATGTCGGTCAGTGAATCTCACAACCTTTCGAACATGCGTATGACATGCGAGCAGTCTTTAGCGCAATTTCAACGTATTTGTGAATTAATGGAAGGTAGTAATACAAAAATTAATGCGTCATTAGCAACGTCATTTGGCTGCCCCTTTGAAGGCATTATCGCCCCAGAACGCGTCATAGAAGTCATTCATCAATACCTTGATATTGGCATCCATAGTATTTCGATTGCTGACACAACGGGTATGGCTTCTCCCCGACAAGTCTATGAACTCTGCTCACAAGTACAAGATATCTTCCCATCTCTCGATGTAACTTTGCATTTGCACAACACACGCGGTATGGGCTTAGCAAATGCTTTGGCAGGTTTGTCAGCCGGGATTACTCAACTTGATGCTTCACTGGGTGGTATCGGTGGCTGCCCTTACGCTCCTGGCGCGACAGGTAATATCTGTACAGAAGATCTTGTTCACATGTTGGAATCCATTGGCTTAGAAACAGGAGTGAATTTAACTACATTATTAGAGATGGCCCGCGAGCTACCAGAAATACTAGAACACGATATATCAGGACAAGTTGCCAAGGCAGGTTTACGAACTGAAACTAGGCCATTATCACAGAGTGTTATTGACCTTAAAGCTCGTATAGAAAGCACAAAAAAAACAAACTAGCAGTGTAAAAAAACGATTAATAATAAAAATAGGACATTATCATGAATTACAAAACTCTTCTAAAAACAGGTTTATTGGCCTCTACTTTGATGGCTTCTTTACCAACGTTGGCAGAAACCACTTTAGGCATATCTCTACAGCTCCCACTTAAGCATCACCTTGGACAAAACCTTCTCGACTTTAAAAAAGAAGTAGAAGAAAAAAGCCATGGCGATATAAAGATCAAAATATACCCATCTGCTCAACTGTTTAAAGACAGTGAAGTTCATCAAGCGGTTAGTTCTGGCGCTATTGAAATGGGCGTCATGAGCCTTTCTCAACTGGCTGGTACCATTCCAGCTGTAGATGTTTTTTATGTGCCCTTCATGTTCCCTTCTCAAGATAAAGTCGAAGCGGCAACACGTCCTGATAGTCCAGTTCGTAAGTTACTCGATGAAGCCATTCTAAAAACAGGCACTCGCCCACTTTGGTGGCAAGCTTACGGCGGTGTAGCCTTACTATCTAAGAAAAAACCAATTGAGTTACCCGAAGACATGAAAGGCATGAAAGTTCGTGTATTTGGTAAAACTTTAGGACAATTTGTTGAAGCGGTAGGTGGTGCGCCAACCTCTATGTCAGGTTCAGAGCAATTCCTAGCTTACCAACGCGGCACAGTAGATGCTGGCATGACAGGCGTTTCGGCAGTTGGTCCTCGTAAGCTCTATCAAGTAATGGATTATCTTACTTTAACGAACCATGCTGATATTGAATTCTTGACGGTTATCAATGAAAAAGTATGGGAGTCTTTATCAGCTGATAACCAAAAAACTCTGTCTGACGCGGCACGTAAAGTTGAAGTGCAGCTAAGAAATAAAATCAAAAAGATCGAAAGTGATGCTATCGTCAACGCAGAAAAACATATGAAAGTTATTCATCTAACTGATGACGACATCATTGCTTGGCGTAAAGCGACGACTTCTGTAAAAGAGTCTTTCCTAGATAACTCTGGGCCACTAGGTTTTAAAGTCATCCAAGCTGCCGAAAACCTTTAAGCTTAAAAAATATATCGCGGGTACGTCTTTGTTATCCGCGATATTTCGTTGTCTTTTGGAGTATTGACTATGTCCAATCATGAAGAAAAAAAGCAGGACTTGTCAGCTTGGCGAGCAGAGCACCCTGCTCTTTGGGTTCGTATAAACTATCGTGTTATTCGATTGTGCGGACAATTATCAGCGGCACTTTTTGTTCTCATCGCTGCAATCATCACTTATGAAGTCATTGCTCGTTATGTATTTACTGCACCTACCATCTGGTCTGAAGACATGTCATTGCTTTGCCAGATTTGGGCAACCTGTTTAGGTGCCAGTTGGGTATTACAAAACAAAGCTTTGATTCGTATCGATTTCCTAACCAATATGCTGGGTGAAAAAGCAAAAAAACTATCAGACTTTGTCGCACTGTTATCGATCATCTTCTTCGCAGGTTTTATTACCTACTATGGCTATCAACTGTTAAAAGAATCAATTGAAATGGGCTCCGCATCAGCCAGCATGCTCGGATTACCACTTTGGACAACCAAGTCGGCCATCCCGATTGGGTTTGGATTACTAACAATACAAGCCGTCATGGAAATATTTTTGATGTTCGCAAGTGATTATCAAGAACACGAAGAGGTTTCATTATAATGACGATTATCCTATTACTAACGATTATGGTCTTGGCGCTATTGATTGGTGTGCCTGTTGCTTTTGCTCTTGGTGGATTAGGTTTAGGTATGTTGTTATTGGCTGGTTTTTCACCAATGATGGCACCACTGGCACTTTATTCTTCCTTCGACAGTTTTATTCTATTATCGGTTCCGCTGTTTCTATTAATGTCAAATATCCTGCTACAAGGTGGCATAGGCAAAGACTTATTTAGAGCAGTTCAATCTTGGGTCGGTCATTGGCCTGGCGGCCTTGGTATTGCGACAATCGCTTCTTGCACCATCTTTTCAGCCATTTCTGGGTCCTCTGTTGCTACAGCAGCCACCATAGGAAATGTGGCCATTAAAGAAATGACAGATCGTGGTTACAACCGTCCTTTTGTTTACGGCTTAATCGCCGCTGGCGGCACTTTGGGCATACTGATTCCTCCCTCTATTCCGATGATTGTGTATGGTGTCATCACTGAAGAATCCATTGTTGATTTATTTTTAGCGGGCATCGTTCCTGGATTATTAATGGCAGGCAGCTTTATTGTTTACTGCTTTTTTTACGCACGCTTCAGCAAAAACTATACACCAAGCGAAAAAGCCACTTTTGCCGAGCGCAAAACGGCCAGTTTACGAGCGATACCAACACTGATACTTGCTAGCATCATCATTGGTGGTATTTATACTGGCGTATTTACGCCAACAGAATCGGCTGGTGTTGGTGTAGCGGCTTCTCTAATCATCGTCATTATGATGGGAACTTTCAGCCTTGAAAAATTCAAGGCGGCTGCGATGAGCACAATGAAAAATACGGTGACTATTTTTCTGATCATTGCCGGTGCGAAAGTTTTTGGCAAAGCCATTACCCTGTACCAGATCCCTCAGGATATTTCGATGCTGGTCAGTGAAAACATCTCTGAAGTAGGATTGTTCATTGCTGCAGTATGTTTTGTCTTGTTAATTATGGGCTTCTTTCTTGAATCAGTGTCTATGCTCTTAATCATGATGCCTGTGTTATATCCTTCATTAGGCATGTTGGGTATTGATCCGATCTGGTTCGCAATCATCTTCGTGATTATGATCGAATGTGCCTTAATTACACCGCCTGTTGGCTTGAATTTATTCGTCATTCAATCCGTTTCTGGAGGCAAGTCCTCGGAAGTTATTCAAGGCGTTTGGCCTTTTATACTTATTATGCTGGGTTGCTTGTTTGCTGTTTATTTCTTTCCAGCTTTAGCTCTTTATATTCCATTTCAACTTTAAAGCCCAATCATCATCCCGCTTCATGATTAGCGGGATGATGATCCTTTGTTTAACAATAAACATTCTTTATAACTCGCCAAAATCCTTAACGATTTCACATTAGACGCATTCATCTCCGTTTTAATTCAATGCCATTGTCTGTATGATCCCCCGACTTTACATTATCCTAAGAAAAGGAACTTTCAGTGAAAAAAATACTTGCTGTGCTGGCTTTCATGCTTGTTGCTGCTTGCCTTGTTGCTCCAAAGATTATTGCGCCAAAGCATCAAGAAAAACTTGCCGAGATCGTCGCCAGTATAAATAAGGCAACAGGCTATAGCGCTCATATTATTTCGACTCATTCAGCATGGTTTGGCTCTGAAAATAAAGTTCTAGTGTCTTATGATATTTCGCCATTAGACACATCAGGTCAAAGTCAAAAGCTTGAAACAGAATTGCTAATCATTACTCACTACGGCCCTTTACTCTTTTCAAAGCAAGGAATTGTTGGACTCTATTCAACTGATATTCATATTAGTGGCGAAAAAGAACGCCCTATCCTCAATTGGAATAAAGATCTGCCTTTGTATCAACTTTCGATACTTGGTGACTTCAACGGAAATATCAAAGTAGCCGATTCAATTCCAAAGTTTAGTAATCCCGACAACGGCATTCAGTTCGGTGGTTATTCAGGCCAAGGGGAATTTAAAGCACAGAAATTTTCCTATCAAGGCACATTACAACAAGTCGATATGACAGGCCGTTTGCCTCCCATAAAAGTAGAAAAATTTACCGTTTCAATTGATCTCGATAGCGATCTAGACACCTTAATGAGCGGCGGGTTTTATAAAAGTAAAACGAATTTTAGCTTAGATAGATTAAGTGTTGGCACGGACACCGAACTTTCAGGAATAAAGATTAAAGTTGGCTCCGACCTAGATAAAGAAACGCAGCTAGGTAAGGTAACACTAGATTATTATATTAATCATATGACATATGGTGAAATAGAAGTAAATGATCTCGCGATGCTTACTGAACTTACTAACCTCAGCAATAGATTTTTCACCGACTTCAAAACTTTTTCAAACAAAGTCCCTGTTCATGTCGACTCACAAGAGAGTAACTACGAAAAACTGCTAACCTTTATGCAAGAAAATATTGCTGAATTATTAGCTCAAAAACCACAGTTCAATATTACAGAATTTAAAAGCTCTTTTCCTGAAGGCAACTTCACGGGGAACTTATCAAGTCATTTTGCAAATATACAGACACCAACACTTAATGAATTGATATCACCTGATTTCTGGCTTTATAACACAGTAATTAAAGCAAATATTAAAGTCGATGAACCATTATTAAGAGATCTAGCTGAGCAGTTTATCGCCAATAAAATGCGCGCACCTAAAAATGCACCTCAAGTGAAACTACAAGTACAAAGGTTGTTACAGAGCTTAGTCGATGGTGGAATTTTAAAAGGCCCTGAAAAAACTGTTATCCAATCAGATCGGTATTTTTACTCCAGTGAACTGTTAATAAAAAGCGGTCAAGCAAGGATTAATGACACCCCATTCCCCTTGATGTAATCACTTTTCTTTCAAACTAAAAAGGCGCGTCTTGGATTCTATTGAATAGAATCCAAGACGCGCCTTTTTAACATCAAAATAGATAGAAGTTTAGTTACTCGCGAAAGTTTCGCCATTATATAGAGTAACTAGGCAATCTTTACCTTTATCTTTCAACATCTTACAGAAGTCTTGGCTAAATGCTTTATTTACAAATGGACCCACTTTCAGTTGATACATAGTACGACCATTAACGTCTTTCTGATTAATCAGAGGAGACAAGCCGTCGAATGAAGTAGGGAACGACTTTTGCAGTACGCGCCATCCACGCACGGCTTCATCACGATTCGCATAGGAAGCAACCTGAACACCATATACTTTTTCATCAGCCATAACTGGGGCTTTGACAACAGGAGACGTTGTGTTAACCGCTTGCTCTTCGACTGGAGCAGCCATAACAGCAGGAGCAACATTAACAGCTGCCATACTCTCATCACTCACCATAGTTTCAGTTTCTTCTTTAGCGGCTTTCTCTTCTTTTAAAGCAGCCACTTCCGCTTCAAGCTCATCAATTCGATCTAATTTTGGCTTCACCGTCTGCCATTGTTCATCGTGCGAGATGACTTTTTTTTGTAGTTCTTCATAGCTCAGAGTCGTGCTTTTTTCACCAAAAAGTGAACAAGCACTTAATGACAACCCAGTGATGGCAACGATTAACCCTTTGGACATTCCCATTATCTAATTCTCCATATACATAATTAAAAACGTTTGTCGCACCCTTTAAGCATATTTTATATAACAAATAGCAAGTGCTGTCCCCATAAAATTAAGGCATAACGTGCAGCTTTACCCAACAGAACTAAAGGTAAAAAATACCAAATAGGGGTTCTTAATACACCTGATACTAAAGCAATCCCATCACCAACAACAGGAAGCCAAGTAAATAATAAGCTCCAAATACCATATCGGTTAAAAAAACGCTCTGCTTTATGGCGCGTCTTCGGTTTTATCGGAAACCATTTTTCACCTTCGTATTTAAGCAAATACAAGCCTAAAAACCAGTTTGTTAAGCCCCCAAAAGTATTTCCCAAACTCGCCCACCCCCAAAGACTTAACACAGATAAGGCCGGATCATTTGCAAAATACAGCAACAGACCTTCAGACCCCAACGGCAAAATAGTGGCAGATAGAAAAGACACGACAAAGATAGAAAGGTAATCTAACAAAACAATTTACATCCGCTTAGTTATAAAAGTATAAAAGCACTAAAAAACAATGACGCAACTCATAGCTATGTACTAGGCATTGTGTAAAAAAACATTTACTCTAGAAAACTTGACCTGTTTTCTAGAGTAAAAAACGGCCCAGCATTACTTGCTATAAAAAATGTTTATTAAAAAACATATTGGTAAGCAAAAAAATTAACTTCGACTCTACTTTACGACAAGTAACTTCACATAGAACTAATGGAGATGACATGCTCAACCGCATTAATGACATTAAAATTCGTTACAAGTTATGGGCTATTATTGGTCTGATGTCGATGGGTACCGCGGCTCTTATTCTCGTCTCCTTAACCTCATTATTTAACAGCCATGTGGATGCACGAAAAGATAGAACACAAGATATTTTAGACATAGTCAACACCACCCTTGCCCCTATTTATAAACAACAAGAGTCCGGTAAACTGAGCCCGGAACAGGCCAAACAACAAGGTATTGCACTATTATCAGAATTCAAATATGGCGATCAGCAGAGCCTCTGGATTGTAAACAAAAACAGTCACACTTTACTCAATTCACCAACAAATTATAAGAAGAATACGCCTCCTTCACCATTAGTGGCCGCACTCAGTGATAGTCAAACTGAAAATACGAAAAAAACCTATCAGACAATTGAGTTTAATTATCAAAGCGATGATGGCAGCAGCCATCGAATGATCGCCAGCGCATCAACATTCAACCCTTGGAATATCACCATTATCGCCACCGCCTCTATGGATGAGGTAATCAGCTTCTTTCTAAACGCTCTTGTGGATTATGCTATTGTCGTTGGGCTACTAACTGTCTTAGTTGGAGGCTCAGCACTTTATATTATCCACTTGGTAACCAGTCGGGTTACATCATTGTGTAAAACCATGACTTCAGTTCAACACTCTGGCGACTTAACTCAACGTGTGGAATTCAATGGACTAGACGAAATGGGAGACATGGCCCGTGCTTTTAATAGCATGATGAATGACTTCCAATCTATCGTACGCAATGTTAGCCATTCTAGTGAAACCTTAGACAGCATCGTAGAGCAAACGAACAACTCAACCACAAAAACAGCCCAAGGCGTTGCCAGACAGCTATCCAACACAAGTAAAGCAACGGAGCTCATGCAAGGTGTAATGGCCTCGGTTGAAGATACGCTTGCCATTGCCGAACAAGCTAATAACACCACACAAGAATTAGGCCAACACTCCAAACAAGGCCTTGGAGTAATGGATAAAGCTAACCAAGATATTCAGCGACTGTCAGTGGAAGTTGGCGAAGCCGCTAAACAAATTCAGCAATTACGTGAAGATGTTACGCATATTAGCGATAGACTGGGTATTATCACTGAGGTAGCAGATCAAACGAATCTGCTTGCACTAAATGCCGCCATTGAAGCCGCCCGAGCTGGAGAGCAAGGTAGAGGCTTTGCCGTCGTCGCGGATGAAGTACGCCAGTTGGCACAACGTTCACAACTAGCGGCGACAGAAATTGGTGGCCTGATCGATCAACTCACCCAACAAACTCTCGATACAGTCGAAGTAATGGAGTCTGCGCGAAATACGGCAAATCAAGGAGCGGAACAAACCTCTCAAGCAGGACAAACATTCACGCAAATTGCCGATGGTGTTGTGTCTATATCTAAACTCAATAGCAATATTAGTGGTGCAGCCGATCGCCAATTTGAATCTTCACAAACCGTTAATGAGACATTAGAAAATATCGCTAGCATCTGTGAAGAAACCAACCATAACTCTACAGATATTCAAACGTCAGTAAACAACTTAGAAGAGTGTGCGAGCCAATTACGTCAGCTAGTTCATCAATTCAGCACCTAGCCTTTCTCTACAACAAACTCTCATAAAGAAATTCTGTAGAAAACAGAGTTTCTTTAGTTCTTTTTGATCACTTTTCAGTTCGTCATCAAATGCTCAAAAAAGCAGCTTATACTTCACTTAAGCGATATTTTTTGCTCATATTTTGTGCATAAAATGCTGATTTGATAGAAATACTCACATTTAAAAAAATTAAGTGAAAAAGAAGTTTCTTTACCACTTTATCTTCTTGGTGAGTCACATTATGTTTGGGTATAGTGGTTTCAAACTTAATAAGTATTAGGTTTGAATTAAGATATAGGTCTTTAAACAGCAGCGTTTTATAAAGGATCGAACATGGCGTCTGATACGCAAGATAAGCTAGATTCTCTTTATCAACATATCCAAGCGGTTATTTTATCCCGCCAACATCCAGTAACCGGGCTATTCCCTGCTAGCACCAGCATTAACAACCACGGCAACTACACTGACGCGTGGGTTCGAGACAATGTGTACAGTATTCAAGCAGTTTGGGCTTTGCATCTCGCCTATAAGCGTGCTTCTAACCCACAAAAACGTGCCAATGAACTGGAGTTCTCCTGTATCAAAATGATGCGCGGCTTGTTGTTCGCCATGATGCGTCAATCTCACAAGGTTGAAGCTTTTAAACACAGTCTAGATCCCAAAGACGCCCTTCACGCGAAATATGACACAAAAACAGGTTTAGAAGCCGTTGCTGACGATGCGTGGGGACATCTACAAATCGATGCCACCAGTTTTTATTTATTGATGTTGGCGCAAATGACCAAAGCGGGCAGTAAACTGATCTTTTCTCGTGATGAATTCAACTTCATACAAAACCTGATTTATTATATTTCTCGCACCTATCGCACACCTGACTACGGAATTTGGGAGCGAGGAAACAAGGTAAATAACGGTAAAGCGGAAATAAATGCCAGTTCTGTCGGTATGGCAAAAGCCGCCATGGAAGCCATGGATGGATTGAATTTATTTGGTGAGGACGGTCCCGAATGGGCTGTTGTTCATTCTTTTGCTGATGCTGTAGCTCGTGCAGGCTCGGTCCTGCAATCCTTATTGCCAAAAGAATCACGTTCAAAAGAAGTCGACAGTGCCATCCTTAGTATCATTGGTTTTCCAGCTTTTGCTGTGAATGACGAAAAACTAACTCGTCGCACGCGTAAAGAAATCATCAATAAACTTGGTGGCGAATACGGCTGTAAGCGTTTTTTATTGGATGGACACCAATCTGAACTTGAGGATCAAAGTCGGATTTATTACGAATACGACGAGTTAATTAACTTTGAACACATCGAGTCAGAATGGCCTTTGTTTTTCACTTACCTTTATATAGATCGCTTATTTGCCAGAGACTGGGAAAGCGCTAACTTTTATCGCCATAAATTAGAATCATTGATGGTCGAAAAAGATGGTCAAATGTTACTACCAGAACTTTATTACGTACCACAAGAAAATATTTTGGCCGAAAAAGAAAACCCTGGTTCCCAAAAGCGAGTTCCTAATGACAACCTGCCATTGGTATGGGCGCAAAGTTTGTTTTTGGTTGGGAAAATGATTGATGAGGAACTGATTACAACTGATGATCTGGATCCATTAGGTTTGCATCGCATCCAACACAAACCCAACAAAGCCACCACATCCATGGTCATCTTGGCACAGAATGACAAGGTCAAACAAAAGTTATCAAATGCAGGCTGCCTCTGCCAAACTCTTGAAGACATTGCACCAATAAAAGCCATCAGCGCAGATCAATTAGTCGATATCTATCGACATTTGGGAGAATCTGAAGCACTGGGGCTAACGGGTCGACCAAATCGAGCATTAAATAGTTTAGCTACCTCGCAAGCATTTAGTATTAATGACGAAAGTTATTTGTGTTTATCTTGGATTCAAAATGAAGACAAGGATTACCGAAAAATTGATCCTGTTCTATTCCAAGCGCACATTCGTAACGAGCTTAAAACTATCGCAGATTACTGGTATTACCAAGCCAATGCGGTGTTCAGCATTTTTATTGATGAAGCTATGAGCGATATGAAAGGCAGCGATGAGC
Source organism: Marinomonas sp. CT5 (assembly GCF_018336975.1). NCBI lineage: Bacteria > Pseudomonadati > Pseudomonadota > Gammaproteobacteria > Oceanospirillales > Oceanospirillaceae > Marinomonas > Marinomonas sp. CT5. The sequence continues at coordinate 1,323,267 of NZ_CP025572.1, read as the reverse complement.
TATTTGAGTTCATACGCTTACTGCAAAAACGTGAACATGAAGAGTTCCGTGTTATTCCTCAGTCAGCAAAAAATGCGTTCAAGTCAGGCAACCGACGCGCCATTATCATTAACTCTCTTGATTACAAACAGCTGGAAATTAAACTCCCTGCGCATGAGAAAAACTGGCCTTTAACAGACAAGCCAAACGCTTACAACGAAGCCGACATTAAATCCTTAGACACGGATACTCTGTTAATTCGTCTCGCAGAGAACCCCAGTCTCAATCAAGCCGTGGCTTATTTAATGGAGCTTGGTGCACGTCGAGCCTTAATGAATACTATTCCTAATTCTTCTCCTGCTATTACCGCTTATAAAGTCTTAAATAGTGTATACCTTCAAGCCTTACTGTCTGAAAACTGGCGCCCTGCTCGACTGTTGTATTCATTGATTTTAAAGCCCTCAACAGATCTTGCGACTTATATTGCTGACATTACCGTCCGCCAGCGTTTATTAGTGATTGGAGAAACGCCCGAAACGGAAGTCGACATTCGTTCGCCGCTACATCAAGATGTGATATTAGACATGTTGCGAGAGGCGTCCTCATCCCCCATTGGCTTAGTCATTTGTCATGAATTAATTGCTATTGCTGGGACTCTCATAAAAGTACACCCTGAGTTTTTCTCTGGGGTTCGTACCATTCGTATTCATAATTTGGCGATGCTATGTGCTCGCCAATTCGCCCTTGAAGACGATGCGCCTGTTTTTGATACCCTTTCTAAGGTTTCCCCTAGTGAACTATACGAAGCACTCACTCAGGTGTTACAACAAAAGCATGAAGAATACGCACATGTTGCGAATAATATGCGCTATCACCACAGTAGCGATGCGCAACAAAGTAAGATGAAAGATGTCGACTGGTTTGACTGGCGTTCTGAGCAGGGTATGATCACTAAGCTTCCTGAATCTATGTTACTGCAGCTGTGGGGAAGTTTAAGTCATGCTAACACTATAGTATTTGGTGATTTACAAAGTAATACTGCGCTTGATTGTAGGCGTGCGCTTAGCTCCATGACACCAGGTGAAGACACCTTTGCTTTGCTGATTGAAACCTTAACATCAGATATTCATCCAAGCTGGTATAAAAGTCTTATTTTTGAAGGTTTGTATGCTTTTATACAATTCTGTCAGCAGCACAAAAACTGTAAATTTGAACAGGAAATCAACTTACCCGTGTTAGTTTCCCAAGCTGCCTTAGATCATGCAAAACAACATCTTGCAGAACACCCAGAGGGCAGCTGGGCGGAAGCGGCATTAGACGAGTTTGCCCAAATTACACCGAACAAAGTCAATCAATATTTGCGTTGGGCCGTGAGTAAATTTCATAGCCATCAGCACCAACATTCAACAAGTTAACACTTACCTTTGCTGGAGAAGTGAATGGATCTTATAAAAAACGCCCTAATTAATGATGTGCTGAATGCCCATTGTTCAGACCCATTTGGCTGTTTAGGACTTCAAACATCCCCTTCTAAGAAAGGTTTGTCATTACTTGTATGGCAACCTGAAGCAATCTCTGTTCGAGTCTTAGCCATAGACTCTGACAAAGAGCTTGCCGTAATGAACGAAACCAATGACAAGGGGTTGTTTTACGCAGAATGGCCAAAGAAAGACACACGCTTTCATTATCGTCTTGAAATTACATATAAAGATAAGAGCACTTATACTCAGGTCGATCCCTATCAGTTTCCGACTACCACGTTTGTCGACCCAGAACATCACCAAGCTAGCCTATATAAAAGCCAAGGCGCGATTCGTGCTGGTGCTAAGGTAAATGATCAACTGACTATTCAAGGCACTCGATTTGCGGTTTATGCTCCTGCAGCAAGATCCGTATCTGTCGTTGGTGACTTTAATGCTTGGGATGGTCGTATTCACCCTATGTCGAGCAACGGTGATGGTATTTGGCGACTGTTTATTCCTGATGTGAACCACGGCGCACGTTATAAATTTGAAATTCGGGCAAGTTCGGGAGAAATCCTACCTCATCGTAGCGATCCATATGCCCAACGTATTGAACAATATCCATCCTTTGCCAGTGTGACCTGCTTTGATAATAAACATAGTTGGCAAGATAAGGCGTGGGTAAACCGCCCCATTGAAGACATCTACGAAAAGCCCATGAGCATTTATGAGTTGCACATTGGCTCATGGCGACGCAAAGACGACAACCAACCGCTGACCTACCTTGAATTGAAAGATCAATTGGTGCCTTATGTTCAAGAAATGGGTTACACACACGTTGAATTATTACCTATTACCGAATATCCATTTGATGGTTCTTGGGGCTATCAGCCAGTTGGCTTGTATGCAGTAACGTCTCGATTTGGCACACCTGAAGATTTCAAAGCCCTTGTCGATGCACTTCATCAAGCTAATATTGGGGTGATTATGGATTGGGTTCCCGCCCACTTCCCTGCTGACAGTCATGGTTTGGCGAACTTTGATGGTTCTAAGCAATACGAATACCCAGACCCTAAAAAAGGCTGGCACCCAGAATGGAACTCGCTAATCTATGATTTTGGCAAAGATCATGTTGTTAATTACCTGATCAGTAATGCCGTATATTGGCTAGAAGAATTCCACATCGATGGTTTGCGTGTGGATGCCGTGGCCTCGATGTTGTATTTGGATTATTCCCGTGAAGACGGTGAATGGATTCCTAACAAAGATGGTGGCAATCATAACTACGAAGCCATTGATTTCTTGCGCCGTTTGAATGAAACCGTCTATTTAAATCATCCTCGCTGCTTTACCGTAGCCGAAGAGTCTACCGCCTTCCCCGGTGTTTCAAAACCAACCTACATGAATGGTTTGGGCTTTGGTTTCAAATGGAATATGGGGTGGATGAATGACTCCCTCGCCTACATAAAAAAAGATCCAATCTATCGTCAGCATCATCAAGGTGAGCTTAGCTTTAGTATGGTGTACGCCTTTGACGAACAATTTGTTTTGCCCATCTCTCATGATGAAGTAGTACATGGTAAAGGTTCAATGATCACCAAAATGCCCGGTGATGCTTGGCAAAAATTCGCCAATCTACGTGCATTTTCAGCCTATATGTATTTTCATCCTGGCAAAAAACTCAACTTCATGGGCAATGAATTCGCTCAAGGGCAAGAATGGAGCCATGAACGTTCCCTCGATTGGCATTTGCTAGATATCGATTTCCACAAAGCACAACAAAACCTGTCAAAAGATTTGAACAACCTCTACCAAAATGAAGTGAGCCTTCATTTTGACCATTCTCACCTTGGTTTTGAATGGATAAGCTATGATGATAGTGCAAACAGCATTCTTGCCTTTGTTCGTAAGGCTAAGGAAAGTTCGGATCATACGGTGGCGGTTATCAATTTCACCCCAACACCTCATGGCAACTATCGTATTGGTGTTCCTAAAACCGGTCGCTATCAAGTCATCATGAACACAGATGAAGCGAACTATTCAGGCAGCGATTATGCTCAAATCAAAGAATATGATACTCAAGCGGTTATAAGCCATGGGCGAGAGCAAAGTATAGAGCTGCAAGTACCACCGCTTGCAGGCGTATTATTAAAATGGTTGGGTGAACCTTAAGGTTCTCAGATAAATACAAAACAAAGCACTGACAATAGCAACTAGAGGTAAAAATGAACCAAGCGCAACAAATCTCCAATGGCTCTCCTTTTCCTCTAGGCGCTAGCGTGACCGAAAATGGTGTCAATTTCGCAGTCGTTGCTGAAAATGCCAGTCAGCTGTATTTATGCCTTTTTGACCAAGAAGGAAACGAGCAAGAACCTTTGCCCTTTATTAATAAAAGTAAGGGCATTTGGTACATGGAAGTACTTGGTCTAAAAGAGGGTCAACATTATGGCCTTAGAGCCAAGGGCAAGTTTGAGCCCAAAAAACAGCGGCTCTATAACGAGCAAAAACTGCTCATTGATCCTTATGCCAAAGAGTTAAGCTGCAAACTGGTTTGGCATGAAGACCAAGCCGCAATCACCAAAGAAGGCCAGCCTCACCCAGCGGATTCGGCCTACTGCGTGCCTAAATCGATCGTCCGAACTGTCACAGCAAGATCTGATCGTCCAGCTAGAGCGAAGGTCGCCCCTTCAAGCCGTGCTCTGTATGAATTGCATGTCAAAGGTTTCAGTAAAAACCTGCCTATTGAAGACGTACTGCAAGGCACCTATCTTGGTGTTATTTCTGCGCCAGGTATCGAGCATTTAAAAAGCCTAAACATCACAACCATTCAGCTAATGCCTTGTTTTAGCTTTATGACAGAGAGACATCTACAACAATTAGAATTAAGCAATTATTGGGGCTACAACCCCATTAGCTTTTTTGCCGTTGAGCCTTCTTACGCCATAAAAGACGCCGTTTCAGAATTTCAACAGATGATAGACGGGCTTCGCCAAGCTGGCTTTGAGGTCATTCTAGACGTTGTTTATAACCACACAGCAGAAAGCGAGATAGATCAATCCAGCGTGTGTTACCGCGGCTTAGACAATGCACGCTACTATCGCCATCAAGATGGCCAGTATTTAAACTACACGGGCTGTGGTAACTGTGTGGACACCTATAACCCCACGAGCATTCGTCTTATTTGCGACAGTATGCGCTATTGGGTGGAAGTCATGGGCGTGGATGGTTTTCGTTTTGATCTTGGCGTCGACCTTGGTCGCACCGATCACGATTTCACCGCCAAAGCCCCCTTACTGCAAGCCATCTTGCAAGACCCTGTGCTAAGCGAAACATGCCTCGTTATGGAGCCTTGGGACATAGGTCCAAACGGCTATCAAGTGGGGCAATTCCCAAGAGGGTTTCTAGAGTGCAACGACAAATACCGAGACACCGTTCGCCGTTTTTGGCGTGGCGATAAAGGCCTAGTGCCAGAATTTGCTACTCGTTTAATGGGATCTAGAGACTGCTTTCACAAAGGTCATAAAAGCGCGCTCAATTCGGTGAACTACATCACCTACCATGATGGTTATACAATGAGAGATCTGGTGTCTTATCACCATCGCCACAATCTGGCTAACATGGAAGAAAACCGTGATGGCCATGGCGACAATATCAGCCAAAACTTTGGTGCTGAAGGCGAAACCGACGACCAAGCAATACAGCAGCAACGCTTAAATCAGCAACTGTGTTTTATGGCAACCTTATTATTAAGCCAAGGCACGCCACATATTTTAGGGGGCGATGAGCTGTCTCATAGCCAACAAGGCAATAACAATGCTTACTGCCAAGATAACGAAATTACATGGCAAACATGGCAAGCGCTGGATTCAACAACCCGCCATGCTAGAGATGCATTACAGGACGCCATAGCCACACTCATGTCGCTGCGCAAAACGTATCCGATTCTGGGTGAAATTCGCCTAGAAGACGATCCTCTTTACCAACACACCTCATCAGATAAAATTCATTGGCTCAATGAACAAAGTGAACCAATGACAAGCGAAGATTGGGCCGAGGACAACAGACATTTCATTGCTTTAACCTTAGCGTCAGCCGATCTATCCAATCGTTTCTGGTTGGTCTTTTATAGTGATGACGCTCAACTTGATGTTCCCTTCCCGGAAGACATCGACAAGCTTGAGACGCTTTATCAAACCCCAGGCCTGTCTATCAAAGAAAACCTGCTGCATTGCGCCTATCGCGGTGTGTTTATTGCTAAGTATTAAAAAGCCAAAACATCGTCGCCTTGATTGAACTGCAAGTCGGCTAATCGTTTATACAAGGCGCACGATTCGAGCAATTCACTGTGTGTGCCTTGAGCGATAATTTCCCCTTGATCCATAACGATAATCCGATCCGCATTCAGAACCGTAGCCAAGCGATGGGCAATCACCAAGGTGGTTCTGCCTTTCATCAAAGGTTCCAGCGCGGCTTGAACCTTATTTTCGCTTTCTGCATCGAGCGCACTGGTGGCTTCATCTAATAATAAAATGGGGGCGTCTTTTAATATCGCCCGAGCAATGGCAACACGCTGCCTTTGCCCACCTGAGAGTCGAACACCATCTTCACCCAAGCGCGTTTCGTACCCTTGGTCTAAACGCATAATAAATTCATGAGCATTGGCTTGTTCCGCCGCGTACTGAATGGATTCTTTGCTGGCATTACGGTTGGCATAACCCAAATTGTCGTAAACGGTTTGATCAAAGAGAACGGTTTCTTGTGGCACCAGAGCAAAGTGCTGACGCAGATCGTCTAAGGAGTACGCTTTAATATTTTCTCCCGCCAGATAAATACCACCTTGTTGAGGGTCATAAAAACGCAGCAACAATTCAAACAAAGTCGATTTACCGGCTCCCGATGGCCCAACCAAAGCCAGCATCTCTCCCTGTTTGATCGAAAAAGAAAGATTCTTTAATGCGGCATGATCTGGCCTTGTCGGATAACGGAACTCTAGATGATCAAACTTTATGATGTCTTCCTCTTGAGGTATTTCAGATAAACCCATAGAAGGAAACGCCTTAGAGCCACTCACCACCGCACTTTTGGCGCTCAATAACTCCATAATACGTTCTGCCGCACCCGCAGCGCGCTGCAACTCGCCCATCACTTCGGAAATCGCTCCCACTGCACCAGCAACGATAACCGAATAAAATAAGAAGCTTGCTAAATCTCCAGCGCTAATAGCACCAGAGATAACATCTTTACCACCAAACCACAGCATCACACCTATGCCGCTCATAGACAGTAAAATCACCATCAGAGTTAACCAAGAGCGCTGCTGAATGCGTTTTACGCTGACCTCAAAAGCACGATCAACCGTGGCTGAAAAACGCTGCGTATCATGTTGTTCATGGGTGAAAGCTTGCACTACTTTGATATGACGTAACGCTTGAGACAAATACCGTCCTACATTAGCCACTTCATCTTGGCTAGTACGAGATAACCGCCGAACTCGCCGACCAAAATACACCACGGGTACAATCACAAAAGGCACGCAGGTCAGCAAAATAAGAGTGAGTTTAAAATGCATGACCAAGAGGAATAAAATGCCACCAATAAGCATTAAGCTACTGCGCAAGGCGATCGATAAAGAAGACCCAATGACACTTTGTAAAAGAGTGGTGTCGGAGGTGATACGAGATTGAATTTCACTTGGCGAGTTGTCTTCAAAAAAGGAAGGAGACAAGGTTAGTAAATGGGCGAAGACTGCTTGGCGAATGTCGGCCACCACGCGCTCCCCTATCCATGACACCAGATAAAAACGACAAAAACTGCCAACTCCCAATAAAAAAACCAAGCCTATAAATATCATTAAAGCCTGTGTTAGCCCGGCTTCTGAACCAGAGGCCAAACCTTGGTCGATAAGCAGTTGCACTCCCTTACCCAAGCTCAACATAGTCCCTGCGGTTATCACCAAGGCGATTAAGGCAAACACCATATGACGACGATATGGACGCAAAAAAGGCATTAGTGTTTTTAGAGTACTTCCCGAATTGTTCATCTGCTACGACACCACACAATAATAATCTCAGTCACTATACCGCATAGTGTTAATCGTAAGTGGGTAAATACCAAGTAGAGATTACGGTCGTGTGGTTGAATGATCATTAAGCGTCTGATTTGAACCCCATCCGGAAGCCTCCCCAATGCTTACCATTAACAAAAATAGGCACAGAAAGGTCATGAAGAATTTCCCCTGTATCTCGTTTATAGGTCTGCAACAAGAAACTCTCCGTATGGGCACCACATCGACTACCAGTGGGATCATTAAAGATTCGCTTGCTTCGATTATTCACTAGATCTGTTTCATAGTCTCCAGTTAATGGCTGACTGAATTTTTTATTATGTGTCGGAAAATAGCCATTTACATCAACAGCACCCGCAAACATAACCTGCTCATATTTTTCCAGAACCGCCTCTTGAACAATCGGGAAAACACGATCACTAAAGGAATCATAGGAAGTACTGTATTTTTGTGGATTGGTATTATTGATTGCTTGATAGTCTCTAGAGAATACAGCTTGTTCAGTCAACTCACCTTTGATAATTGCGTCTTCAAAGAGTTGCCCAATGGCCTTTGCCGACTCTTTTGCTTCATCAAGTAGCTCAGAAAAGAAAAGCGAAGTATCCACTTTATCTAATTCTCTGAAAACAACTTCAGCACCATTACTTAAACCCGCGGCTTCTTTTGACAGATGATCACTGCGTAAAGAAATATCTTGCAAAGAATCACTGATTCGTGAAATAGAGCCATTAATCTGTGTGCTGGCCGCCCCTAATTCTTCTCCAGCACTTTCAACCTCTGATAAAACGGATGAGGCATTTTGTACTTCTTCGGTTAAAGAAATAAAGCGTTGCGTTTCTCCCAATAATGTACTTGAAAGAGACTCGGTTAAGTCCCTCAAAAATGACATCTCACGATTAGTTAACTCACTATTAAGGCGTACCTGAGTTAATAGGCTTGAAATTTGTTCTGAAGCATCAGCACTTTTCGCAGCCAATGCCCTCACCTCATCAGCAACAACAGCAAAACCGCGACCTTGCTCTCCAGCACGAGCAGCCTCAATGGCAGCATTTAAAGCTAATAAATTAGTTTGCTCAGAAACCCCTTTTATAACCTCGGTTATCGTATCGATTTCATCAGCACTTTTGGTTAACAGAGCCAATTGTTCACTTGCAGTCTGTACTTTATCAGTCAATTGATGAATTTGATCGGTGCTTTTTGAAAGCGCGGCTTGAGAAGTAAGGCTAGCCTGTGCCGTTTCACTCATAGTGCGAGTCAACTGGCCTAAATGAGTCGACAAAGTTAACCCTGTACTAGATAGCGTTTTAACTGATTGCGTAATTTGCTCACTGTCATCATGAGTATGGTGAATGTCTTTATTTAAGGTATCTACAAAGTAAGATACTTCAGCGGCCCCCATTGCCATTTTTGACGTGGCACGTGTCACTGTCTTACTCACGTCAGAAAAAGTCTGCTTCCCCTCCTTAATATCGACATTTTTTACAGTATTCGTGGGTTTTTTTCGAACAAATTGTAGCACTAGTAAAAAAACACATAGTAAAATACCCATTACAGCGTAAGCCTTAGGGACTGCACCTTGTATGTAGCCAACACTGAAAAGCAAAATAAGCCCAAGAGAACCACTTAACTGGAAATACATCATTGCTCTTTCCTACCCTTTAATTATTATTTTTTTCAGTGTTTAACTATGCAAGCTTAAGGTCAATACAAAATAGAAAGTGTAAGACTAAAGTCGCATAGCAGGGCTGACGAAGTTTGCAATAAGTTAAATGTTCTAAGGAATTCTAGTAACTAGACCCGCTACACAAAATAAAAATTAAAAGCCGTAGACACAATCAGCCAACGCTCGATATAAAAATAGACACCATGATTTCCCACCCCTTTAGCTTTGCAATTCTCCTTATTATGGTTGAGCCAGAACGCCGCAAGCACTGATTAAAAAATAAAGCGCCAAAGCATTCTAAAGACAATGCCTTAAGCAACTATAAGTAGATCGAGAAAATTTTTTTGCATTTAGTTTGCTTACTAATCATTGAATGAGCTAACAACACGGACTGTGGGTAGTCAAAAAACTAAGATATAAAAAATAAATATAATAGATATGAGTAATTATATATAATATCTTATTTATTACATCCTGATAACAAAATCAGTCAAAAGTACTAGAAGATAAGCTTCTAGTCGTGATATAAAACGCCAAATGTAATTTTTTGTAATTTTGTGTGTTTTTTATGGGAACACGCGCACTAAGGAAAGTCGACGAATGACAGACACATATACGACCAAGGGGAATGATCAGGTATCAACGGAGGATTTAAAGAAAAAATCTGTACTAATCATTGATGATATGAATGAAATGCGCTTAATGCTCAGGTCAATGATGCATTCTCTAGGCTACTCCAATATAGAAGTAGAGGGCTCAGGTCAAAGTGCATTAAAACGTATAGCGGCAAAACGATTTGACCTTATTCTTTCAGATTACAACCTTGGTGGTCGTATTAATGGTCAACAAATTTTAGAGACATCAAGAAGAAATAACTTTCTAGATCACTCAACTATTTTTATTATGATTACCGCCGACACTGGCTTTGACAGCGTAGTGAGTGCAATAGAACATCGACCAGATAGCTATTTAGTTAAACCTTTTACCCCCGCCACTCTTAGTCGTCGACTTAGTCGTATTAAACGACAAAAAAGCATTTTCTCTGAAGTAGATGAACATCGCGCCAAAATGAATTTTGAGATAATGGAAAGTAAAGCCAGAGAAGTTATGGCTGAACACCCTCAATACAGCAGCTTATGTTTAAAAGCAATTGGCGAAGCGTTAATATCTCGAAAGGAATTTAAAGCGGCTAAAATACATTATCTTCGAGTACTAAAAAATAACCCTGACATATCTTGGGCCCATTTCGGCATCGCTGAATGTGACATAAACTTAAAACAACCTTTAGAGGCTGTTAAAAGCTTAGAAAAAACCATCAGTCTCACTCGACATTTTTTGCCAGCGTATGACACCTTGGCTAACACACAAGAAAAATTAAAAGATTTCAAAGGTGCTCAAAAGACCATAATGGCAAGCTTAGACGTAACACCTAGATCTTTAGGAAGAGCAAAGAGACTAGGAAAACTGAGCGTTCAGTTGAAGGATTGGAAAGTAGCAGAGCAAGCTTATTTAAGAGTCATTCGTTTAACCAAAGATACTCAACATGAAAAAATAGAATATTATTACGAACATTTAAAGTGTCTGATTGCCCTTCAAGAAAGCACCGAAAATGCTCCTCAAGTAACTGAAAAACTAGAACGCTCTCTAACAAGGTTACGCATGCTAGGAAGGGATGACCCTGTCGTCATCACCAACTCTTTTCGGATTGAAGTTCAATACCACCTTAATCGAGAAAGAGTGAAAGATGCCATCAAATCTTGGAAGGAATGGAAAAAACTAATCGATTCTGGTAAAGCCTCACCTTTAACCTTAGAGCAAGAACATACAATTAAGAAAAAACTGGCACTTTTTTAATTCTAGCTACCTTCATATCTAGGGATAGGTTCGGCTGCAAGTCTAATCTATCCCTTAAATCTATCTAAGATTCGTTGTTATCCATTCCAATATAGCCCTTGTATCTTCCCCCTTATTAAAAACTTTTTCTTGTACCCGTAACAATATAATGGCATTAGTGCACCAACCCCCATCTCAGCTATGTAAGAACGCCTAAATTAGACGCTGTCCGCCTTATTCTTAGTGTTTTAAAAAGGTAACTCAAAGGTACTTTTAAGTATTTTTATGTTGCGAATAACAAACTTATGTGTAATATTTTGTTAAATTGTGTAAACAAAAAGAAAGTGCACAGAGGCAAAAGCCATGACTGATGTATTTACAACAAAGGAAAACACTAAAAAAACAGTTTCAACACTTGCCCGTAAACGCGTACTCATCGTTGAAGATATGAGCGAAATGCGTCAAATGCTTAGGTCAATGATGATCGCACTAGGCTATACAAATATTGAAGTAGAGCCTTCTGGCCAAAACGCTCTTAGACAAGTATTAGACAGGCATTACGATATCATCCTCTCGGATTTCAATCTTGGTGGTTCTGTTGATGGACAACAAATTCTAGAAGCTTCACGGAAAAGTAACACATCAGATCACTCTACTATTTTTATCATGATCACTGCTGATACAGCTTATGAAAGTGTCGTAAGCGTTTTGGAATATCAACCTGATAGCTACCTAGTAAAACCTTTTACCCCAGCAGCCTTTCAACGTCGTTTTAATCGTGTAAAACTGCAAAAAAAGGTATTTTCCGACATCAATAAAAATCGTAAAGACTCCAATTATGAGGCCATGGAAACCCAAGCACAGGCGATTGAAAAACAATACCCACAATACAGTAGCTTATGCTTAAAGGTGATTGGTGAGTCATTATTTTTACGAGGAGCTTATAAGTCAGCGAAAAAACATTATCTCAAAGTAATAAAAAATCACCACAATTTAGCTTGGGCCTACTTTGGTCTTGCACAATGCGAATTAAAACTTGATCACCCACTCGCCGCTGTCGATAATCTAGAAAAAACCATCTCTTTAAGTAGACATTTCTTATCCGCATACGATGCTCTTGCCGATGCCCATGAAGAGCTAGATAATCCAGAAGGCGCACAAGCAGCCATGAAAGACGCTTTGGAAGTGTCTCCTCGGTCTATTGAAAGATCCAAAAGATTGGGACAAATAAGCGAGAAAATAAAAGACTGGAAAACAGCTGAACAAGCCTACTCTCGTATCATCCGTTTAACTAAAGAGACGAATCAAGAAAAAGTCGAATTCTATTACGATCATCTCAAATGCTTAACATCCATGATACAACACCAAGAACACGACATAAAAAATACTGAAAAAATAAAGCGCTCATTATTTCGGTTACGTATTTTAGGCAAAGACAAGCCTATTGTCGTGACCAATTCATTCCGTGTCGAAGTACAACAACATTTATATAGAGATCGACTTGGGGACGCCATAAAATCGTGGAAACAATGGAAACATCTCATTGAGTCTGGAAGAGCATCCCCTATCTCAAATGCTCAAGAAATAACTATTAAGAAAAAATTAGGTCTTCTTTAGTTTTCACTTAATAAAACGCGAAGGAAGATGTGGATCAGTCGACTAAACCTCAATCTTTCAGAGAAATCGTCAAATAAGGCGAGACTCTGAAAGCCTCGCAGGCCTACTCTAAAAGCCTGTGTTCTTTGTTGAGCACCTCAAAAAATAGAACCACCATTCACATTCGCCACTCACCTCTAATAACAGGCTTTTATCCACATACTGAGGCAAAAGAACTTGTTCACATCTTCCTTAACCATAAATAACGATTCCTTTCACTTTTTAAAATATTTCCATGTTATAAATGCACAATCATTAGCCGTATTTGAGATGGTCTTACTTTGACAGATGCAATCACTCTTGGTGTTGAAGCTACAAACGATACTCAACAAGAGTTTAGTAACTTAAGTAAAAAACGTGTTTTGATCATCGAAGATCTCGGTGAAATGCGTTCGATGCTAAAATCTTTAGTTACCTCCATGGGCTATACCAATGTCGATGTAGAATCTTCTGGTCAATCGGCTCTTAAGAGGATTTTAGAAACACAGTATGATGTCGTGCTATCTGATTACAATCTTGGTGGCAGTGTTGATGGTCAGCAAATACTCGAAGCCTCACGCAAAACCTACTCGCAAGACTACTCAAATATTTTTATTATGATTACCGCCGATACATCCTATGAAAGGGTAGTCAGCGCCTTAGAATTTCAACCAGATAGTTACCTCGTTAAGCCTTTCCCTCCTAACGCTTTTTTTCGACGTTTTGAGCGCGTCAAAAAACAAAAAAAAGTCTTTGAAGAAATAAACAATGCTCGAAAAGAAAACGATTATGAAAAAATGGAAGTGCTCTCTAAAGCCGTCATGAAGCAATATCCGCACTTTGCAAACTTATGTTTAAAAACAATCGGTGAATCTTTATACGCTCGTGGTAAATACAAAGACGCAAAAGCTCACTATGCACGCATAATACAAAAAAACGAAAAACTCGCATGGGCACACTTTGGTATTGCATTGTGTGAGTTAAAACTTGGGACAGTCGTGGCTGCCATAAAGAAACTGGAGCACACTATTGATTTAAGCCGTCACTTTTTATCGGCCTATGATTTACTTGCCGACGCTTATGAAGACTTGGGGAACCTTGAAGAGGCTCAAGCAACAATACTAGATGTTCTAAAAGCATCTCCACGCTCTTCTGATCGCGTACTTAAATTGGCACAGTTAAGTATGCACATGAAAGACTGGACAACAGCAGAGCATGCTTACGCTCGACTGATTCGATTAACTCGAGAAACCAGCCATGAAAAAGTTGATTACTATTACGACTACTTAAAGTGCTTAACAAACTTGCTAATAATTGAACCAGACAACATAAAAATTAACGACAAATTTAAACGTATTCTTTATCGCCTTCGCTCTTTTGGGAAAACCAACCCCATAGCAATGTCGAACTCTTATCGAGTTGAAATACAGCATTACTTAGCCAATAAAAATAAATCTGAGGCCATTAGATCTTGGATGCAATGGCAACAACTAATGAAATCTGGAGAAGCAACCCAATTAACTGAAGCTCAAACTTATACACTGAAAAAACGCCTCGGCTTGCTATAATCCCTTCACATCGTTATGGTCACCCACATATTTATCTTGGTGTGACGAACTCACACCCTACCCTTTTTATTATTGACAATCAGAGCATCCATTATGTCGGCTACTCACTCTTTTTCATCTCTTCTTCCTGATGTCATTTTAGATGCTGTGGAGTCCACGGGTTTATGGAGTGACTCTCGCATATACCCATTGAACAGTTACGAAAACCGGGTTTATCAAATTGGTATTGAAGACGGAACGCCCGTTATCGCCAAGTTTTACCGCCCTGAACGCTGGAACGAAGCGCAAATTCGTGAAGAACACCAAACTCTAGCAAAGCTTGAAGAAGCTGGTGTTCCCGTTGTTGCCCCATTAACCTTCAATGGTGAAACCTTGTTTCGACATAACGAGATGTTTTTTTGCTTGTCACCAAGATTAGTAGGACAGCACCCAGAAGCGGACAACCTCGACCAGCTGTATCAAATTGGCGAACTCATTGGCCAGCTTCACCAAAACCTATCTACCACACCATTTGAAAAACGCATTAACGTCAGCCCTTTGTCACAAATGGACGAAGCCGCCAATCTCATTTTGTCTGGACATACATTATTTGGACAAACTGAGCTGGCAAACGACTTGCAACTGCCCGAAAAACTCAAAGCCACCTACAAGAAACAAATCCAAATACTGAGAGATAAATGTGAGGCCAGTATCAAGCGCTATTGGCCCTCACAACTGCGCCCTATTCATGGGGACAGCCATCGCAGTAACTTGATGCTACACAATGGGCAATTTCACTTGCTGGATTTTGATGATTGCCAGAATGGTGTAGCAGTACAAGATTTGTGGCTGCATATTACCCAGACAGAAAACCCTAGACAGCAACTAAGCGAAATCATCGAAGGCTACGAAGCTTACTTGCCTTTTGAAAACCGTGAGTTGGATTTGGTTGATGTCTTCAAGTGTGTACGCGTTATTAATTATGCCGCATGGCTACAAAGCCGTTGGCATGACCCAGCATTTACCAAAGCCTTTGCTTGGTTTGGCAGTGAAGATTATTGGCTTAACCACTTAAACGAGTTGAAGAACTGCGAATTGGAATGGGGACAAATTTCACGATGACATCGATAGAGACATCATCATTAGAGCACTCGCTTCATTCCCTATTTGGTTTCAGTGAATTTCGTGAAGGTCAAAAACAAACCATTGAACAGCTGTTATCCGGCCAGTCCTCACTGGCAGTTTTCCCAACAGGCTCGGGTAAATCGTTATGTTACCAATTCACTGCGACTCAGTTACCAAATTTAACCCTCGTCATATCGCCATTAATTGCGTTGATGCACGATCAGTTGGCATTTCTAACCGCAAAAGGCATTCCCGCGGCGTGTTTAGATTCCAGCCAGAGTAAAGATGAAAGCCAAGCCGTCATGTCTGGCGTACAAAATGGTGATATTAAGATCTTAATGATCTCGGTTGAGCGCTTTAAAAATGAACGCTTTCGACGCTTTATCAAACGCGTCCCAATCTCTATGTTAGTGGTCGACGAAGCTCATTGTATTTCCGAATGGGGTCATAATTTTAGGCCCGACTATTTGAAACTGCCCTTTTACCAGCAAGAACTGGCTATTCCATTAGTATTGCTGTTAACCGCCACAGCCACCCGTCGAGTACAACGCGACATGGCACAAAAATTTGCCATTTACCCTGAACATATCGTGCAAACGGGGTTTTATCGAGCCAACCTAGATATTGATTTGATCCCTGTTCAGCGTCATGAAAAGCTCAGTGCGTTGAACAAGATATTGGGCGAAACCCAAGGTGCCAGTATCGTTTATGTGACTCAGCAGAAAACAGCCGAGGAAATTGCCCAAGCATTGCAAGCAAGTGGCCACTCTGCTGTTGCCTATCATGCAGGGTTAAACAGTGATGTCCGAAGTGCCATCCAAGCCGATTTCATGGCTAGCAAAACTCGCATTATCGTCGCAACAATAGCCTTTGGTATGGGAATCGATAAGTCTGATATTCGTTTAGTCGTACACTTTGATCTACCCAAATCCATAGAAAACTACAGCCAAGAAATTGGCCGCGCTGGACGAGATAATCAACCAAGCCGCTGCGTTTTACTCGCTAACCTTGAAGGCCTAAGTACTCTAGAAAACTTTGTTTATGGGGACACGCCAGAGCCACAGGACATAGAGTGTTTGCTTCGCACTATCACAGAAGAAACCCTTGGCAACGAATGGGAAACGCAACTTTACGGGCTTTCCAACCTCACCAACATTCGCACTTTGCCATTAAAAACGCTATTGGTACAGCTGGAGTTATTAGACGCTATCACTCCCAAATACAGTTATTACGCGGATGTTAAAATCAAATGGGAAGGCGATAGAAACGCTTTTGCGAGCCAAGTGCCGAGCGAATGGCAAGCCGCATACCACGCGATTCTTAAAGGCATTCAATATAAGAAAATCTGGGGCACACCTGACTTTGACAAGCTGTTCAACGAAGCGGGGTTATCACGCGGAGACGTGTTACAAGTCTTAGAGTTCGCGGCTGATCACAATGTACTAACACTAGAAAGCAAAGGCTTAACTGAAGTCTATCAAGTCCACCCAGAGCACTTTCATCACCAAGTATTAGCTGAGCAACTGCATCAATATGTAGAAGAAAAACAAACAGCCGAAGTAGAACGAATCGCCACCATGATTCGCTTCTTCCAGTTAGATCGCTGTTTAAATCATAACTTAGCGCGCTATTTTGGGGATCAACAATCACCAGAGAACTGCGGTCATTGCTCAGTATGTCGTGGTAACGTACTGACGTTTACTCAAACAGTAAATGAGGATAGCAGTCAGGAAAATTGGCAAGGTTTAGCAGAATATGTTCAAGAATTCGCACAGCATCTTAGTAGCAAGAGCCCAACCACACCACTCTCAGCTGTCTTGGTAACACGCTATTTAACGGGTTTAACGCAACCTATTTTGACCAAAATAAAAGCCAGGCAACTAAATGGGTTTGGGGTTTACGAAGAACGGCGTTATTTATCCGTTTTAGAAGCGGTTAGTCAGCTTCTAACTCACTGTTAGAGGCATTTTCTTCGTAGACGCTTACTTCAATGAGGTTATTATCAGGGTCATTGAAATACACGGATTGGATTGGCCCCAGTGCTCCAGACTTGGTCACAGGGCCTTCGAGAATATTCACCTTACAACTTTTAAGGTGCTCAATGACGTCCTCCATGGTCCAAGTGGTAATTAGGCATAAATCGCCAGAACCTTCCATTGCATGATTACGCAGTTCTTGTCCTAATAATTGAAGGTTAATCTTTTGCTGACCAAAGCGAAGAGCTTTACGACCATTAGCAAACGTAATGGGTTCCATTTTTAGCACGGTTTCATAAAAAGACACGGCTTTGTCGATATTTGCCACCGTCAAAACAATGTGGTCAAAATGACTGATCATAGCTTCTTGCCCCCTAGTGATAATCATCACGGAATATACGACATGCTACGAATGATCGACGGGAAAGACAAGCTTATATTGCGACTTATAACATCGCTTTTTACGCCATCATCACTGACTTAATAATGCTAAATCTAATGCTCCGGTTATAAGACTGAGTTTTTGCTGGCGGCTCAACTTTTTTACCTTATATTCCAGAACTAATGCATCGCTCTTTGAGCCTACGGTCTGGTGCCAAACTAATTCAAGAGGCCCTTTCCCCTTCAAATAACGAGCCCCTCGCTTACTTCCACCAGAGTGCTCTTTAAAACGGCGCTCAACATCGGTGCTGATACCAGTATAAAGCGTATTCAAGCGAGTTTTTATCATATAAATACTCCACTCACTTTTGCTCTTATCTAGTTCATCTGTCACAGCAATTTTCCTTTATTAGCATTTAATGACCAATAATCAATAATAAGGTCGATGCCGTAGCCAACCCCATACAAAGATTAAAGAGTCGTTGACGCTTCTGATCTGTTAACCAATGACGAATACTCACACCAGCCCATGCCCAAATTGAAATAGCAGGAAATCCCATCACAGCAAATAATACCATGATCCAAAAACCAGACTGAGTGTACAAATCACCAGCCATAGCAAAGGTACTGACACAGCCTACGGCCATCATCCATGCTTTCGGATTCACATATTGAAACAGCAAGGCTTGCCACCAACGCATCGGCGACAAAGGTGCTTTTTGAGTGTCTAAATTGCCTACTGGTGCACTGCCGATCTTCCATGCTAACCACAACAAATAAGCACAGCCCACCCACTCCAAGACTTGGTATAACGGCGGATAAAGAGTAAATAATGCACCAAGACCCAGTAAGGTAGACAGCAAAAGGCTAGATATCCCAAACACAATACCAAACATATGGGGTAAGGTTTTACGGTAGCCAAACTGTGCACCCGATGCCAATAACATAATATTATTAGGCCCTGGTGTCACTGAGGTCACTGAGGTCACTGAGGTCACTGAGGTCACTGAGGTCACTGAGGTCACAAAGGCAAACATAGCTAGCGCTAAGAAAAAAGAGGCATCCATCATAACGACCTACCGCTGTTTCTCATAAGTAACATCAAATCACGTGCCCACCCAAACAGATTAGCTTGCGACAATTCCTCGCGTCTGCGCTCTTCTGTCATACCAATATCCAACATTTGTTGCGGTGTTAATTTTGCCAACGCTCTACGTGTTGCAAAGCGTGTAACACTTTGCTGAAGACCAACGAGCAAGCTGATGATTAACATAATATTCTCCTTTTAAAGCGTGCCAATTAAGTGATAAAAAATGCTTTGTGTATGAATAAACACTTTAAAAGAAGACAGAAATACAATACAGATTCAGAAAGTGACGAAATAAATCATACAGAATACCCTTTTTCTCGACTGTATGGCTAAGTTATGCCAAATCTGTATGGTCACTTCTGATAGTTTTCCATCCTATAATCAATACAGACAGAGAAATGGACAGTAAGGGGAAACGAATGACACTTTATCAAAAACTAGCCAATCGCCTGCGTGAGCACATACAACATGACTTTTATAAGCCGGGAGAAAAACTGCCCTCTGTCCGTCAACTAGCCCAAGAACATGGTGTGAGTATTTCCACGGTCCAAGAAGCTTACCGACAGCTGGAGCAAGAGGGCCTTGTTGAAGCCAAACCAAAATCTGGTTATTTCGCTTGTTCTCGGAAAAAAGACAACCTACCCAGCATTTCAAGACCACCACAGCGTCCTTTAGAAGTCTCTCAATGGGAGGAAGTACTGAACATGCTGATGAATCGCAGTGGTAATAAGGGGGTTCAGTTACAACACGCCATGCCTGATATGCAAGCCACAACACTAAAACCCTTATTAAAAACCTTGTCTGAACTTTCCAAGCAAAAACCTGAACTCGGGCTGGGTTACGCTGACATTCGAGGTTCAGAAGAGCTGCGAACACAGCTTTGCCGGCTCGCTGTGGCATCAGGCTGTCAATTACACCCTGATGATTTAGTGGTAACTTCTGGCTGCCAAGAAGCGCTTTCTGTTTGTTTACGCGCAGTAACCCAACCAGGCGATATTATTGCGATTGAATCCCCAAGCTTTTACGGTTCTATGCAGGCGATCAAAGCCGCCAACCTTAAAGCGATGGAGATCCCCACCCACCCTGAAACAGGTATCAGTCTTGAAGCCTTAGAATTGGCTCTTGATCAATGGCCCATAAAAGCTATTTTTGTCACCCCCACCTGTAACAACCCAATGGGTTACACCATGCCGGAAGACAAAAAAGAGCAGTTGTATCGACTTGCCCAAAGTTATGATATTGCCATCATAGAAGACGATATCTACGGTGATATTTCTTACCAATTCCCTCGCCCCAAAAGCATAAAATCGTTTGATACTGACGGCCGAGTTCTACTCTGCTCATCATTTTCCAAAACCATCGCACCGGGAATGCGTGTGGGCTGGATCGCTCCTGGACGCTATCGTGATAAAGTCACCCACATCAAATACGTCAGCAGCTCCATGTGTCCGGTATTTCCTCAGCTTGCTATCGCTAAATTCATCCGTCTAGGTGGCTATTCGAAACACATTCGTCTAATGAGGCAAAACTATGAGCAACAGAGAGATCACCTTCTAAGTATCATCAAGACTTATTTTCCAAGTGACACTCGTGTTAGTTATCCAGCTGGCAGTTTCATTTTGTGGGTCGAACTCAACCCCAGTATCGATAGCATGAAGCTAGTGGAGAAATGTCGTGAGGAAGGGGTTGGATTTGCGCCGGGTCCTTTGTTTTCCGCAACAGGAAAATACCGCAATTGCTTTCGTCTGAATTTTAGCGAGCAAAGCATGGAGAAACGTGAGTGGGCAATCAAAACCCTCGCTAACATTCTTAAAAAATTCAGGGAACAAAACACACAAAACATGAGTCACTTAAAGGCAAGCTAATAAATAAGCCCGTTATGTAAATAAACGAAAAGAAAGTTAAAAACACTAACGAGTGACATAATAATCAGGTCACAATAACGCCTACATTTATTGATCAACAATGGAAAAGAGACCTAACCCGTCTTAACAAACATTTTACTAGGACTTCATGAATGCAGTACCGGCCTTTTCGCTATTTAGGGCTCCTTTTTATTGGGCTTAGTCTCGCTGCGTGCAGTAGCAACCATCAACGAGAAAATTTTGCCGAGCTTGCGCAACAAGAGTTAAAGACGGCTAGCCACAATAAGGCTTCGCAATGGAGCTCTCTTGATGACGTCGCCCCGGCTAGCTATTTAACCGACCTCATTCACGCTCCCGAGCTAGATCAGTTCATTCAGCAAGCACTCGAATCCAACCCAAGCTTGCAAAGTACCTTACTGACCTTGCAGTCCAGTCTATGGGAACTGAAAGGCGCTCATGCCGACCAACTGCCTTCCATCAATGGCAACCTTTCAGCCAGCAAGCCCAAAGATTCTGACACCCGCTACAGCGCCGATATTAGCGTTAGCTGGCAGCTCGATGTCTGGGGCAAATTGGCAAAAACAGAAGCGTCCGCTAGTAAGACGTTAGCAAGCGATGAAGCGCTCTACCAAGCCAGTCGAGACACCTTGGTTGCCAATGTTATGAAAACTTGGTTAGAACTAACGGCCAAACAACATGCCATTGAAATCGAAAAGCAGCGTCTTCAACTGCTTGAGACCAATGAAGAACGCATCATCAAACGCTTTAAAAACGGGCTCGATAACCTTGAAAAAATGGATGAGGCTCGTACCTCAACATCGCAATCAAGAGCGAATCTAGTTGAACTACAAGAAAACTTAGAAATTACCAAGCGAGAATTACAAAAGTTGATTGGCAGTACCCAGCCATTGGACATTGCCCCCAATAGCGATTACCCAAAAGTCAGCTTGACCTTAAGTGAGCTGCCTAGCCAAAGCTTACAAAGACGGCCAGACTTAAAATCGGCGTACCTTGCCATTGAAGCAGCCGATCTTAAAACCAGCGTTGCCTATAAAAACATGCTGCCATCAATCAGTTTGAGTGCGGCTCTTAGTCAATCTGCCGACTCACCTCGGGTGGCGCTCTTCACCTCTCCGGTTTGGTCATTAATGGCACAACTTACTCAACCTCTGTATCAAGGTGGCAAACTGAAAGCAGAAAGAGAAATAGCAAAACTGAATACCGCCAAAGCGTATCAAGCCTACCGAGATACCTTATTAACAGCCGTCAATGAAGTAGAAAATGCCCTTGGCCAAGAAAAAGTACTGCAACAGCAAGTCAGGCACATAAGAGAAGCGCTTTCCAGCTCACGCAGCAATCTCGCCCAGTACGAGAAGAAATACCGCAGCGGGCTTGTTGAGTTAAGTGACCTCATTGCCGCGCAAAAAACCACCTTTGATCTACAAGCGCAGCTTGATGAACTTATTTTTAAGCACTTATCGAATCGAATCACCTTAGGCATGGCATTAGGCCTTGGAGTTAAATCATTATGAAACCCTCTTCCCAATGGATACTGCTTATTTTTTCACTGCTGATCGCCGTCGCGGTGTATTTTTATATCGATAATGCCCTAAACCAAAAAGCGTTTCATTTGGGTAAACCATTGCCAGAGAAGAAAGAAGAAGCATTAGAAGTCAGTGTAGTTACCGTCACCGCGGCCAGCCATCAAGCCACCATTCAGGCATCAGGTATTGCAAAACCAAGATATCAACTGACCCTAAACAGCAAAGTCAGTGGCGAAGTCGTCAAGGTATCAGATGAGCTCGAAGCTGGTCAGCGCGTCAAAAAAGGGGATGTCTTGGTTCGCTTAACAAACAAAGAACTGAACAGTGCGGTCGCCAATGCGAAAAAGGCGCTAGCAAGTGCAGAGTTAGCGCTTAAAGAAGAAAAACGCCAAGGGGATCAAGCACGCTCTGAATGGAAAGCGGCGGGATTCAAAGGGGATCCAGACTCAGACTTAGTATTGCGCGTTCCACAACTGGCCAGCGCTCAGGCTGAAGTCGACTCTGCAAAAGCCGCTCTTTTAGAAGCACAAGACAACCTCAAGCACACACAAATCCTTGCGCCATTTGATGCTCTCGTCATCAGCAGAGCTATTGCTCCGGGTTCTTATTTAAGCTCAGGTGGTGAAGTGGCGACTTTGTACAGTACAGATCGGGCAGAAATCACCATTAATTTGGCCAGCACGGATTGGCAAAAATTGCCCGACATGAAAACACTTCTTAAGCGTAAAACACCAGTACGTGTCAATAGCATTGAATCGAATGACCATTGGCAAGGTCATATCATTGGTATTGATCAACATATAGACACGACCACCAGAATGCGTAGCCTAGTGGTCGGCATTGATGCCCCATTAGATCAAACTCCGCCTTTATTACCTGGAGCCTTTCTTACCGTTCAGCTAGAAGGCAAAGCCATTGAACACCTCTGGAAGCTTCCCAGTACAGCACTAAGCCAAACCAGTGAAATATGGTATGTCAACGATCAGAGTCGTTTAGATGCTTTCGACACCACACCACTCTTCGTGGACGCAACATTTATCTATGTTTTAGTACCGGAAAAGCTACGAGGTCGCTCATATCAAGTTGTCAGAAAGCCCTTTAGTAGCTACCTAAAAAACACCCTTGTTAATCCGTCTGAGCCGTCGAAATAATGAACCCACTTGATCAACCAAAAGGTATTATTCCCTGGTTTGCTGGCAACCCTGTCGCCGCCAACCTACTGATGCTGCTTGTTATTTCTCTCGGTGTCATCAACATGGGGTCGCTCAATAAAAAAAGCTTCCCGACATTACCACCTAATGGCATCGATATTCGCGTAAGCTATGACAGTGGCTCGGCTAAAGAAAGCGAAGAAGGCATTGCCATTCCCATTGAACAAAAGCTTCAAGGCGTAGAAGGCATCAAAAATGTTATGTCTCAGTCTTCTGCCACAGGTGCTGAGGTGAGCATTGAAGTCAAAGATGACTATGTGCTTGATAATGTGTTTTCCGATATCAAAGATAAAATTGGCGAAATAAACTCATTCCCCAGTGAAGCTGATCGTCCGGTTATAACAAAAGACACACGGTCCGAACTGGCCATCATCATTCAACTCTACGGCGATGCAGATAGACGCACCTTACAGAAACTGGCAAACGAATTAAAAACCGACCTACTCAGCGATGAAAACATCAATTCAGTCGGGATTTCTGGCACATTAGAACCAGCTATGCTGATTGATGTCGATAAAAACAAACTCGAAGCTTACGATTTAAGCTTAAGCGATATTAGTAGTGCTATTTCTGCCGAATCATCCTCTTCACGGGTAGCGGCCTTAAGCAACAAAGATGTCTATCTAAAAATTAGCGCCGCAGAGCAAGCTTATTTCAAACAACAATTTAGCCATATTATCGTTAAAACCAACGCCACAGGCGGCAATATCAAGCTTGGTGACATCGCAACGATTCGTGACGCCTTTGATGATGACAAATTTGTACTGTCACGCTTTAACCAAAAAGACAGTCTATCCATTCGAGTGAATACCACGGGCAATGACGACATTATAAATACTGTCGAAGCGACCAAAAGAGTGGTGAATAAATGGCAAGCAAGCGACCGATTGCCTTCGCAAGTACAACTCGCCACTTGGAACGATCGCAGCGAATCCATTAATCAGCGTTTAGAGCTTATGGTTAAAAATGCCCTCACGGGGGTGTTATTAGTATTCGTGTTATTGGCCATTTTTCTCAATGTTACCGTGGCTTTTTGGGTTGCCATGGGCCTGCCTTTCATCTTCTTCGGCACTATTTTTGCCATGGGCACCAGCAGCATCGATCTCACCTTAAACATGATCACCACCTTTGGTTTCATTCTGGCGCTGGGGATTGTAGTCGATGATGCCGTGGTGGTGGGTGAAAGTATTTACACCACCCGAGCCAGAGATGGCGACACATTAGGCAATACCATCAAAGGTACAATGGAAGTGGCTGTACCAACCTTATTTGGTGTATTCACCACAGTGGCGGCGTTTTGGGCATTATCAAATATTGATGGTCGACTCGGCCAAATTTACTCGCAATTCGCTATTGTGGTCGCCATTTGCTTGGTGCTTTCGGTCATTGAATCAAAAATCATTTTGCCTGCCCATTTATCGCATTTAAACACCCGCAAAACCAAACCCAACAATATACTCTCCTCTTCTTGGGGAGTGGTTCAAGCGGGTGCAGACAAGGGACTGCAATTCTTTAGCGAAAAGCTCTACCGCCCTGCTATCGATTTTGCTTTAAAACAGCGCTATGCCATGTGCGTTGTTTTCATTACTTTGTTTGCTCTGGTGATGTCCATGCCTTTCACTGGTGACATTCGCATGAGCTTTTTTCCGCGTATTCCGGGTGATTCCGTTCGAACCACACTGACCATGCAAAGTGATAGTAGCTATGGTGAAACACAAAAAGCGCTATTAGCCATCGAGCAGAAAGCGTATCAAGCGGATAAAATACTGATTGAGCAAGCCAAGAAAAGTGGCAAAATCCCTGCGGATACCCCATCAAAAGCAACGGGCATTAAGCACATACAGACGTCATCGAATGGTGATCAAGGCGGTAATTTCCGTGTCGAACTCATGAGTGGTTCCCCTTATTACAACTCCAGACAATTCACCAGTAAATGGCAAGAGATTTCGGCACATGTAGAAGGTGTGAAAAGTCTGCGAATTCGTTATGGGCAAGATACCGTAGACGCCCTGTATGTTGAACTCACCAGCAGTGATTCCAGTGCCCTGAATGGTGCCATGGAAACCTTTATCGAAAAATTAAATGCTGTGCCTGCGGTAACGGGCGTAGAAAAGTTTGATACACCGCCTGAGGCTCGTTTATCCCTAGAGCTGACAGAGCAAGGACGATTATTAGGGCTAAACACCAAAGAGCTAGCCAGCCAAATTGCTTTGAATTTCGATGGTACTGTGGTGCAAAAATACCAGCGAGACAATGATGAAATGGAAGTTCGCTTAGGTTTCCCGAAAGATCAGCAGGAATCTCCCGCCGCTGTGATGGACACCAAAATCACCTTAGAAAATGGCAAAAGAATACCGCTTTCAACGGTCGCTAGCCTAAGCAAAACCGAAGTTCAAACTGACATCATCCGCATTGATGGCAAGCGTTCCTATTACTTATCGGCCGAAGTAGACAAAGACGTCATGTCCTCAACAGAAGTCGTTGAGTACTTGCAAAGTGCCGTGATGCCAAACCTGCAAAAGCAATTCTCTAGCGTGAATTTTAATTTTTCTGGCGAAGCAGAAGAACAAGCGGAAACAGAGTCCTCGCTGGCGAAGATGTTCATGCTCGCGCTACTTATCATTTATGCCCTTTTGGCGATTCCGCTTAAATCCTACAGCCAACCCATTATCATCATGATGGCGATTCCGTTCGGCATTATTGGGGCGTTATTAGGGCACTGGATGAACGACCTCGCTTTAAGCATTTTTTCTCTCAATGGTATCTTGGCACTAAGTGGTGTTGTGGTGAATGATAGTTTACTGCTTGTCTCACGATTTAATGACATTCGCAAAGACACAGTGCACGTAAAACTCGCGATCCGCCAAGCTTGTCAAAGTCGCCTACGAGCCGTGTTATTGACCTCTTTCACCACGTTCGCCGGACTGATGCCAATCTTGTGGGAAACCTCAAGACAGGCACAAGCTCTGATTCCTGCTGCCGTTTCTTTGGGTTATGGCATCCTTTTCGCGACCCTTATTACACTGATTTTGATCCCTGTTCTCTTGATGATTAAAGAAGACGTTCACTTACTGATGGCTCGCTTTAAGAACAAAACGACAGAGGTATTAGAGCCCGTGAAGACTGGGGAAGAAAAATAGAAAATAAAAGAGAAACAAAGGCATTTGATTAAATGCCTTTGTTTCATTTGAAGACGGCTCTTAAGCCACTTCAGACCATTCAGGAAACGGATCTGGCAGTTTTGCCCACGATGCTTTACCTGCTAGCAATTCTTCATCACTTAACAAACACTCATCCAGTGCCTCAATTACCGCTTCTTTTTTCAGATTTTGTCCGATAAAAACCAGTTCTTGGCGCATGTCACCAAAGGGCTCCACCCACTGGCTTTCTATCGACGCTAGGTATTCAGGGTCTTGTGGCCATCGATCTTTAGGAACCGCTTTCCAAAACATCCCTGCAAAACCATAATGAGCAATGCCACCAGCCTGACTCCATTGACCAGCAAATTCAGGACGAGTCGCTAACCAAAAGTAGCCTTTTGAACGCAGCAGTTTGCCATACGCTTCAGTACTATGAAGAAAGTCAAAGAAGCGCTGAGGGTGAAAAGGTCGACGTGCTAAATAAGAAAAACTGCCAATGCCATACTCTTCCGTTTCAGGTACATGCTCGCCACGCATTTCTTTTAGCCAACCTGCCGCTTGCTGAGCTTTTTCGAAGCTAAATTTATGGGTTCCTAATAAACGTTTTGGCTCAATTTGCCCCTGCTGAATAGGAACAATATCAGCTTCTGTATTAAAGCTTCGTAGAATGGACTCTAACTTTTTTAATTCCGTCGCACTGACTAGATCGGTTTTGCTGACCAAAATGATGTCAGCAAATTCGACTTGATCAATTAACAAGTCCGCCACACTGCGCTCATCCTCTTCGCCCAGAGATTCCCCTTTTTCTTGGAGAGACATGGCTTCATCGTAATCTTTCATGAAATTAACCGCATCAACCACGGTCACCATGGTATCTAGACGAGCAATATCCGAAAGACTGATCCCATCTTCATCGGCAAAAGTGAATGTCTCGGCCACAGGCAATGGTTCGGAAATGCCAGTAGACTCAATGACCAAGTAATCAAAACGATTGTCTTCCGCTAGCTTTCGTACCTCAATAAGCAAATCTTCGCGTAAGGTGCAGCAGATACAACCATTGCTCATTTCCACCAGCTTTTCTTCGCTGCGATTAAGCGACACATCTTGCTGTATCGTCGCGGCATCGATATTGATTTCACTCATATCGTTCACAATAACCGCCACTTTCAAACCGTCTCGATTATTCAATATATGACTTAATACGGTGGTTTTACCCGCCCCTAAAAAACCCGATAACACAGTAACGGGTAATTTGCTTTTCACATTGTTCATAAATCCCTCCCCAAACCAAAACGTTATGATATAACATTTCTTTTATTTCAGGTAGGTACATTTTTAAGAAGGGCCACAGACAAATAAAAAAACCGTGACTCAACCCCTCGTGAAAAGCCATTTTGTACAAATACTCGGTATTCTTATTTAAAAAAATTCATTTTTTTACGTTTTTTTCTCTTCGATTAAGAAAACCAAATTCCCTTATTGAGCAGAGTTAAGAAACCAAGTTGCAGCAAGCTAAAAAAAACACCACAATAAGAAATAAAAATCTAAAAAAACATTAAAAAAGAGATCAAAATGTACTTAGATGAGATAGATTTGCAACTACTTGCCTTAATTCAGAGTGATGATAGTATTTCCACAGAATCGATGGCTCAGCAAGTTGGCCTATCAAAAACCCCTTGCTGGAGACGAATTCAAAAGCTCGAAAATGCGGGGTTTATTAAACGCCACGTTGCTCTGTTGGATGCTGATAAATTAGGGCTTGGCGTATCCGTCTTTGTCCAAGTGAAAACCAATCAGCATGATGCAAACTGGGCAGAAGAGTTCGCCCACGTTGTTGCCGAGTTCCCTGAAGTGGTGGAGTTTTATCGCATGGCTGGGGAATACGATTACTTACTTCGTGTGTTGGTAAAAGACATTCCAGCGTACGACAAATTTTATAAACGATTAATTAGTGCCACCGCATTAACTGACGTCACCTCAAACTTCGCGATGGAGCAAATTAAGTGGACAACTCAGTTGCCCTTGCCCAATCCGATGCAATCAAAGTGACGACAGTATTTCTCCGTGCGGCAAGCCAAAAAGGAAAGAAACATGTCCATTGCTGCCGCAGAGAACATAACCGCCCCAAAAACCAATACGTCATTAGATAAAGACGCTTTGTTTGCCCGCATTCGTGATGGCATTATTGGTAAAGACACGCAAATACAAACACCTTTTGGCACAAGAACTTTGACTTACGCTGACTACACCGCCTCCGGCCGTAGTCTAGACTTTATCGAAGACGCCATTCGTCAACATGTCTTACCGCTTTATGCCAACACGCACACCGAAGCCAATGCCACCGGCCAACAAACAACCGCCTTTCGAGAACAAGCACGTCAACAAATCAGACAAGCCGTTAATGCCAGTGAAGACGACCTAGTTATATTTTGTGGCAGCGGTGCCACCAGCGCGATTAACACCTTGATTAGCCAATTAGGCCTGCGTCAATTGAGTCCGTCTGAGAAGTCTGAAATCTGCGTTTTCATTGGTCCATATGAACACCATTCCAATGAATTACCATGGCGAGAATTGGGCGTTGAAGTGATCCGTATTGCCGAATCTACAGACGGTGGTGTGTGTCTCAACACTTTAGAAACAGAGTTGCAGGCTAAACAAGGGAAACGTCTTATCGGTAGTTTCAGCGCAGCGTCCAACGTCACAGGCATTTTGTGCGATCAAGATGCCATTACCGCCTTGCTCCATCGCTACCAAGCGTTGGCTTTTTGGGATTTTGCTGCAGCTGCGCCTTATGTTGCACTGAACATGAACCCAAATGCGTCCTCCGATCTGGCGAAAGATGCGATCTTTTTCTCTACTCATAAATTCATTGGTGGCCCAGGTACTCCGGGGATTTTGGTGGTTAAAAAAGCCATTATTCACAACGCTAAACCCAGTCTGATTGGTGGTGGCACAGTATCTTTTGTTACTCCAGAAGAGCATACATTTTTGCCCGTTGGTGAACGCCGAGAAGAAGGCGGTACACCCAGTATTGTCGAATCGATTCGTGCCGGTTTGGTATTTCAACTTAAACAAACCGTTGGCGAAAACGCCATCGAAGCGCGTGAACATCAGCTAGTGCAAATGATCGACCAGCGTTGGCAGAACCACCCAAGAATTGAGCGACTAGGGCACCATCAAGCAGCACGCTTGTCCATTACCGCGTTTCGCATCAAAACAGATATTGGCTATCTGCATCACGGTTTTATCACCGCATTATTAAACGATTTATTTGGTATTCAAGTTCGCGGTGGTTGCTCTTGCGCTGGCCCTTATGGACACCAACTATTGGGCATTGGTAAAGCGGAGTCTGAACGAATCCAAGAAGCGATGAAAAAAGGCGAAAAGCTAGTCAAACCTGGTTGGGTTCGTTTCAATTTGAACTATTTTTTAGATGAGGCAGAAGCCACCTTTATTTTAGACGCCATCGATTTTGTCGCGAAACATGGCACGACTTTATTGCCCTACTACGCTTATGACCAAAAAAGCGATTTGTGGCGCTTCCAAGGCCAATCGGTAACACCTAAATCGCTCAACGACGTATTGTGGACGGCACCGATCAAGGAGACAAAACTAAGCCCAGTAGAAGATAAAATGGCTTATTTAATAGCCGCGGAAGCCACTGTCAAAGACTGCTTGGCAGGGAATTATCAACCGCAAACTCAACCATTTAATACCGAGTTCAGCGATATTAAATGCTTTGTTCTAGCAACGGACTTGGCTTAACTTTCTTACCCTTTGATCCCAAGAAACACTATTTGCTGTTTCTTGGGATCAAGTTAAATTGCATGCCAGTACGCAAAATACCGGTACTCAAAACATTGGCTCGTAACCCGCCACGATGTAACCAAGCTCTAACCACTTGTGCTGACGTAATGGTGTCATTCGCTAATGACTTACCCAGTGAAGCACAAGGTTCACACAATTCCACGCCATAAAAACGCACATCGCCAATAGAAAATTCTTGTCCGACTAACTGATTTAAGCGTACACCCTGCGTAATAATGTTACGGCGCGTATCAGACAAGCTAATGTTCTGCTCAAAATTCGCATTGAATGCGGCGATTTCTTCACTCTCTACAAAGGTAATATTCGGACCATCACTACCCTTTTTGCCATAATAGCGATCACCTACGATTCCTTTGCCCATATCTACTTTTA
The DNA here is from genome assembly GCF_018336975.1 of Marinomonas sp. CT5. Taxonomy (NCBI): domain Bacteria; kingdom Pseudomonadati; phylum Pseudomonadota; class Gammaproteobacteria; order Oceanospirillales; family Oceanospirillaceae; genus Marinomonas; species Marinomonas sp. CT5. The sequence goes on along the minus strand of NZ_CP025572.1, from coordinate 1,292,551 downwards.
CTGCATCAATGCCAACCTGAGGCTGAGCGGATTTTTTGGCGACAAAAATGGCTTGAATCATCCATTTACTCCTACTAATCGTCTGTGCAAATTCATTTTATAAAGACCTTATGGTATCGCTTTCATTTAGCCACACCAAACCGTCATAGGGATTTTCCTGCAATGAGTTTAGTCGCGTTGCTAGTGATCCAGAATGCAGCTCCAGTTTATGCCCATCTGGGTCTTCAATATACAAAGAATCGCCTTCGCTGGTGTTCGCTTGCCAGTGCCTGACCGCTGAAAAGCCTCTTTTTTTCTGCACATGAGACATGGCTTCTGCACTAAAACTGAAAGCAAAATGCGTATAATCTTGGCTAGGCTTAGGCGTTCCTAATGACAGGCATAGCCAACAATCACCATAAGACAAATAGGCGCCTGTTTTCCAACGTACCTCCCCAGTAAAGCCCAATACATCACAATAAAACGTCAGCGAAGCATCAAGGTTACTGACACTTAACGTGAGATGATTTAGCCCTTGGGAAGGACCAATCAAACTAGAAGATAGGAAGGCGTGGTCGTCCATGGAAGAAACCATGGCATAAATCTTGGTCGCTTTTTCAAAGTGATTTAATTGATTCTCTTCAATCCACCAACGAGCCACAGCCGTTAAAGTCATAGGATCATCATTTTTATTGGCAAAAAAAGCGTAGAATGAGACTTGAACCCCATCGCCCTTTTGTCTAATTTTTTCCGCACAAACTGAAAGAATCTTTTGTTTAATCTGGGTATTCACGTCTAATTACTCTCTTTTATATAACAACATTGCGAGAATCACGTACAAGCATTAACTGATCAAAAAACACACTATGCGACTAAAGTCTGACTTCTTATTAAACCACTGCCTGCTAAATTAACGGGGCGTATAAAAATAATTATAAGGAGATCTACCGTGTCAGATCATAACATCAATGCAGAAAAATACTGGCAAGCAAACCTCAGACTGATACTAGGCAGTTTAGTGGTTTGGGCATTGGCCTCTTATGGCTGTGCTATCCTTCTTCGCCCAATGCTCTCAGGCATTCATATCGGAGGAACGGATTTAGGATTCTGGTTCGCTCAGCAAGGTTCTATCCTCGTATTCATCATTTTGACTTTCTTCTACGCATGGAGAATGAACAAACTTGATGAAGAATTTGGCCTTCAGGAGTAAGTCGCATGGATCAGTTTACTGTTAACCTACTTTTCGTCGGCGGTTCCTTTGCTCTTTACTTCGGTATTGCGTTTTGGGCCCGCGCTGGTTCAACAAAAGAATTCTATGTCGCCGGTGGCGGCGTTCATCCGGTACTCAATGGTATGGCAACCGCCGCAGACTGGATGTCTGCGGCCTCGTTTATTTCAATGGCGGGTTTGATCGCCGCTGGCGGCTACGCTAACTCCACCTTCTTAATGGGCTGGACTGGCGGCTATGTGCTTCTGGCTATGCTACTCGCTCCTTACCTGCGTAAATTTGGTAAGTTCACTGTGCCTGATTTTATTGGCGATCGCTTTTACAGTAAAACAGCTCGTCTTGTGGCGGTTGCCTGCTTGATCATTGCCTCGGTGACCTATGTTATCGGACAAATGACGGGGGCGGGCGTTGCCTTTTCTCGCTTCTTAGAAGTCGATAACAACACAGGACTTCTGATCGCTGCCGTAGTGGTTTTCTTTTACGCTGTATTGGGCGGTATGAAAGGCATCACTTATACCCAGGTGGCACAATACATTGTGTTAATCATTGCCTATACCATCCCAGCGGTGTTTATCTCACTACAACTGACCGATACTTTCATTCCTGCGATTGGTCTGTTCTCAACACACACTGAATCAGGTATGCCATTACTGCAAAAACTCGATGAAGTGGTTCGTGAACTCGGCTTTAGAGATTATACCGCCGACGTGGAAAACAAACTTAATATGGTGCTGTTTACTCTGTCTCTGATGATAGGTACAGCGGGGTTACCACACGTTATTATTCGCTTCTTTACTGTACCAAAAGTAGCCGATGCACGTTGGTCTGCTGGCTGGGCACTTGTTTTCATCGCAATGCTTTATCTAACAGCACCAGCGGTTGCTTCTATGGCTCGCTTGAATCTATTGACCACTATCTATCCTTCTGGACCTACGGAACAGCCTATTGAATATGCTGAACGTCCTGATTGGATTCAAACTTGGGAAACCACTGGATTAATCAAGTTTGAAGACAAAAACGGTGACGGTCGCGTGCAGTTCTATAATGATGTTCCCGCCTTTAAGGACGAAGCAACCGCGCGTGGCTGGGAAGGTAATGAACTGGTAGTGAATCGCGACATTCTGGTGTTAGCCAACCCAGAAATTGCCAACCTACCAAGTTGGGTTATCGGACTCATCGCGGCCGGTGGTCTTGCTGCTGCACTTTCCACGGCGGCGGGTTTGCTCTTGGCCATTTCTTCAGCCATCAGCCATGACTTAATCAAAGGATCGATCAACCCCAATATCAGCGATAAAGGGGAATTGAAGGTCGCTCGGGTATCCATGTTCGTTGCCATTGCTGTAGCCACTTACCTTGGTATGAATCCACCAGGATTCGCCGCTCAAGTGGTTGCCTTGGCCTTTGGTATCGCCGCTGCGTCTATCTTCCCCGCGCTGATGATGGGTATTTTCTCGAAACGCGTAAACAGCACAGGAGCCGTTGCTGGTATGTTAGCTGGATTAATTTCCACCTTGGTTTATATCTTCCTCTTCCTTGGCTGGTTCTTTATCCCAGGTACAGCGTCTTTGGCAAATACCCCTGATAATTGGTTATTCGGAATTTCACCATTATCGTTCGGTGCCATTGGTGCCGTGATTAACTTTGTGGTTGCATTTGTTGTTTCTTCTATGACAACGCCACCACCAAAAGAAATCCAAGACCTTGTTGAAAGCGTTCGCTACCCACAAGGAGCAGGCGGCGCTGTTGACCACTAAGGTTTAAGGCAATCGTCCTCTATCTGTTGGGCCTTACTTCTTTGTAGGGCCCAACTTCTCTATAATAAAAACACACAACATCTGACAAGAGAGCGTTTATGTTTTGGGAACTTATTGCTACCGTTTTTGCCGGCCTTGGCGGCGCGGGTATTGCACTCTTATTAAGAAAGATAACCAAGCAAACGGCACCTAAATGGCTGGTTCCTGTGTTTGCTGGCGGTGCTATGCTCGGTTTCCAAATCCAAGGCGAATATGACTGGTATGACCATCAGGCCAGTTTATTGCCAGAAGGCGTGGTGGTGGTAAAAACCGTTCAAGAAGAAGCCCCATGGCGTCCTTGGAGCTACGTTTTTCCTCAAACTATGCGTTTTATTGCGGCCGATGTAGCAAACGCAGCAACAAATAAGATAGACCCAAATCTTGTACTAGTGGACCTCTATTTCTTTGAGCGTCGTCACATGGCAAAGCGTGTTCCGCAGATTGTCGATTGTGTTCAAGAAGCAAGAACGGATTTTACTCAATCCTTTACAGCGTCTAAAAAGTCATCGGCCTCATCATGGTATCCACTTAAAGATGATGACCCATTACTAAAAGCTGTGTGTTCTGGTTAAAGTAATGTGATCAAATGCTTGATATAGCCCATTCATGTTAATAACGCTCGCTTTACTAGCTTATTCAAATCCCCATCATGTTTGAATCCCAACTCATCCGCATAGGGTGTTTCCAGTGGTGGAAAACGTCCGAACAAGTTTTCTATTATTGAATTTGGCTCGTAGCGAACCAACTCACGCGCGTTTTGCTTATAAACCAAACCAATAGCATCGACCATTTCTTCCATACTGAAACACAGCGTTGGCAAGGTAAAAGTTCGCCCTTTGTTTAATTGAGTGTCCTCAACGACAGCACAGTGAATAAGGTTTTCAACAATATTTGGTAAGGATGATGACCATGTTTTTGCTTGAGCCGACATTGGACAAACAAAAGCATGCCCTTGAGACACTTCGCGAATAATATCACTTAGAAAAGCCGACATTTGTCCGGTTTCTGCTGAAGGGCGAGCTAAGACCCCAGGTAAGCGTAAAGATCGACCATCAATCCAACCACGACGACTAAAGTCATCAATCATTACCTCTCCAACAATTTTATGAGCACCATAACTCATTTGAGGTTTCAATGCTGTATCGTCGGTGACCAACTCTGGCATGGAGCCAAATACCGCAATACTACTCGCAAAAACCAATGTCGGTTTAAGTCCTAGCGATTCTGTTTGTGCTTTACAGATCTCAAGTAAGCTCATCGTCACGTCAATATTTACTTGACGGCCAAGTTCATCATTTTTTTCCGCCAAACCTCCGGGAATACTGGCCAGATGAAAAATAACATCGAGAGAGAAGCGCTCCAGTTTATCTTTAAACCATTGCTTATCTACCAGATCACCACTATGTTGCTCCACCAATATATTCGATGAATTCTCCGTGAGTTCCCAATTAAACTGACGATCCAACAAGGTCAAACGCGAAACCTCACTTTCTCCAATCCCCCCTTGAGAAAGAATATGATGTGCTAGTGCTTTACCAACAAAACCGTTTGCTCCCGTGATTAACACATGCATTAGACAGTCCTTAATAATGAGTTCGCAGAAGGGCCAAAAAACAAACCAAAATGTTATTTGGGAAGGTGAGGAGTTTCATCGCATGATACTTTACTGAGATAAGCTCTCTGCCAAGCATTCGTCATACTGCCCACCCACTAAAATGAATAGCACACGACACATTTTTCCTGACCGATTCGCCCAGGCATGATTCGTACCACGCTGCACAACCACACTACCTGGTTTTAAAATGGCTTCATCTTTGTCAACAATCAAAGTCAGTTCACCTTCAATCACAATACCGTAGTCCACTGACTCAGTACGATGCATCAGAGGATGAGGAGAATCTTCTTTTACCGTCGAAGCGCCTTCATCACCAACGGTCGAAAACATCGCTTTCATTTTGTCTTTTCCCTGAGTCAAAAATTCCTCAGTATCAGGTGGAACATCGACAAATCGAATTCTAGTCCCAGACTGCATTGGTGGTAATACAACTGGCCCGAGAGTTGGATCTTCTTGTGTATAAGTAATATGGGCGGGCGTTTCGCTCGTATTCCAAACTTCATGAAACCTAGTACCTGGAACAGCCTCTAAATCCATCACTGTATTGAGTGGGCCATTTTCTAAAATAATGGCATTGCCCTGTTCATCATGACCAGTTACTACACGGTAAATATCAGGAAAACTCATAAAACCTCTCTCTAAGAGGACAAACAAACCTTTTAAAAAAGGCAGTGATCATAAGCTTCACACTGCCCACCAAAGCGTTAAATTGGCTCAGCTAACGCCATTAATGACTGCCCCATGATTTTTGAATGTTCGGCTTTATCACCACCATTTATTTCGATATGACATAAACGAGCCGAATTTTCGACCACCATGCGGCAACGCTCCCAACGACGTTCATGAAACTTATCAAGCGCTACTTGGATATCATTGTTAGCAGCCAACTCATCCGCTAATACAATGCCACTTTCGATACCGATTCCAGCGCCAGAAGCAAGGTGGGGAGTCGTCGCGGCAATCGTGTCCCCAATCATCACTAAGCGACCCTTGTTCCAAGGAGTCTTAACTAACAAGTTCGCCAACGGGCGGTAGTCAATATTCGCTTCCTCTTTAAATGCACATGGGATCAATGCTTCTATAATTGGATTAGGAAAATGCTCCATCAAACCTGCAAAAACACTCGGCCACGTGGCTTTATCAATATGCTCTTTTGTCGGACGATCTTCCGTAATGAACATATACATATGAGTATCTGACACTGGATTCACTCCCAATTTAAGATGGTCTGACATCCACATAGTGACACGGTTAATTTCTTTTGGACGCGGCATAATGGCACGCCACACGCCTTGACCTATGTATTCAGGATCCGCAATTTCTGGGAAAAATTCTTTGCGAATTTTAGAATGAACCCCATCCGCCCCGACAACAAGATCATAGTCACGGGTACTTCCATCCGTGAAGCTTACCGTGATAGTAGAGTCTGTCTGCTGCATATTGGTGTAGGTGCAGCCCAAACGAACATCAACACCAGATTCAACAGTCGCATTAGACATAATTCGCGCAAGAGTTGGGCGAAAAATACCGCCACTGCCTCCCACCGATGAACCAACAGGACTCGGTGTTGGTAGCTCCATAACCAAAGGCCCATGAGCTAAGTGAATGGACACACCATCCGTCACACAACCTTGCTCAACAACTTGTTCATACAAACCAAGATCTTCTAATGCACGCATAGATGCGCCATTAATACTGATACCGGCTCCCAATTCACACCATTCTGGATCTATCTCAACAAGATCAACCTGAATGCCATGACTACGCATTTTTATGGCGGCAGCCATACCAGAAAAACCACCACCAATGACCAATACTTTATTTACAGCAGCCATTTAATTACTCCTTATTTTTGTTATATGTACGATTAGTTAATGTCTTTTAGTAAAACGGAAATCATGCCATTCGGGTCTACATAGATAGGGATTTTATTTAATGCCTTACCGAGGCACGGCCCTTGAATACACAAGCCAGTGTCTGCTTCAAACAAAGCACCATGTGCATGGCAAGCAATGTGTTGCTTTTTAGCATCCATATAAGCGTCTTTGCGCCACGCCATTGGTGCACCATTTACATGAGGACACGCATTTCGCCACCCATAAAATGCCCCTTTAAATTTCACGACGAACAACAAGTCCTGCCCGGCCTCATTTTCTAAAAAGCCTTTTGTTTCGCTTTCTTTAAGATCATCAATATGACAAAGCGCAATCATGTTCTCGGTCAACGTCATCCTCCTCACTCCTCGTTGAAGTCATTGCTGTTCGCGAATTTTGGCTTGAGTAAAAAATGCGCCAGAGCAGGCAACAGAATCAACGCTCCGAGCATGTTCCAAATGAACATAAAGGCTAGTAACAGACCCATATCTGCCTGAAATTTAATCGGACTGGCAACCCAAGTAATGACTCCCACAGACAAGGTGACACCGGTTAACATAACGACTTTACCGGTGAAATTGAGTGCTCTTAGATAAGACTGGGACAGGCTAGTACCTTGGCGCAATCCGACCAAAGTAATGGACAAAATGTATAAAGCGTAATCGATGCCAATACCGACCCCTAAAGCAATAACAGGCAAGGTGGCGACTTTCACCCCCATACCCAATTGCACCATCAAGGCCTCCACCATAATGGAGGTCAGCATCAAGGGAAGTAACGCGACAACAACGGCCTTCAATGACCGAAAAGTAATTAGGGAAAGCAAAGCAACAGCGCCATAGACAAGGAACAGCATTTGATACCAAGCCGCTTTTACGGAAATATTTGTCGCCGCTTGAATACCGGCGCTGCCCGCCGCCAATAAAAACTGCACATCATCGGTATTATTATCTTTAGCAAAAGCTTCTACATGATTAACAATGTTGCTTAAAGTGTCTGCTTTGTGATCTTGCAAATAGACATAAAGTGTCAACAGATTACAACTGCTGTTGTACAACCCCCGTGGCGCACCTGCTGTGATGTAATTCAACATACTTTGATTTGGTAAAAACTCGTACCATTTGGGGTTCCCTTCATTTAAACCAGACAGCACACGACGAGAAAGTAAAGCCAAAGAGTTAGTCGATTCCACACTAGGGAGCTGTCGTAATTGCCACTCAAGAACATCAATTTTTTTCAACGTATCGTACTGAGAGCATGCACCATCAGGGGTCTTAACCATGATTGCCATAACATCACTAGACGCGCCGTAATGCTGGTTCATAAAAGCAATGTCTTGGTTATAACGACTGTCTTGACGTAACTCAGGAGCGCCTTGATCAAGGTCACCTATTTTTAACTGAGTACTTAACGAGAATGACCCAACAGCAAGCAAAGTTCCGGCAACTAAAGCCCCCGTTGCCCATTTACGCTGAGTGAACTTATCTAAGAATACCCATAAGGCAGGTATCTTTTTTACATTAGTCGGATCAATATCATTGACGACACTGCGCTGCGCTGCTTCTTCACCAACGCCCACATAAGACAGCATAATAGGTAGAAGAATGAGGTTAGTGAAAATCAAAACAGCAACCCCAATAGAGGCGGCAATAGCTAACTCTTGAATCACTTTAATATCAATCACCAACAAGACGGCAAACCCTACGGCATCGGCTAACAAAGCAGTAAGCCCAGCAAGAAACAACCTTCTAAAGGTAAAACGTGCTGCAACAAGTTTGTCAAAGCCACGACCAACATCTTGCATAATGCCATTCATTTTCTGTGCGCCATGGCTCATACCTATGGCAAATACTAGAAAAGGCACCAAAATTGAATATGGATCCAAGACATAGCCGAGAGTTGGCAAAATCCCCAGCTGCCATACCACAGCCAACAAAGAAGCGAACACAACTAAAAAGGTTGAACGCACACAACGGGTATACCAAAACACCATAATAGTCGCGATCACAACGGCTAAGGCGAAAAACCATAAAACCGCCTGTACCCCTTCAATCAAGTCACCCATTACCTTGGTAAAACCGGTGATATGAATTTCCAGCCCTTTTGCTTGATACTTGGCACGCAGCCTTTCAAGAGCCTCAGAATACTTTGCGTAATCTAGCGCTTCTCCTGTTGCATCTTGACTTAACAATGGCATGTAAATAATGGTGGATTCTTCATCTGCCGCAATCAATTGACCCACTTGCCCAGAACGAGCAACATTGGCTTTCAATTCTTGCAAACTGGCTGGAGAACCATCGTAATTTTCAGGAATGACCGGACCACCATCCAAGCCTTCAGCGGTAACCCCAATCCATCGAGTTGAAGGCGTCCATAAAGATTTCATCTGAACTCGATCGACACCTGGAAGTAAAAATACCTCTTCGCTTAATTGGCGTAGTAACTCTAGATAGTCTTGATCATAAATCGTACCGCTGGGGCTGACGACCGCAATTCGTAATGCGTTACCTAACCCGGTTAGCTCTTTTTCATAGGTTAAATAGTTTTCAATATAAGATTGATGTGTCGGTAAAGTTTTTTCGAAACTGGCATTGATTGTTAACTTGGTCGCTTGCCAGCCAAATATAGCGGTCAACAAAAAACAAGTGATAATAACGATGAAACGATTATTAAATAATACTCGCTCAACAATGGACCCTGTATTTGGATCAAATTGGTCTTTTGGAGACGCAGAGGTAGACGAATGGTGTTTCATTTCATATCTCCTACATCAATGGAAACTGGTCCATGGATGCTTAAAGCAAGTACATTCCCATTAGACTTTTCTATCAAGTTGGTAAGTGGAGGAAGGCGTTTACGAGTGAGTGGAACCAATCGATTGGCAGTCAAACCTAATAAAATACCAGCTTGATTGGCGAAAATGATTTGACCACTCTTATTAATAAAGGATGACATGATAGAGGCACTGATTGGGTTTTTGATTTTCTTCCAATCTTGGCCATTATCTGAAGACACAAAAGTATTGCCACGCAAACCAGCTAACACTACCTCACTGTTCCCTGCTAATTGAGCGGTAAAGAAGCTGCCCTCATATGGCGTTTCAAGGGTCTCAAAAGACTGGCCATCATCGACTGAAAGAGCGACAAATCCTTGCTCTCCAGCAATAAGAATACGATTACCTTGCTTACGAATACTGTATAAATGCAATCCCAAATAGTTTTCAATGCGGTCCATCCAAGAGTCCCAAGTCAGACCACCATCTTTCGTTTCCAAAACAAGACCATAGGCTCCCACCACAATTAAGTGATCACGGCCCAGTAACAACATATCTAAAAAAGGTTTATCTGGACCATCGGACACCAATAACTTAGCTTGATGAATCGCCTCTTCATCATTGGATGCTTGCGCTTTAAGTAAAAGATCGGCAGCTAAGGTACGACCATCTAACTGCACCTTCCATTGCTGACCTCCATCAGTGGTGCGCAATACAATGCCACCATGGCCAATCGCATAACCGTTTTTAGCATCAGTAAAGGCAACCCCTGTTAACGTCACACTGACTGGAGAAGGTAGCTGACTCCAATTTTTACCATCATCATCTGAACGTAAAATTAAGCCACGCTCTCCAACAGCAATAAAATGACCTTCTATCGAGGCCACCGACATCAAAACAGAATGAGCACCTAAATTAGACTGAATAGCAGGCCGCTCAATCGCATCGGCTACTGCAGCATGAGCACCTCCGACTCGGCTAAGAAGCAGAGTCATTAGAGCCAATAAAGCAAGCTGACCTAATAAACGAGATGATAAAGTGGCCACGTTGTTTTGCTTAGACATTCACCACCTCACGCCAACCGCTCGGATTGGATAACCGCTGAACTGCGTTGAAAAACACGAATAAAACACCCAAGTGACACCGTTCCGAACACTAAAGCGGCAATACCAATACCTGGATAGCCCAAAAATTTAATAATGGTTCCACCCAAAATTGGACCAATTGCTGCGCCAATCATAAGCATTGCTGGCGTAGCCGCCATAGCACGGCCAGACAGATCTAAACGAGACAACAAACCAAAAACGAAGGTATGAGTGAATATCATCAGAGGCACAAAGCAAACCGAAGACGCGGCATAGAAAACAAAGCCATCCGCTTTCATGATGATATTTGACAATAGGATTTGTAGTATTGGACCTGAAAACAGTACCCACTTAGTGGAAAAACGTTTCTCGAAAATGCCAGCAAGTACGGCTGCGACAATATTAACCAACGCTACTCCAACCAAAACCAATGTGACTGAGTCAGTCGAAAAGCCTCGATCATTACCTACGCGCTCCATGAAACTAAATGTCATGGCTTGAGTGACAGCCATTAAACTAATCCCTACTATGCCGTACCAAACACTAGAAGGAATTTTGACTACTACTGATTTAGCCTTGCCACTATCATCATGATCAAACGTCAATGATGGAAAAGCGACAGCACAAACCAAAGCCGCAAAAGTCATAATGCCACCAAAGATAATGAACAATGAATGTCCTCCAGCGACTTTGGTAATATTTGGCGTTGCTCCCATAAAGACAAACGCCATAATGCCTAAAGTCAGTCCCGCTATTGCAAACAGACGATGTGGGTTTTCTCCTCGGGCAAACGTGCCATGTGCCATACTTAATGCCGCACTTGAACTAACACCGGCCACCAAATGCAATCCAGCCAGTTGTGCATAATCATTGGTTTGAGAAGCGATGAAAAAGCATAACCCTGAAATGAAAAAGCCAACGCTTGCCACCATGCGACGCTTTAGTTTTTTAAAGCGAGGAGCGATTAAGACGCTGGCGCAAACAGCACCAATTAAAAATAAGGTGACTAAGCCACCCGCTTGCTGACTATCAAAATGATATGAGGCAACTAAAACCCCAACCCATAAAGGCAAGGCCACAAGGTCTAGCATTCCCGCACTATGAGAAACCATCAGAGCAAGATTGCCTTTGAATCCAAAGCGATAACTCATCACTCACCTCCCTTTATAAGGGTCGGTTTTGTCAGAGCCTTAAAGCCATAAATTTCATATCTCTTAGAGATCATCAACATTTTTACCATCCACTTTGTTTATTGTTATTTCGTGGTGACGACGTAATAACGTCGCTTTGTGTTTTATAGAACGGCAACTCGTAAATTGCCGTTACTTATTAAAAACTTTTTATATCAATAGCTTGCAGAATATTTCGTTAAATATATTTACTCGTAATCACCATTGTGGGGAGTATCTTTTCCTGGCGACCACTTGCTGCGATAGCGCATAAGAAATGCTTGCGAGTTATCCGCTCCCATAGGAAAGGAACGAGGACTCCAATTTTCATCATGCAAATCCATATCCGCATCCATTTCGATATGACATGCAAAAGGACTGTTGAAATACCAAAACCAGTTCGAGCCCATGATATGTCGACCAGGCCCCCAAAAAGCCTGATAACCCTTTTCAATAAAGCGTGAGCCGTTTTGCATCACCTCAGTGGGGCCACCAAAATGGAAAGTGAAGTGCTCGACGCCTTGCATAAACGGTGGCGCACCAATTAAAAAGTGCGTGTGATGGTCTAAGGTTCCTGCTGGTTGTAAAAACGGTCCAGCGCCTTCAAACCTATCAGTACAACGAAAGCCTAAACGTTCAACATAAAAGGCTTCGGCTTTGACAGGATCAGGTACAAAATACACAATATGAGAAAGGGTTCGAGGACGTATCGGATCCTCTTCTATGTTTACTGCCTGATGATTTACAGGGCGTTGAAAAGGTGCCCCCGGCGCGTTCGATATTTCACCTGCTAAGGTCAGGGATTTACGCTTAGTAACCTGAAAACCAATGGTAAAACCAGAATCATCTGTCGATTCAATAGAGCCATCAGCTAAATGGCGCACTTCACGATCTTTTCCTAACTCAGCCGAAATTGCCTCAATAGTTGCAGCATCAGCCACCCCCATCACCGTTTTACGCATCATACAGCCATTACCAACACTTGCTGGAATGCTCTCATCCGAAGCATGGGCCAAAATAACAGCCGTACCATCTAACGCCTCAAAACGTCCTCCCTTTTCCGTCACCCCTACAGGAAACAAACCATAATCTGTCAAAAAGGTTGCGCAAGAGGCAACATCCTCAACACCAAAAATGATGGTTTCTAAACCAACTATATTCATTATTTATTACCTCTATAAATTTTGGCCGTATGGCCACTCAATGCCTCTGCAACTCAATCGGCTATGTTTAAGCCCCTGTATTGGCTTAGTAAAACTGAAGTATTGCCTTTATCTCTTCCCAAACTTCCCACCAAAATTGATCCTAGTGTCTTAGGAACAATGAATAGGAAAGAACATACCTATTCGTTGGTCTTTTCTTTGCTACTGAAAATCGAATATGTTTAAGAAATACATGAAAAACTTGTATCAAAAGATGAGTGAAACCAAAGGGGAAAGGCAGACTCATCCCTTGATACAAAATTAACCGGATTCATTAAAACTTATCGTGTTCCTTGGCGAGCTAAACCTTGACCAGTAAAAGTGCTCGTCGGAAAGCGCTCAACAGGTCTGTTTTGAAAGGGTTTATCATTCATAACATTGGCAACATAAGCTTCACCTGACAGCAAATTGTAGAAACCAAATGTTTGAGGAACGGTTCCTGGGAACTCAGGCATGACGTAGTTAAACTGCCAAAGAGTTTTCCATAGCTGGCCATTGCCATCCCAACGATCAGCAAGTAGTCCCTGCCAAGTATCTTCATCTAAATAGTATTTACTACGAACGGCTTGGTGACGCTTACCAGAAGCTAACGTTGCTTCCACAACCCATACACGATGAAGCTCCCAACGAACGGCATCTGGATTCAAATGGTGCTCACCTATGGCGTCTTTATCAGTGAATTGAAGGAAGCGGTTTTCATTGTAAGGAATAATCATTTCCTTCTTACCCAGCAGCTTCCAATCGAAAATGTCAGTGCGACCAGAAAAAACACTTAACTCGTCAAAAGACATTAAACCTGCAGTAGCGGGGGTTGGCGTATCACAACACGCATTTGGCAAACGACGGACACGACGCTGACCAGCTAAATAAACATAAGACTTTGATTTATCGGGATCTAGATTAGTTCGACCCACAACTCGTTCACCAGCACGTATTGGCGGACCATAGTTTTCAAGGTTAACTTCCCAAAAATAACCATCGAAATCTTCACTGGAACCTTCTTCAAAATAATAAGGCATTTGGTTTTTCAGTAGACCATCCGTCGTCAAAACGATCTTGCCATTAGAGGTAATTTGGTACTGATTAATATCAGCCTCCCAACTCACTCCACGCCAAGACAACCTATGGTTGTTAATGGCTTCTAGACCCGTTTGAGGAATAGGAAAGGGAATGCCTCCATAAGCTCCCACGATTTTGTGCCCATCCATTTTGGCTTTTAAAGCATTTTGTACAGTGTAGTTATATACCCAATCTGGGGCTGTCGCTGTCCTGTGAGTTGGATATACATCTAAACGATAGGTATCTGGATACTTTTGTATCAACGCCTTTACGCCATCAGTTAGCTTTTCAGCATATTTGTCTAGATTTGCTGCCGTAATGGTGTACAAGGGCTTTTCATTAGCAAAAGGATCTAAACGCTTACCTCCTAATACTTCACCTGGTATAGGATCGTTAAACCCACCCGTCCAAGCAGGGATAGAACCATCACTATTACCCGCTTTTTCACCACCCATTGGGGTTAAATCGGTTCCCAATTGCGCTGCTTTTTCAGGGCTAACAGCGGCATAAGATGCCAACGAAAAACAGCCTAATACTGCAGAAGTGATAAAAAAAACAAGAGAGTGCTTTTTATTCTTATACATTGTCATTCTCCAAAAAGTTAAAAGGTGGTGCTTACAGAAGCGGAGATAAAGTCTCGATCTTTTTTCGATTGTTTGTACGTTGCGTTATTTGAACTGTCATTGAATAAGCCTTCATCACCCAAGTATTTGGTATAGTTCACAGAAGCTTTCCAACGACTTAAATACACTGCGTTTACACCAACATTGATATCGCCACCGCCATCAACACCAAAAGACGAACCTAATGCAGAAGATTTACCCCAAGTGTGACCAATCCCAATAGAAGGACTTAGATCAACCCCGTCAAAAGCTTGACGATACATAGGGGAATAAACCATTTTCAAACTGACAGCAGAGCGGTCCGCATTGGGGTTTAACTTATCTTTATTTTTCGTTGTCTTTACGCGAGTGTTCCAAGCAATCTCACCGACAAAACTGGATTCTTGAGACAAAAAATTCGCCCCCAAACTAGCCAACCAAGAGAATTGAGCATGCGCCGTCTCACCAATCGCATAACCTGGATTTTTATCGTTATCGTATTGCACACCTGAAACGGTTATCGATGAAGGAGAACTTGCTAGAGGAGCATTTACTCGATATGACACTTCGCCAGCCAAACTCCAAATACCAAATGTTTTTGCAGCACTGGCACCATAAGCTTCTATGCCTTTAGCGTAAGTCCATTTGTATTGACTCGGATGAAACGAAGCATCCAAAACCGTATACATGTTACTGGGAGAGCTAGAATCAAAACGAATGGCATACAGACCAAAATCAGCATCAATATCATAGTCGCTCCATTTAAGCTGTAAGCCATATTGCCCAGAGTCTGAGCCTTCATCATCAGCGGTGTGCTTTGCTGTATATGGTCCAGCAAGCAGCACCTCACCTTCTAATGTATCGCCAGTAGAAAGATAAGATCCGGCCGGCGGGAAGCGAGACTTTTCCCATTCATAACCAATATAGGCACCTAAAGAAGCCGTTTCTGAAATAGGAATATCAATCGATACTTTACCTGTCGGTCTTACTGTTTCTTTAAAAGTAGAGTTCGGCACAGATGACAGCTTCACAATATCAACTGGCCCTTGACCACCAGCAATACCATTGGCACCGAAAAATAAACTTTCGCCCCATAGCAAACTATGACGCCCAACACGCACAGTGCCTTCCATACCATCCATCACAGGAAATCTGGAATACACAAATGCATCAAGAATTTCAGCATCGCCGCCCATGACTTTTTCAGCCTCATCGGAAAACTCCGTTGCGGGCGTATGGTTTGAACTTGAACTAGTGTTGTCTGTCTTCTGATGATAAACATCGTCATACCATACAGCGCCACTAACCCGAATCCCGGCATTTTTGTAAGACAAGTCAAGCTCAGAGAAGAGATCTAAACGATTCGAGACCAACCCTTTATCAAAGTTATTATCGCCATCGTTATAGTTAGTCGCATTGCGCCCTTCTGTTAGACCTGAAGAAGCCTCTTTAGTACGAAAAGCTGTACTGTATTTTAGAGTATTACCTAGACTGAGCCTTACATCAGGATTTCCGGTTTCTATCTCAAACCCATAAGCAGCGGAAGTGCTAGAAACAATGGCAATCGCCAATGCTTTTAGCCGAAATGACGTTGGTTTTATTATTTTCACCTGTTCTTCCTCTCAAATTTTATTTTTATGTTTTTTAAGAACAAGCTGAATATAAATCACCAAAATCTTTCAGAAAAACCCTTTAAACTAAATTAACCATTCGATACTATCGAATGATTAAAAATAAAAACAACCTGTAACCAAGGCCTAATATATGCGTTTTAAAAAGCTCGATTTGAATTTACTGGTGGCATTAGATACGTTATTAACCGAACAGAGTATTACGAAAGGCGCAGAAAAACTTAATATGAGCCCTTCCGCTCTAAGTAATTCCCTATCTAGGTTAAGAGATTATTTTGAAGATGACTTATTAACACAAATAGGTCGAAGAATGATCATTACGCCTTTAGGGGAAAGTTTAAAAGTCAATGTTCGTAACGCGCTAAATAACATTGAAAGCACCATCCTTGTTCAACCCAGTTTCGATCCCCAAACAACAGATAGAATTTTTAGTATTTTTTGTTCTGATTACACCCAAACAGTATTTATTCCACATACGCTAGAAATCGTTGGAAAACAAAAAAGTACGGCTCGTTTTCAACTATTAGCTCAAGTCGCAAATAATCCTCATGAACAACTAGAACAAGGCAAAGCGGACTTACTCATCATTCCATCTGACTTCATGTCTACCGAACACCCGAGTGAAGTACTTTATGAAGAAGAGTTTGTTTGTGTTGTCTGGAAACACAGCAAAATCGCGCAAGGAGAGTTAACCACAGAAAAATACGCTTCAGCAGGTCACGTACTAATGCGTCCAGAAGCAACAAAAAAAGACTTTTTTGGAACATCGTTTGCACAAAAATACGGTATTGAAAGGCATGTCATCGCCACGACATTTAGCTTTGCTTCATTGCCAGCATTAGTAATAGGGTCAGAGAATATCGCCACCATCCATGCCAGATTAGCATCCAAAATGGCCAAAGTTTGGCCTCTTAAAATATTGCCTTTACCTTTTGACATTCCACCGATGAAACAGTGTGTCCAATGGCATCAATATAGAAACAATGATGAAGGGCTAATTTGGTTACGAAATACATTAAAAGAAGCGGCCATTAATATGGATATAGAGTAAGTAAAGCCCATTCATGAAAGCCATAATTTGCCTTTAGAAAGTTTTTACCCACGGCAAAAAGGGAGCAAAGCACATGCCTTGCCCCCTTTTTGGCAAATATAATCCAGTTTCTTTAGAGTCTTAATGCAAATTAAGCTCATAAGAAACTGTATCTATAATGCTTTTTTTATAACGGTTTGCTCGATTGTTCCAAACAAATGGGACGACTCATCCGATACAGCCTCCATTCTTACTTGGTCACCAAATGACATATAAGCCGTTTTAGCGGCACCAGTATCTAGCGTTTCTATACCACGTCGCTCAGCAATACAACTTGATCCAATCTCTCGATAATTTTCATTAGAGACCGTACCCGACCCAATAATAGTACCGGCACAAAGGTCTCTGGTAGCGGCCGCATGGGCAATTAATTCATGGAAACCAACGCCCATTTCAGCACTAGATGCTTTACCAAAACGTTTACCATTCCAATCAACCACTAAATCAAGGTGTACCCGTCCATCACACCAAGCCGTACCAAGCTCATCAGGAGTGAGCGCTACCGGAGCCACAGAGCAAGCCGGTTTTGCCTGCACCCAGCCAAAGCCTGTTTTCATTTCTGGTATAGCAATTGTGCGCAATGACCAATCGTTAAGTAACACAACCAGTTTAATGTGCTTAAGTGCATGCTCAGCCGTCGTTCCCATTGGAACATCATCGACAATGACGGCAAATTCTCCTTCAAAATCAATGCCATCCTCTTCTTTCATAAAAGGAACATCTGCTGTAGCACTTAAAAATTGATGTGACATACCTTGATACATCAGAGGCTTAGTCAGTTGCTTTGGCTCAAAGCCAAATGCTTGATCCATCAAATCACCATGACTTTTGAACGCAGAACCGTCTAGCCATTGCCATGCTCTAGGTAAAGGCGCTAAATAATTTAACGAGGCAGAACTCATACCTTTACCATCTTTGAGCTGTTGAAAAATAGCCTGCAATATAGGCTCGCTCTCAGACCAATTATCCAGTGCTACTTGTAATGTAGGTATTTTTTCTGGCGCTGGTAGATAAGACTGACCGTCACAAGAAACAATCACTAATGCGCCATCACGGGTGCCGTTATCTATTGTTGCTAACTTCATAATTTCATTCCTCAAAAAGACTATAACTTCAAGTAGTTCAATTAGTTATCAATAATAGCAACAGCACGAGTCCAACCGGCTGAACCACCTCGCACTTTATGAGGAAAGCACACTACGGTGTAACCAAAGGGAGGCAAAGCTTCAAGATTATGCAGTTTTTCCAAATGACAATAACCTATATCTCGACCAGCTTTATGCCCTTCCCAGATAAGTGAATTATCCCCTGTTTCCGCCACGCGTTTGGCCGTATGACTAAATGGCGCATCCCAAGACCAAGCATCTGTACCTGTGACGCGTACGCCACGCTCAAGTAAATACATAGTCGCTTCGTAACCCATACCACAACCAATATTGACAAAGTCTGGATCACCTAGCGCATTACCTGCGGCGGTATTAACCAAGACAATATCCATTGGCTGCAACTCATAACCGATACGTTTTAATTCCGCTTCCACATCCGCAGCGGTAACCACATAACCGTTTTCGAAATGACGAAAATCCAACTTCACCCCAGGACGAAAACACCAATCTAAAGGCACTTCGTCAATGGTAATCGCTCTTTCACCGTTATTCATCGTCGGGTGAAAATGCCAAGGTGCATCCAAATGGGTTCCGTTATGGGTGGTTAATTTAACCGTCTCTGCGGCTGCAAAACCATGCCCTCCAGGGAACTCATCCGCACCAACACCAGGAAAAAAATGATTTGCCTCCGGCACGGTTTCTTCATGCGTCTGATAGGTGATTTCAGGGCGCATAAAAGGCGGATCGGTTATCACGTCATTTTCAAGGTAAATGGATAAATCAATAAATTGACGAGCCATAGCAGACTACCCCCTTTTACCGTTAAAAGTTTTCGCAAACCAATCTGCAATGTAATCACAACCAAAGCTCATATTGTCTGCACCAACGTGCTCAACCCCACCTTCACGCTCAGTAAAAATTTTAAATTCACGATTCGGTGAGTTAATAAGCTGATCATAACTTTGGTAAGCGTAATCTAAGCTAATTTGACGATCTTTCTCCCCATGAGTCACAAGGAAAGGCACCTTAATTTTTTCCATCACACCATTTAGGTTCATCCCTTCGGCTTTAACAAAAAAATCGTCCATATCTTTTGCGCCAAACACCCACATAACATGCGCCCAATAATGTGGAACAGGGTTTTCACCTTCGCGCTTTAAGCGTTTCTGCTGCACTTCTGCCCAGTTATGATTTGCTCCCCATACAGCACCAGCTGCGAATCTTGGCTCATAGGCGACAGCTCTAGGCGCATAATGACCACCTAAAGAAATTCCCGTCATACCAATACGGGAGACATCTACATCGTCTTGTTGCTCTAGCCAATCAACCGCTTTGGATGCCCAAACTTCACTGTTATAAACCGCAGGCAAACCGTAAGTGCGCAATGTATCACCAGTACCAGGTTGATCAACACACAGCGTCGATATTCCTCGCTTAGCCAGTGCTTGAGGTAGATTTGACCAATAGAGCATCTCTTTACAACTGTCCAAACCATTACAATAAACGACCGTAGGGTGAGGACCCTCTCCTTCAGCTCGAACATACAACGCAGGCATAGTTCCGCCATTATCAAGTGGCACCTCTACATACTCACAATTATCTTTGCTGAGCCTAATACTTTTGCGGAATGTCTCTTGCGCTTTATCCCAAGTTTCTTTGCGATTTGGATGTCCTTGACCTTGCATTCGCTCAGCCACCATTAAATACAGCGCCGCTCTCTTTAGCTTGGCACCAGCCGAAAAATAATTCCCCGCGGCTTCATCTTCATCAGCCAGTCCAATCAGCTTATCCGCCATATTGACCCACTGAATCAGAAATTCGGCTGTCCCAGCATCTTCGCCATTTTCTGCGGCTTCGCGTAAAGGCTTACACATATCAATAACTTCGCCAATTTTGGCTCCGCTTCCTAATGCAATAGAAACAGATAAGTTCCAAACATAATTGGGAAAGTATTCAAATAACGCCATATTTATACCTCTAATTTTTATAATAGTATTGGATCATGTTTTGATTAAGAGATTCTTCAATACCAAAGAACCATAATTAAACTAGTTATTTTCATAGACTTTTATTAATCAAATTAACTCACTTAAAAAACCGAATTCATATATAAAAGCCCGTCAAAAGGATGATCATAAAATTAACGAATAATAATATCGCCATTCAATATATCTTGATTTCAAAAACAAACAGGTACTTTAATAAACGAAAAATGTTTTTTATTGATAAAATAAAAATGAAAATATATTTATATGAAATAGCACTTTATACATAAGCCTGAATTTATGTTTCTGTTGATACAGCCAATATAAACCACTACAACCATTCAGAAAAAACCTTTAAACAGAATCAACCATTCGATGTGATCGAACAATAAAAAGTGTGATATAAAACGTTGAAACACCTTAGAATGGGTAAGATTCTGTTGCAAAATAGGCGGCCATTTAAGCTACCAACTACGAATAGAACCTTCGCTTTATCTCTTGCTTTATTTTTTTCATTGGCAATTGTCGACTTAACAAACCTATGGTTTCCGACATTTTCGGCACAGCATGAGAAAAATGTGATTTAAAGCCATCACAAAGATAGTTCCGATTCAATAATCCATCACTAGATGACTCAAATCGGTGCTTTGGACAACCACCATGACACACTGAGCGCACCTCACATGGGTGACAATCGATACTGATATTAAGACGTTTATCTTCGCCAAACTTAAGATTTTGCGGTAGGTTCACTAGATCAATTAATGATGTTTCATTAACGTTACCTAATTTATGATCTGGATAAACATAGTGATCACAAGAATACACATCTCCGTTAGATTCCATCGCTAACCCATTACCGCAAGTTTCACTGAACACACAGGCTCCGGGGCGACCAACCAACTGACTCATGGTTTGCTCAAAATTCATCACGAAGATTTCACCCAAATCGTTTTGTATCCAATGATCAAAAATCGTATTCAAAAACTTACCATACGCTTTAGCTGGAACGGACCATTCAGCGAGATTGGATTCACCGTCAAACCTCGGCTGAATTAAAGTTAAGCCGTGACTATCCGGAACGACCGCTTTTCGCTCTACCAAAGGGATAAACTGCATATATCGGCTACCGATGCGCTTTAAAAATGCATACACATTCAGTGGTCGTTTTACGTTTTCTGCATTCACAACGGTCAACGTATTGAAATCCACCTTGTATTTTTTGAGCAACGCAAGACCGTTTAGGGTCTCGTCAAACGTACTTTTCCCTTTCCTAGATAAGCGATAGGCATCATTACTAATTCGATCACCATCAATTGAGACGCCAATCAAAAAATGGTGCTTTTTAAAAAATAACACCCATTCTTTATCAAGCAAGGTAGCATTGGTTTGCAGGGAATTCGTTACCGTTTTATAACCACGATACTGTTCTTGGAAGGCGATTGCTTGGCGAAAGAAGTCTACTCCCAGCAGAGTGGGTTCACCTCCTTGCCAAACGAAATCAATAACATCACCATGCTGAGACTGAATTTGATCGCGGATGTAATTTTCTAGCGTGGTATTGTTCATACGCCATTGCTTCTTTCGCTCTGGATAAAGGTGTTCTTTTTCCAAATAGAAACAATAAGTACAATCAATATTGCACACTGAACCACTTGGCTTAACCATTACACCGAAGTGATTAATTCTTTCCATTAGCTTGTGACTAATCATCCTCAGTAACGACCTTATCTACCGTTATAAGAAGCCGCGTGTTCTACAACTTTATTTTGGCGAACATACTCTCTAAAGGCTTCTTTCATATCAGCTAGTAACTCAGGATATTGAGCAGACAAGTCCTTTGTCTCCCCTCGATCGGTAGAGATATCGTACAAAGCAAAAGGAACATCTTTTGTAAACACAGGCGTCTTACCTAAAGGTGCTTGTTGACTTAATTTCCAGTTACCACGAACTAGATAACTTGCTCCCATTAGCTCATCGGCCAGCACACTACCTTGCGCATGGACATGAGTAAAACTTCCTGATTCCTTTAAAGCAGATAAAAAAGACACGCCTTTAGGTGGGTAAATTTCTTTTCCCTTGTAAGTGTTAGTTGGTATGTCTACATCAGCGACTTCTAAAACAGTAGGTAAAATATCTACCACTTGTAGTCGTGCATTTGAATTAGGCTTATGTTCATTTTGACCATTTAATTTCACAATTAAAGGCGATGCCGTTGCGCCTTCTGCCCCAGTAAACCCTTTAAATAAACGAAAAGGTGCTGCACTTACTTCAGCCCAACGAGGTCCATATGCCACAACAGATCCCGGCTTTCCCATGTTCGCTAATGAGTTATCAACTTTAGTACCAGGAATTGGCAACATGAAAGCTGGCGCGCCTTCAGCGCCATTATCAGACATAAAAACGATCATAGTATTATCGTATTGATTAATCTCTTTCAAATGATGAACCAATCTGCCTACATGGCGATCCAGATTGCTAACCATGGCCGCATAAATTTCCATGTATTTTGACTCTTTATGTCTTTCCTCTTCCGTTAATTCCTCCCAACGTTTTGGACCAACAGATTCAGCGGCAATATGATTCACATCTGTGATTAATCCCAAGGATCTCATTCTAGCAATACGTTTTTCTCTAACTACTTCATATCCTTCATCATATCGGCCCTTCTGAGCATCAATGTCAGCTTGCGGAGCTTGTAGTGGCCAATGAGGAGCAGTATAAGCAGCATAAGCAAAGAAAGGCTTGCCATCACCATGATTCGAATCAATATAATCAATCAGCTTATTGGTATAAAACTCCGTTGAGTAAAAGTCTTTTGGCAAAAACTTGGCTGGAAATACACGACCATTTTCAGCATACATGGTCAAATCAAGCGGGGTTGGCACGGCAGCTGGAGCAAAATGAGATCCTCCACCATCAACCAAGACATAACTTTTTTCAAAGCCTCGCGAATAAGGAAGTGCACTCTTATTAATACGATACCAGCGTTTGTGGTCTTTATCGGGAGATTTCACGTCATAAGCTAAATGCCACTTTCCTACCATATAAGTATGGTACCCAGAATCAGAAAGTAACTCAGACATAGTGGCGGTTTTTTCACTTATATGGCCATGATAGCCTTCAGGGATATTGTCAAAATCATAGGAATTAGATGCTCCCCACGGCGCATTAATGGGTTTATTTTGAACAATATTAAAACCAACAACCTCACCCATATTACCGATGCCTGCTAAATGATGGTCAACCCCCGTCATTAAACTCGCCCTAGTTGGGGAGCACACAGCCGCGGTATGAAAATTCGTCAAAATACGTCCGTGTTCTGCCAAGGCATCAATATTTGGCGTATTTATTTCACTACCAAAAGCACTTAAGTCTGAATACCCTAAATCATCCGCCATTATCAATAATATGTTAGGACGACTAGGGGCTGAGGGGCCAACTTCAGCCTGAGCAACCATTGATGAGCTTAATAAAGAAACAGCGACAAGCCCAAAACGCAAATGAGGTACTTTGAATTTCAACAAGGTGCTAATACCCTTGCCATGCAAGCGATCAATCATAGATACATCCACTAACTAGCTATTTTTGTTTTTATAAGGTATGAAGCTATCAGTAATTTTTTTTCGAACAAGTCCTTAAAATTGAAGCCATGTATTGATGAAATCGAATGGTATAAATAAGGTGTTCCAAAATAGTGAAAGAGTGAATAAGAAATGCTCCTGATTTGGAAGTGCTACTTCGCTCCTAACCCACCAATAACAAGATCCCCCCCAAATGCCTATACAAAACTCAAAAGACACATCTCAACACAAATTTTCCTCATTAACCTATCTTAACCCCAGCCACCATAATATCGGCCTCACATACAAAAAAGCTGACTTTTATGAAGATCACCCCAGAAGAACGCGACGCGGTTTACAAAACCATATTTTCTCGTCGAGATGTACGACGAGAATTCAAACCAGAACCCATTCCAAACGATGTTTTAAAACGCATCTTACTAGCGGCACACCATGCACCGAGTGTCGGTTTTATGCAGCCTTGGGATTTTATCCTTGTCACTAAACCAGAGTCCAAGACAAAGATTAAACAAGGCTTTTTACAAGCCCATGCGGAAGCAGCCGAGCTGTTTAAAGGTGAGCGCAAAGAGCAATACAAAAGCTTCAAATTAGAAGGCATAGAAGAGGCGCCATTAGGTATCTGCGTCACCTGTGATCGCAGTAGAACGGGTTCCGTTGTATTGGGTAGAACAGTAAAACCTGAAATGGATTTGTTCAGCTCAGTATGTGCTGTACAAAACCTTTGGTTGGCCGCGAGAGCAGAAAATCTAGGTGTCGGCTGGGTCAGTATTATTCATGACAACGTCATACGCGACACGCTGAATATTCCAGAATCCATCGATATCATTGCCTATTTGTGTGTGGGTTATGTGGATACCTTCCATGCTATGCCAGACCTAGAAAGAGCGGGTTGGTTGCCAAGAAAAGAGGCCGATTCTGCCATTCATTATGAATCTTGGACTCCTACTAATGAGTAAAGTCTTCCGCACTTCAATCAAATATTGTCCAATTGATTAGTTTTTTTCATCTATAGCTGTATTTTTTATCGTTTGTCTTCTTTACCTATAGTTTCTACTATATACCTATCAAAACAAGATAAGTTTTGAAAAGGCAAAAAACACAACCAAATGAGGAAAATACCATGAAAGACACTAAAACTATCGCAGAATTACTAGAAAGCGTAAACACAAGCTACTTAACTGATGCCGAAAAATATGAAGCAATTGCTCGAGCTGAACGTGCTGAATACATAGTTGCTGGCTTCTCATACGCTTTCCAAGCAATCAAAAAAGCAGCACTAAAAATGAAATCTGCATTTGCACATTCTTCTGCACAACACGCTTAATTACGTCAGTAAACTTAACTGTTTATTAGATAAGTAGCTACAAATCAATTTAGATATTGTGACTTAGACTAATAAGCCAGCGAAGCAGGAAAGAGCGCTAAAATAAAAACATTAAGCGCCTCCCTACTCCCTTCCTTTTCCAGCACTTCTTTTATTTCTTTCTCTTTATCTTAACAACCAGACCATTGTTGGCCAATTTCAGCATCACGATACCAAGCCATTAATGCTTTATGATTTTCATCATCGGCAGCTGGCGACCAAGGAGCAAAATCTTCTTCTTTGAACGGCGCATAAGGTCCTTGTTTTACTTCAAAAATTACCGCATCCGTGTCCAATGATAAAACAGCATGCCAACCCGCAACAGGTGTTTCAATTACAGACTCACTTTCACCCAATACAGCTCTATCGATCACCACACCGTTATCATCAAACGTCAAAACCACAAAACGTCCGCGTAAAGCCGTTAGCAACTCCCATGTCTGTAAATGACGATGAGGTCGGATATAAGTGTCTGGTTCCATCGCAATGGCTAAACGCTGGACTGGATCAGATAATTCACTATGAATGTTGTGATTCATACGCTGGCGTGAAGATTGGCGAGCGGTATCACTGAGGGTAGAAAGTTTATCAAAACTCAGTTTATTCATGGGGCAAGTCACTTATATGAAGATTGAGAAAAGGGAATGCTAATGCTACCGCATCCGCCAGTCAAACAGATAGTATTTTCAATACGCCTAAATAGGACAGAGCAAAGCGACAAAAACGGCGCACTCTAACATCATGCAGACTATCAAATGGAATCCGATCTTTCGTGTTCATGGTGTGGCTTTCTTGGCATAATATGCGACGAAAAAATGACACGGATTTGAAGGATAAAAGAAATGATCACATGGCATTGTCAGGAATTTAGTGAGCTATCCAATGACCATTTATATGGCATATTGAAACTTCGCATTGATGTATTTGTTGTTGAGCAAAACTGCGTTTTTCCAGATTTAGACAACCTGGATATATTGCCTAATACTCGACACTTGTACGCTCTCCAAGACAATAAAGTCGTCGCATACGCTAGGCTTTTAGCCAAAGATGATTGTTATCCCGACTACTCTAGTATTGGTCGAGTGGTCGTCGCCCAAGAAAACCGCAAAGATAAACTTGGCCACGCACTAATGACTCATGCGATTAAAGAGGTATTAGCAATCTGGCCAGACACCCCGATCAAAATTGGCGCGCAATCCCATCTTGAGCGTTTTTATCAATCACACGGGTTTATCACCGTATCAGAACCTTACCTAGAAGATGGTATCGAACATTATCTTATGACGAGGAAGTCTGAAGTAACCGGCTAATTCTTAATTTCAGTTCCGGTAAAACGTCTGCTTCAAACCAAGGGTTTTGCTTGAGCCAGCGATTATTCCGTGGGCTTGGGTGAGGTAATACAATCTTGCCTTGCTCAAGCCAATATTGCCATTGCTTAACCTGCTCAGTGACCTTACCAGACGTTCCTAAATGATAGGCTTGCGCATAAGCGCCTAAGACAATCGTTAATTCAATATTGTGAAGCTGCTTGAGCACGTCTTCTCGCCACTTCGCCGAACATTCAGGTCGCGGAGGTAAATCGCCAGACTTTTTCCCTGCTGACGGGCCACTTTTATGAAGACTATTTCCAGGAAAACAAAACCCCATCGGCAAAATCGCAACTTGTTGTTCATCGTAGAATTCATGAGAAGCCAAACCCAGCCAGTCTCGTAAACGCTCGCCGCTTAAATCATCAAATGGACGACCAATGTCATGGGTCTTTTGCCCTGGCGCTTGACCCGCAATAAGAAGTTTCGCATCTGGGTGAATTTGCAGAATGGGTTCGGGAGGATTAGGCAGAACCTCAGCGCAATGTTGACAGGATAAGATCGCACATTTTAGTTCAAGGAAGGCATCATATGACATTGAAGTTACCCCATAAAAAAAGGCACCGCCCGTTTGCAGTGCCTTCAGTTAGAGAAGCGATTACATATTGTTTAAGTAAGCCTCGATAAACTGTCCTTGATTCGGTGCTTTAGGCGCAGTTTTAAAATTCAATACATGATCATTAAGTCGTAACTTAAGTTTGTCAGTAAAATCGCAGCGAATCGCCTTAAACTCTTTTGCTGTTTCTTTAAAATCAGGCTTAGCCGCACATTGATCCGCAATTTTTGATGACACTTGCGCGCAATAAGCTGCAATAGCATAAGATCCTAAGTCACTGTCAGAAATTTTATTCCAATCCACTTTCGTCGGAATCTCTGTGTCACACTGCTTAGCCACATTGTCGTCGGCTTGTTGAATCTTGGTTTTTTGATACGCTAAATGCTTTTTACGATTAAACATCGCCAACTTTTTTTGCACGCCTTGTTGTAATTGCTGGTCATAAAGTGCAGAAATAGCCTGAACAGTATCGCTTTTCACCTCATCCTTCTTACCTAGGTAAATACCATCTTTGCCATCAGGTAAATATAAGGTGTATGAGCAACAACCGTAGTTATTCGCGATATAAATCAAAGTTCTTTTTGAACCATCATAAGTGTATTTCAACCTTTGATCATCGCCCTGTTTGTTTACCTTGGCTAAGAAAACTACCCCATCAATCTCATGATTAACTCCTGTCACTTTCACCAAGGCTTGAGTGTTATCCACGGTCGGTGCAATAACCACACTCACACCTTCACCTGATGTTAATTCTGTTGGGTATCTAGCCAAATCTAATGCGAAAACAGAATGACTTAATAAAACCAAAAACACAGACAAAATCTTTTTCATCACAAGTCCTTTTAAGAATAGAGTTCATTTTAAAACTGGCAGCAACATCGCCACTGTGTAGATTGCGCGACATTTAAACACTAATTTTTCTATCTTTCTAGGTCTCGGCAAAGCGCTAACAGCCTATACTAAGTATTAAATGTGTAAATTTTATATAAACTATTCCAACCAATTTTTAATAAAGTACGGACAAATAAATCGGTTTAACAAAAACTGGGCTAAATTATTGGACGCATAAAAAAACGGCTTCTGTTTGTGTTTCAGAAGCCGTTTTTTAGGTTGTTCACATGGTACTTAGTGCTGATGACCACCAGCGCCGTGAACGTGACCGTGTTCTAGTTCTTCCGCTAATGCTTCACGAACTTCGATGATTTCAACGTCAAAGTTCAATGTTTTACCTGCTAAAGGATGATTACCATCTAGCATAACGCCATCGTCTTCAACAGCGATAACCGTTACTGGCTGTTGGCCACCAGGAGTCTGTGCCATAAATTGCATGCCAACTTGGATTTCATCAACACCTTGGAAGTTTTCAGTGGGCACTTTTTGAATCAGTTCTTGATGAACCGCACCGTAGCCATCTTCTGGTGAAACAGCAACAGCTAGCTTATCACCAGCGGCTTTACCTTGAAGCGCTTTATCTAGGCCATCAATAATATTTTGAGCGCCGCTTAAAAAGACTAAAGGCTCTTGACCAACAGAAGAGTCAAGCTCTTGACCTTGCTCGTCAGTCAAAGTGTAGTGCATGCTTACAACGGTGTTTTCTGCGATTTGCATTGTATTCTCCTAATAAACAAATAAAAAAAATAATGAGGGAACGAGCGCTTGATACAAGCAAATCTTACATTTCAACAATAAGCGTTACACCGCCACAACACGAACCCAAACAATAGTTTGTAGCATTATGATAACGTCCCATAAGCTGAATAACTACCGTATAGCCTTAGAAGTTTGGTACGTTCGACGATTTTTAAAGGGATATTTCGCAATTTTTTTAGGAAAAAGTAAAAAACAACCCGAGCAGGCCACATTTAAAACAAAAATACGTCATTAAATTAACTGGAAAATTCAAAGACAGATTGCGTTTTACTAATAGAAAAACCAAGCGTTGAATAAAACATTTTCGCCCCTTCTCGAACATCATTAGTTCGAACGCGCAGTGTTATGTTCTCTGCTAAAGCCCACTCTTTAGCTTTCTCGACTAAAGCCCGACCTGCGCCTTTTAACCTAGCCTGATCCGAGACAGACAATCCGAGGATTTCAATAAAGTCGGCCGAAGCTGCTCTAAACGCATGTTGGACGTGAAGCCAACCAATCAATTGACCATTGATTTCTGCCACCCAAACTCTGTCATTATTGGATTTAAGTAAGCGCTCAAGACGCTTTTCCGCCAGGTCGTTGGCGGTTTTACTCTCATAACCTAGAGCCGAAGCAACATCGGCAATAGCCTTAGCATCCTGTAATACTGCGATTCTAACGTCCATAATGTTCTCTGATTCAATCAATGGTCATTCATCCTTTGAAATGAACTGGGTAACATCTAGATCATAGGATTTGCCTAACCAGCTCACACCTTGCGTATGGTCAACATATTCATTGCCTGTTAATGGGTGAACAAACACGTCAAGTGATTGGCGATTTAGCATCAGCCACGGAATGATCTCACCATAGTTTTCCGCGGCAAATGAAAGTTGGCAGCTCCATACAGGATGCGGTCCTACTGGCTTTTGATGAAAACGTCCAACCCGAATCTCAAACAGCTCACAGGCCTGTTTAGCAACTTGCTTTGCCATTTCAACACCAGCTTCATCATGATAGTAAAGATGAGCATGAAATGCTTTGATGTTCTTATAGGTGGGAAGCTTGCTCATTGTGACTCCAGATATTGTCGATAGAGATTATTAAAGTATTCTAACATTAGACACTAAGCCATAAGAGCTTGAGACTCGAAAAACAACAAGTCCACAAAAATACTCAAAGCCTTCTACATTACGCTACCTAAGTCGTAGGGGATTCTCAAATAAGCTGTGTTACATTAAAACGAATAACCACAATGTTTTAGCCTATATTCAGGTAATTTATTGAATGACTGTTTTCTGGATTTTGTTAGCCATCCTTTATGTTTTAGGTCTATTTTTTATCGCCACTTGGGGCGATAAGGAAAGTCCGGCAGCGAAAAAACTAACGCGACACCCCTTAGTCTACAGTTTGTCATTAGCAATATATTGTACAGCGTGGACATTTTATGGCTCCATTGGTGAGGCTTCTCGTTCTGGATGGAGTTATTTACCCATCTTGCTCGGCCCTATTCTGCTGTATCTATTTGCCTTTCCCATCCTGCATAAAATGATCACAGTAAGTCATAAACAAAACATCACCTCCATTGCAGACTTCATATCTTCACGATATGGCAAACGTCCTATGACAGCACCATTGGTCATACTCATTTGTATGTTGGCGGTAATCCCATATATTGCCTTGCAGTTAAAAGCCATTGGTTCAAATTTTGCGCTTTTTGTAAATCAAGACGAGTCCTCCACTAGCTTTGTTGTCTTGGTCGCAACCATACTTATTGGCATTTTCGCCATGTTGTTTGGCACCCGAAAAGTCGAAGTCACAGAGTATCGTTCCGGAATGATGCTAGCGATTGGTGCAGAATCCTTATTTAAACTCATTGCGATCGTAGCGGTGGGCATGGTGGCGGTTCTCATGACCCAAGAGTTTACTGCCACAAAACTTAGTAAGAATGTGGATTTAACTGTCTGGAATCCGGAGCAACTCTTATCTTTTCCTTTTCTAATGCAGACCTTTATGTCTGCTGCGGCCGTGATTTGTTTACCTCGACAATTCCATGTCACGGTCGTTGATCACCAAAACAACCGCCAATCCAATATGGCACGCTGGTTATTCCCGCTATATTTACTGATCTTTGCCATCATTATTCCGCCTATTGCCATTGCCGGGCAAAGCCTGTTTTCAGCGGACATTAACCCAGATACGTATGTCATTCAGTTCGCTTTAGCCTCTGACAATTTGCCACTGCAAATGCTGATTTTCTTAGGCGGTATGTCGGCCACCACAGCGATGATTATTATCGCTACTTTCGCCCTGAGTATCATGATCAGCAATGATGTCATTTTGCCTCTCATGTTGGCTCGTGCCAGTGCTCAGCAGCAAGCTTTGCCCTTGTACCGACGTCGAATATTAATGATTCGCCGCTTAGCGATGTTGGGCATACTGTTACTGTCGTTTTTGTATTACCAAAAAATGGCCAATGCAGAATCATTAGCTAACACGGGGATATTGGCATTTTCCCTCGTATTACAACTTATGCCAGCGGTATTAGGTGGTCTGTACTGGAAACGTGCCCATGCTCATGGTGTGTATACGGGATTGACCTTAGGTTTTTTATGCTGGGTCTTACTGATGATGTTACCGCTTACTGGCAATATCAATTGGGGGCTAGAAAATGAACAATCAAGATCAGAACTCATCAGCTATGGCGCTTTTATAAGCTTATTAGCAAATATTTTTGGTTATATCCTTGGTTCTTTATTATCGACAGAACGTTTAATCGACCGAATTCAAGCCACCGCCTTTGTTAGCCCTACGACAGAATTGGAAAAAGGCTTTTTCAAACCGAAAAGCAAAGCCACAAATGGTGATTTTTTTGTGCTGCTTGAAACCTTTTTAGGAAAACAAAAAAGCCAGCAGGTTTTAACAAATTTCGAGCATGATTACAGCCAGACAATTCCTGCTAACGCCTCACCAAATCGCTTATTTGTTGATTACTGCGAACGTATTCTTGGCGGCGTACTTGGTGGCTCTTCAGCGCGTACTATCATTAATTCCATCTTGATTGATAAACAAATCAAGGTAGAAGAAATGGTGACTTATTTAGATGAAACCACCCAAGCCATTCAATTCAGCCAAAACTTGTTATTCGTCTCTATGGATAATTTGGATCAAGGTATCAGCGTTGTTGATAAAGATTTGCGTATCGTCGCTTGGAATAAAACCTACCTATCTCTCTATCCCTACCCTGAAGGCATGCTGACCGTCGGCTTGCCCGTAGAAGAACTGATTCGATTCAATGCCGAACGGGGTGAATGCGGCGTCGGTGATATAGAAGAACTGGTTAGCAAGCGCTTAGAGCATCTCAAAAAAGGCAGTACTCACAGATTTTTACGTCGTCGAGCCAGTGGTCGAGTCATTGAAATGGTCGGAAACCCATTGCCTGACGGCGGCTTTGTGACCAGCTTCACAGACGTAACCGAGCACATAGAAAGCCAGCAAGCCTTAAAAGAAGCCAACATAGACTTAGAAAAGCGTGTTGAAGCCCGTACCGTCGAAGTGCAAGGGGTTAACAATGAGCTGATGCAAGAAATTGAGCGCCGCAATCAAGCGGAAAAAGCCTTACTCAGTGCGAAAGCAGAGGCTGAACAGGCTAATGCTTCTAAGACAGAGTTTCTTGCCTTAGCCAGCCATGATATTTTGCAGCCGTTAAATGCAGCCAAACTCTATATGGGCATTTTACAATCCACAGAATTGCCCACTAACACTAACCAAGTCATTGAAAAACTCTCTGATTCCTTAGAATCCACTGAAGCCCTTATTTCCACTTTGCTTGAAATCGCTCGTTTAGACCAAGGCGCCATTCAACCTAAATTAATAGATTGTCATCTTGAGGATATTCTCACACCGATCATAGCGGAGTTTGGCGTCATTGCGGAAAGTAAAAATATTCGCTTAAGCACTCACCTGCGCCCCTTTAGAGTTCATACAGACCCTATTTACTTACGTCGGATCATTCAGAATTTTGTTTCTAATGCTGTGAAATACACACCAACAGGACGCGTATTATTAAGCGTTAGAGCTCGCGCTAACTCAGTATATTTACAAGTGTGGGATACTGGCGTCGGTATTCCCATTACCGAACAAAAGAAAATTTTTGATGACTTCTATCGCTGGGAAAATACTCAAGAACCAGGGATGGGGCTCGGTTTAGGCCTGGTCAGAAGAATGCAAAAACAACTTGGCTTAGAAACTCAAATAAAATCGATTCCTGGTAAAGGCAGCTGTTTTAGTATCCTTATTCCATTGGCTCAAGGTAATCACGCCACTAATTTTTCATTGCCTCAAGTCGTCAGCCTATCATCCGAAAAGCGCGCACATTGTTATGTTTGGTGTATTGATGACGAAAAAAACAACCTCACCGCGATGAACACCCTGCTAGCCCATTGGCAATGCGATTGTCGGACCTTTAACCGTTTTAATGACGCTTTGGAAGCGGAAGGAGAAGCAGAATTACTCTTAGTAGATTATCACCTTGATGATAATAAAGATGGCCTGTCTTTGATCAAGGCACTAAGAATGAAAGCTGGCAAAACAATTCCAGCGGTCTTAATCACCGCCCTGCGCGACCCAGAATTAATTGAGCAATGTAAGCGACACAATATTACCTTCATGGCAAAACCAGCAAAGCCCGCAAAACTACGGGCCTTGGTACAACACATACATCAATTAAGAGAAGAAACTCAATAACAAGCTCTAAACCGACGATGGCAAGCTCAAACCACATCCAGCTAAAATGATGCCACTAACAGTATCACCGACGCGCTTTAAGTCATTATCATCTAAAGCATCAATACCACTTAAAGCCAATATTTGGGCTTCAAAGTCGGCGTAGTGCTGAGTCGTCGCCCAAATCATGTAGATAACACTTGATGGGTCACATTGACGCATTTTCCCTGCGTCCATCCATGATTGAAGCACTTCAACACGAGATTGAAACCAAGGCCTTAACTCTTCTTTTAAAAAATCACCGATGTGCAAAGCACCGCCAATGACTTCCATCGCAAAAAGACGTGACGCCACCCCTTTCTCAAAACTTTGTTTTAATTTAACACGGATAAAACTGTCTAACACAACCGCGGGGTCATCATCGGCCGTCGCTTTATCAAACAGGTCGTTCCACCCCATTAATGTTTGATCCAGTACTTGTTTGTACAAGTTCGCTTTCGATTGAAAATAATAAATAATATTAGGCTTAGGCAAACCTGCACGCTCTGCAATATGCTGCAAACTGGCGCCATTATAGCCTTTCAAACCGAATTCAATTTCAGCAGCTTCTAGAATTTTTACAAAGACTTCTTCACGGTGGTTTTGGCGTTTACTCATGGGGGAGTTTAGTCCTTAATTGAAAAGTTACTCTGGTAACAAGATATAACTCCCCTCTCGGCCTCGTCCTTTGATCGGCAAGAAGAACAAAGCACTCTTTAAAGTTTTATCCTTTATCTTCAAAGGGGCTTGCGATTAACTTCCTTCCATTAATGAGCAAAGAAGGACTAAGAGGGGTTTTCTTAAATTTATTGTGTATTAAGCAAACAGTGCCGTTAGTTCTTCGGCGGTCGATAGCTTACCTTCATCTTCTATGTTTGGAAAAACCGCCACAGAAATGTTATCGACAGCAAGACTCGGTAGCCATTCGCTCTTAAAAGTATCAAGGGACACAGAAACAGGCTCGCAATCGTCCCAATCTTCAATCGCCCATTGGCTCGCAAACTCGGCATCAGGCCAAACCATGACGCAATCGCCATCATCCGTTTCAACCATCACAAAGCCCTCTTCGTTGCTCAAACTCCACACCAACTCTGTAGCCTTAGCTTGCTCAACAAAATACGCTAAACGTTCGCTATCAGGCGCAACTAATAGTTGAACGCGTTCATCCATCGATAATTCTTTCATTCTTCAATCTCTCTTAAAAATACGCCACTTCATCTTCAGTTAAAGCACGGAACTCACCCACTTCTAAGTCAGCATCAAGTGACAATGGACCAATTTGGTCACGATGCAGCTCTTCTACTTTATTGCCTACTGCTGCCAACATACGTTTCACTTGGTGATATTTACCTTCTTGAATCGTAAGATAAATATCACAGTCCGTAATGCGTTCTGCGATAGCGGGTAATGTCGGTTGTGATTCACCATTTAGCATCACACCTTCTTCCAGCTGCTTCATATCTTCGTCGCTGATCGGATCGGCTAACATCATACGGTAACGTTTGTTACAAGCGTTGCGTGGCGAGGTAATTCGGTGCAACCATTGCCCATCAGTAGTGAGCAATAATAAACCGGTTGTGTCTTTATCTAGACGGCCAACAATTTTCAACTCTTGCCCTTGGTGAGAAGGCAAAAGATCCAGTACCGTTGGGTGATCTGAATCTTCGTTAGCGCAGACATAGCCTGCGGGTTTATGTAGTAGATAGTATCCCTCAGATGGCCACTCAAGCAGAGTATCATCTAGACAAATCTGATCCCCTTCTTGTACAGTAAAATTGGCTTTATTTACCACTTCACCATTCACAGTTACACGGCCTTTGGATGCCGCAATTTTTGCCGCTTTACGTGCCAAATCAGTCACGTGGGATATATAAAAATCAAGTCTCAAGGGAATCGCCTATGGCTTTGTTAATTAAATTTAGGAAAATACTTCGTGGGTGGTTTCAATTTCTTTGTAGAAAAACGTCGCGTTATGCAGCATACCGTTTGCGCTTCGGGTGTAACCTGGTACTTCACCAAACGGAATATAGCCCATATTCACATACATGTCGTGAGCAATGTCATCGCTTCTCACTTCCAAAATAAGCAGCTGTCTTTGCATAGAGGCCGCTACTCGCTCAACGCCTTGCATTAACTTACTACCCAAACCGTGCTCTCTAGCTTGAGTGTGCACCATCAGTTTTTCGACATCACAGCGATGTAAGGCGTTCGCTTTTGGAGACATCGCAATTTGCACACTACCAACCACCTTGTCGTCTTCACGTACCAATAGAACCTGGCGGGCATTTACTTGTAAATCATCATTAATAGCTAACCAATAAGCTTTTGCTTCGGACTCGCTCATAGGTGGCAAAAAACCAATGGGCGCACCGGAATCAACAGCATCACATAATAACTCGACTAAATCGTCTAAATAGGGATTAAGGTTGTCTACTTTGAGTAATTCCAAACTCTTTTCCTCAGTCTTTTGGATTGCAGTAATAATACCTGAGCTACGCTCGGTTAGGAAACGCCAGCAGGGTTTAAGCAAGTGACAGACACAAAAAAGGCGACCTAAGTCGCCCTTCTACATAATGATTATGCTGATTAAACATTACCCATGTAACGCCCAGGTTTATGATTCACCGCAATAATCATATTTAGCGCAATGGCACCAGCAAACGAGATCAGTATCAACCAATAATCCACAATGAAAACAGACAGCATAACAATCATGCAGTCTACTACCATTTGGAATTTACCCATTGAGATTCCATATTTTTCAGCCAAAAAACGCGCTAGGATATTCAACCCACCCAAGCTGGCATTATGTCGAAATAGCATTAAAAACCCAACTCCCATCAAGAAGCCACCTGCCACACTGGCATAAACGGGATTAACGTCATTAAAAGAAACCAACATAGGCGTAATATCGGCAAATACCGACAAGCAAAACACGGCAAGGAAAGTTTTCAACGTGAACTCCCAACCAATGTGCCTAATCGCCAATAAATAAAACGGCAAGTTAATCAAAAAGAATGCCTGACCAAACGTCAAAGGCGTGGCGTATTTGAGAAGAAAAGCCAATCCAGCCGAGCCGCCGGTTAACAAGCCAGTATGTGTGTAAAGGTTCACGCCCATTGCAATGATCATAGTGCCAAGAATGATAGCTTGAACATCTTCAAGGCGAGTGTGTTTTTTCACTTTTGGTAGTTCTACAGTCGACATTAAATTCTCTTAGGATAGATCAATGATATGTATTTTCTGGAGGGTGAATTTTAGAGAAAAGTCCTCGTAATACCAACACCAGAGCGAAAGCAATTTTTGGGACTTTTTCATAAAGTGTCTTTTTTTCTGTACACTCTATAATGCTGACCAATTTTATAAATAACCTTACCAATCACACGTCTTGGTGACACCCAGCCAATCCTTTCTGACTGCAAACTTTGATTACTTTCTCCACCCAACCACAGTTGTCCATCTGGCGCGATATGCACTATTTTTTTGATAATCATCCCATACAACGCATGATCAACCACAACCAGATGGCCTATTTTGAGTTTTTTATGCCAACGGCTGGTTAAAACAAAATCACCATCAAATAAGATCGGGACCAAGCTATCTCCCTGCACCTTCATTAAACGAAGCATGACCACTCCTATAAATAGTATCCAAGTTAGTCTTAGATTGATGTTTTCTTCGCTTTATTAGACCTTACAGCACATAAAGCCTGCGCTGTTTTAAAGCCGATCACTTTATCTAAAATTTTAATGACACTGTACATCATGATTCTCCACCTCTCTCTGCAAATACTTAACACGACGTAATAACTGCTTATAAACAAAACTGCCGACAATAATCCCACCTACCGACAATATTGTTAGTAAATGGATCAAATCACTCGACCAATGAGAATGGTCATGACCGGGATGCGCCTGTAAGACTTGGCTTATCAGAAGCAAAACGCCAGACAACATAGCAACAACCACCCGTTTCATATCATGCTCCTTTCGTTAATAAAGAATATTAATGACGCACCATAGAACTCGGTATAGACACCGCATTAGACAAAGTTTGAATCAGCGCCCGACTTTGCGCTGATAACGCTCGACTATAGCTCTGAGTAAACAGCTCCCATTCAAAACGAATGTGTGTGGCCGTTCTCATTACGAGGGATCGTTGTTCATCATCCATATCCGGGCGTGCAATAATCGCCTGAAGGAAGTTCACTGCCTTTTCAAATTGCGTATTTGCCGAAACAAAATCCCCCAAAGCCGTGTAGGATTCTGCAATATTTAGGAAACTAACCGCTGCGGCGGCAACGGCCGATTCAGCGTCTAGATAGAAGTCTTCATCAAATGAGCGTTCAGCCTCTAGCAAAGCTTTTTGATTTAAGTCTACGGCATCTGAATATGCGTGATTTGAAAAAGCTCGATTGGCTTGTCTTGTTAAACGTTCCCAGTCCTGCATTATTTTTCCACCTATGAATGATACAATAAAATATTAATGAGAATCATTATCATGAAAGAAAAATTAAAAAGCCAGCCTTTTTGAGAATA
>NZ_CP025572.1:833173-954459 GCF_018336975.1 Marinomonas sp. CT5 | reverse complement strand
TTGCATGTGTTAAGCCTGCCGCCAGCGTTCAATCTGAGCCATGATCAAACTCTTCAGTTAAAAAGTTTGCTTACTCAAAATCTATTACACTAACAATAACTTAATCGACTCACTGTCCCGAAGAACAACAAGCCAACATAAAGCGAATTGACGTGTTAGACGTTTCGCAAGACTTCAATTTTTTTGATCCCAAAAGGATCTTCTGAAGCCTCCAGCGAGCGCCCACACAAATTATCTGATTATCTATTTTAAAGAGCGTCTGACCCTTCGTTCAACGTCTTACCTTAGTAAGTGGCAAAATCTTGTTTGCTTCGTTGTCCGTGTCAGTGGGGGCGTATAATACCGTCTAAAACTTTTAGCGCAAGCACTTTTTTAAAATTCTTTTTAATTAATGCTTTTTTTTGTTTAACAGACTGTAAATAAGCAAAAAGACACCGAAGTGTCTTTTTGCTTAAAGCAGGTTGATATTACTAAC
This sequence comes from Marinomonas sp. CT5, assembly GCF_018336975.1. Taxonomy (NCBI): domain Bacteria; kingdom Pseudomonadati; phylum Pseudomonadota; class Gammaproteobacteria; order Oceanospirillales; family Oceanospirillaceae; genus Marinomonas; species Marinomonas sp. CT5. The sequence continues at coordinate 953,984 of NZ_CP025572.1, read as the reverse complement.
CGCCAACATAACTCAGCATAACGCCAGCCGCCACAGCCGAGCCGATAACCCCAGCAACATTTGGCCCCATTGCGTGCATTAGCAAGAAATTTTGTTTATTCGATTCAAGGCCAACTTTGTTAGCCACCCTAGCAGCCATTGGCACAGCAGAAACACCTGCCGCCCCAATTAATGGATTAATAGCCTCACTAGAGAATTTATTCATCAACTTCGCCATTAAGACACCAGCCGCAGTACCAATAGAAAATGCAATTAACCCTAGACTTAAGATACCCAACGTTTCTAAGTTCAAAAACGCTTCAGAGCTCAACTTAGAGCCGACCCCCAGCCCTAAGAAAATTGTGACGATATTAATCAAAGCATTTTGAGCCGTATCACTTAAACGATCTACAACACCACACTCGCGCATTAAATTACCAAAGCAAAACATCCCTAACAAAGGCGCAGCTGATGGCAAGAACATCGCAACTAAAATAGTCACCACAATTGGGAAGATGATTTTTTCTTTCTTTGTAACAGGCCTAAGTTGCTCCATCTTAATAGAACGCTCTTCTTTTGATGTTAGCGCTCGCATGATAGGTGGCTGTATTAATGGCACCAATGCCATATAAGAGTACGCCGCCACAGCAATCGCCCCCAACAAATCCGGAGCCAGCCGACTTGCAACAAAAATAGCCGTTGGACCATCTGCACCACCAATGATACCAATAGCGGCGGCATCAGCTAACGAAAAGTCCATGATACCAGACGCCCCCAAAAGCACAGCGCCAATAACAGTGGCAAAAATACCAAATTGTGCCGCTGCGCCGAGCAATAAGGTTTTTGGGTTAGCAAGCATAGGACCAAAGTCTGTCATCGCACCAACCCCCATGAAGATAATTAACGGGAACAAACCCGTTTCAATACCACCATGATATATGTAGTACTGCAGACCTCCAGGTGAGACCATATGGCCAGATGCATCATAGACTGGAGCCGCCATGAAGCCAGCCCCAGGAATATTAACAAGCACAGCCCCAATACCAATAGGCAAAAGCAGTAGTGGTTCAAACCCTTTTTTAACTGCCAGATAAACTAGAAGCAAGCCAATACAGATCATCACCAACTGACCAATTTCCAGCTGATAAATCCCCGTATCGTGGTATAGATTTAATAATTTATTTTCCATTTTTGATTGATTCCTTAACTTAAAGAGTAAGAAGAGACTGACCGACCTGAACGGAGTCACCTTCTTTTACATTAATAGAACCAACCACGCCGGCTTTAGGCGCTGAGATTTCAGTCTCCATTTTCATGGCTTCTAGGATCATCACAGTATCCCCTTCCTCTACTTGCTGTCCTGAAGATACAAGCACTTTAAAAATATTTCCAGCTAAGGGGGAAGGAATATCTTCACCAGATGACTCGGCAGGAGCCGAAGCTGCGGGGGAAGAAGCACTTTGAACATGAGCTACAGGCTGAATATTACTAACGTCACCACCTTCTGACACTTGAACAACAAAGCTTTGCCCAGAAACAGATACTGTATAAACACTCACATCACTTGAAGACGAAGATTCACTTCCCGCACTTACCTTACCCTCAACAGTATCATCGATCGTTGGTGCAGGCTCAAAAGCGCTCGCATCACCACGATTTTGTAAAAACTTGAGACCTATCTGCGGGAATAAAGCATAGGTTAAAACATCATCAATTTGATCATCAGACAATTGAATATTTTTCTCTTTTGATAAATTAACCAATTCATCAGTTAGTTTGTCCATCTCTGGTGATAGCAAGTCTGCTGGTCGACAGGTAATCGCTTCTGCACCATCTAAAACACGATCCTGAAGCTCTTTATTAAATTCCGCAGGGGCCGCCCCATACTCGCCCTTCAAGATCCCAGCCGTTTCTTTTGAAATTGATTTATAACGCTCACCTGTCAAAACATTCAAAACAGCTTGAGTCCCAACAATTTGAGACGTTGGAGTCACCAATGGAATTAACCCTAAGTCCTCACGAACTTTAGGAATTTCATTAAGCACATCATCAAATTTATCTGCCGCACCCTGCTCTTTCAGCTGACTTTCCATATTAGTCAGCATGCCACCAGGCACCTGAGCAATCAATATACGAGAATCCGTACCACGAAGAGAACCTTCAAATTTCGCATATTTTTTTCTTACTTCACGGAAATAAGCGGCAATCTCTTCCAACAACTCTAAATCTAACCCGGTGTCTCGATCCGTTCCTTGCAAGGCAGCGACAACGGATTCCGTTGCACTGTGTCCGTAAGTCATAGACATCGAAGAAATAGCCGTATCAACACGGTCTATGCCAGCCTCAATAGCCTTCAAGATGGTCATATCTGACAAGCCCGATGTAGCATGAGCATGCAATTGAACCTCTAACTGCGTTTGAGCCTTCAATAAGCTCACCAATTCAAATGCATCATATGGCGTCAAAATACCTGACATATCCTTTATTGCAATTGAGTCAGCCCCCATATCTTCTAACGCCTTGGCATAGTCCACCCAATTTTGCGTAGTATGAACGCGACTTTTCGTATAGGAAATCGTGCCTTGAGCATGCTTACCTTGTTGCTTGACGGCTTTTATTGCCGTATCCAAATTACGAGGATCATTCATCGCATCAAAAATTCTGAATACATCCACCCCGTTAAACGCAGCACGTTCCACAAACTTATTTACTACATCATCTGCATAATGGCGATAACCTAGGAGATTCTGCCCGCGCAACAACATTTGCTGCGGGGTTTTTGGCATAGCTTTTTTTAATTCACGAATACGTTCCCAAGGATCCTCACCAATAAATCGAATACAAGAATCGAATGTCGCACCACCCCAAGACTCAAGCGACCAAAAGCCAACTTGATCCAGCTTTTCAGCGATTGGAAGCATATCGTCGATACGCATACGGGTAGCAAACAATGATTGGTGCGCATCACGCAAAACGACATCAGTAATGCCAAGAGGTTGCTTTGTTGTTGTCATGTTTCAGCCTCAAAGTAGTTAGAAAAGTTAATATCGGAAAATCAAGAGCTCTTACTGTTTCTATGTTGGTGCACAGCGGCGGTGATAACCGCAGTCATTTGCGCATCCACACCAGAAGAAGAAAGTTTTTTTGCAGTTGAGTTGGATGGTGCTACAACAGGCACTTCTGGAAAAAAATGATTAAGTAGTCGTGACATATAACCTGTCGCAAAAATCAAAACCACCAGAAACAGGAAGACAAAACCCATCCCAAGAACCATTAAGCCTAAACCGTCTTCTAGTAACCCACCCATAACACCATCCCCTTTTATCTCGTCTTGTTTGCAAAGATCTAATGTGATCATATGCACGTTCAAGAACACTGTTTTATTTTGATAATTAGATTTTTACCACAAACCAGAACAGTTTCATATTTTTATTGCATAACAGTTAGACTTATTTCGTGAACAATTCCTCAAGCACACCCATTAGCTCAAAAAAAGCACACAATAAAAACATTGTAATAGCCGTTGCACCAATGGAAGGTGTCATGGATCACACAATGCGATCATTATTATCTCAAATTGGCGGCATGGACTATTTGGTTTCAGAGTTCGTCCGAGTCACTCAATACGCCATCCCTGCCAACACATTCAAGCGCCTTATCCCTGAAAACATCCAGGGCGCCAAAACCAATCACAACCACCCAGTTCACACTCAATTACTTGGCAGTAACGCAGAACTTATGGCGGAAAGCGCCATCAATGCCATTGAGGCTGGAGCAACACACATTGACGTCAACTTCGGATGTCCGGCCAAACGGGTAAACGGCCACGGTGGCGGCTCTGTGCTTTTACAAACACCCGATGCTCTTTATGACATCATGAGCACCATTCGAAAAAACTTAAATAGCGACATTCCAGTCTCAGCAAAGATAAGACTGGGCTTTGAAGACGAGAGTCTATTATTTGACAATGTTGCTGCTATAGAGTCAGCCGGTGTTGGAACACTGACCATTCACGGCCGCACAAAAAAAGATGGCTATAAGCCACCAGCTCGATGGGAAAAAATTGGCGAGATTCAAGACAATACAAAAATGATCGTTGTTGCTAATGGCGACATTATTGACACCCACTCTTTACTGCGCTGCCAATCCATCACTGGCTGCCAGCACTTCATGATCGGTCGCGGCTCACTCAACAACCCCTTTGTCTTTCAACAAATAAGACAAGAGCTAATTGGACAGAAAGGCACAATAGACACAGCAATACTGAATCAACTATTTACTGAATATAGTTCAAAACTACGAGAGCATTATGACGAAATGGCTACCCTTGGCAGGCTAAAACAATGGTGTGGTCACTTAAGATTTGGTTTTGAAGACATTAAAAACAACCTTCAAATATTGAGACGCTGCAAGAGTGTAGACGAACTAACAAAAGCATTCGAGAATACACTAACTAAAACATAGAAAAGGAATTTTACTAAAGGATTTAGAAGGAGAAAGAAAGTATAAAGAGGGAAAGTAATGGTGCACCCGAGAGGATTCGAACCTCTGACCGCTCGGTTCGTAGCCGAGTACTCTATCCAGCTGAGCTACGGGTGCGTAGCAAGATTTTGCTTTGAAATAATTGACTTAAAGGATATCGCAGAAAATCAAATATGTAATATTGGTGCACCCGAGAGGATTCGAACCTCTGACCGCTCGGTTCGTAGCCGAGTACTCTATCCAGCTGAGCTACGGGTGCATAGCAATATTATTTACAACCACAATTTAAAGAGGATAGCTTTAAATTGTTTTTTTGGAATGGTGCACCCGAGAGGATTCGAACCTCTGACCGCTCGGTTCGTAGCCGAGTACTCTATCCAGCTGAGCTACGGGTGCATTATAACAATTCCAGTCTTTTTACTTAGTGAGGATAGCCACTAAAAGTACAAACTTGAAATGGCGGAGAGTGAGGGATTCGAACCCTCGATGAGTGTTAACCCATACACCCTTAGCAGGGGCGCGCCTTCAGCCACTCGGCCAACTCTCCGTAACAAGTGGGGCGCATTATATACGACACATTTGTCTTGTAAAGGCTTTTTTAAAAATTAATCTTCAGAAATTTCGTCATCTTGTTCTTTTTGAATGCGAAGATAAATTTCTTCACGGTGAACAGACACGTCTTTAGGCGCATTAATACCAATACGCACTTGATTTCCTTTTACGCCTAACACAGTGACAGAAACTTCATCACCAACCATTAAAGTTTCACCGACACGACGAGTAAGAATAAGCATAAGAATATCTCCCTGTAATAGCTTTTAAATATTTATTTAGGTAATTTGCCCGACACACTGTGTAGGGCAAATCCTACAAAACCAATTGTAGCCTCTCAATAAAATTTAAACCATCCATATTTACAGAGTTTTATGTATCCGATTGTTAAGCTTCTCGCACATTTGGTGCAACTTCGCTCAACTTAAATGCCGAGTGTAAAGCACGAACCGCTAACTCCATGTACTTCTCATCGATAATGACCGACACCTTAATTTCTGAGGTGGAAATCAGTTGGATATTAATCGACTCAGCCGCTAACGCTTTAAACATTGTGCTTGCAACTCCTGCATGAGAGCGCATACCCACTCCGACAATAGACACTTTGGCAATTTTCGCATCCGAAAGAACCGCGTTTGCTCCCAGCTCAGTTGCAATAGCATTCAAAGTAAGTAGAGCCTGATCGTATTCATTGCGGTGCACCGTAAAGGTAAAATCCGTTGTGCCATCCACAGAGACGTTTTGGACAATCATATCCACTTCAATGTTGGCATCACTAATAGGGCCAAGAATACGTGAAGCAATACCTGGTATATCAGGAACGCCCTTCAATGTTAGTTTGGCTTCATCTCTATTGAATGCAATTCCAGAAACCGCTGGCTGCTCCATACTTGTATTCCCCTCAGTTGTAATCAATGTACCTTCACCTTCAACAAAACTCGACAGCACCCTAAGTGGTACCTGATATTTACCCGCAAACTCTACTGAACGAATTTGCAATACCTTTGAGCCAAGACTGGCCATTTCAAGCATTTCTTCAAAAGTGATTTTATCCAGACGTCGAGCACTATCTACGACCCGTGGATCCGTTGTATAAACACCATCAACATCCGTGTAAATTTGGCACTCATCCGCTTTCAATGCAGCGGCCAATGCTACACCAGTGGTATCAGAGCCACCACGACCTAAAGTCGTAATATTGCCAAACTCATCAGCCCCCTGAAAACCAGCTGCAACAATGACACGCCCTGCATCTAAGTCCGCACGCATAGCCTCAGTATCAATTTTTTGGATTCGAGCTTTACCATGAGCGCTGTCAGTCGTAATACGGATCTGTGACCCAGTGTAAGAACGAGCATCAAGACCTCGCTTCATCAATGCCATAGACAAAAGCGCAATCGTAACCTGCTCACCAGTAGACAAGAGCACATCCATTTCACGAGCACTTGGTGAAACATGAATGCTTTTCGCAAGTTCAATCAGCCTATTGGTTTCACCACTCATAGCAGAAACGACAACCACTATGTCATCACCTTGCTGCTTATGCTTCAGCACTCGATCCGCTACCGCCTCGATACGCTCTATCGTACCTACCGACGTACCACCGTATTTTTGAACTAACAACGCCATATTTTTTTACTACCCAAATCCAAGCTCAAACAGAGCAAATCAATTTAAACTCTCTCAGCAACCCAACCAGGCACCATTTCAAGAGCAGCAGCCAGGCCATCAGGATTATTACCACCAGCCTGTGCCATATCAGGACGGCCGCCACCTTTACCATCAACCAAAGGTGCAATAGTCTTAATCAAATCGCCAGCCTTCACCTTCTGCGTCAACTCCTTAGTTACACCAGCAATCAGGCTAACCTTGCCATCATTCACTGCTGCCAACAAAATAACCGCTGACTCAAGCTTGCTTTTTAATTCGTCCAGCAGATCACGTAGCCCTTTTGGATCATCCATTTCTACCTTAGCAACCAAAAGCTTACCGCCATTAATATCAATGGCTTGTGACACTAAATCAGCGCCTGCCTGAGCGGCCAGCTTCGTTTTCAACTGATCAATTTCTTTTTGCAATGCACGTGCTTGGTCATTCAATGCCACCACTTTATCAAGCGCAGCCTCTTTACTGGCTTTAAATAAGCCTGCAATTTTACCTAACGCGGCTTCAGACTGACGTGTCGCATCAATAGCCGCCTTACCTGTTAATGCTTCAATACGACGCACACCTGAAGCGATACCACCCTCAGAAACCACTTTAAACAAGCCGATATCACCAGTACGAGAAACGTGAGTACCGCCACACAATTCAATGGAATAATCCGCCCCCATAGTCAGCACGCGCACTTGGCTTTCGTATTTTTCACCAAACAAAGCTTGAGCACCTTTTGCTTTGGCCGCATCAATATCCATGGTTTCCGTAACCACTTCATGGTTCAAACGAATCTGCTCATTGACCATATCTTCTACTTGCTCAAGCTCAGCAGCCGTCATACCTTCAAAATGAGAAAAGTCAAAACGTAGGCGCTCAGGGTTTACTAAAGACCCTTTCTGTTGAACATGATCACCTAGCACACGGCGTAAAGCCTCGTGCAATAAATGCGTTGCCGAGTGATTTAGCGCGGTGGCATTACGCAACGAACGATCCACTTCCGCAGTGACCGAATCCCCTACGGTTAATTCTCCTTCACGCACATCAACATGATGTAAATGCACTTTGCCTTGCTTAGTCGTGTTAGTTACTTTCGCAGCCGCAGGCCCACGCAACCAACCTTGATCACCAACCTGACCACCGGATTCACCATAGAAAGGCGTTTCAGCTAAAATAACGAGACCAGATTGACCTGTCTGTAAAGAAGAAACGGATTCACCTTCTACAATAATTTGCTCAATTAAACTTTGACCTTTCAGGTCTGAATAGCCAGTAAACTCGGTAACACCATCAACCGAAACCGATCCAGACATATCCATAGAGAAATTACTAGCGGAACGCGCGCGGGCACGCTGTGCCTCCATCGCCACTTCAAATCCAGCTTCATCAATTTCTAGCCCATTTTCACGAGCCACATCGTTAGTCAAATCAGCAGGAAAGCCATAAGTATCGTAAAGCTTAAAGACAGTTTCACCTGGAATAACTTTTTGATCACCAAGCTCAGAAATCGCTTCTTCAAGAATCTTCATGCCTTGATCAAGGGTTTTGGCAAACTGCTCTTCTTCTTTTAATAGAATAGAAGCAACGCGCTCTTTTAACTTGGTAAGCTCTGGATAAGCCTGACCCATTTCCACATCGAGCGCTTCCACCAATTTGTGAAAAAACACACCTTTCTGACCAAGCTTATTTCCGTGACGAATCGCGCGACGAATAATGCGACGCAAAACATAACCACGACCTTCGTTAGATGGAATCACACCATCCACTATCATGAAAGAACAAGAGCGAATATGGTCTGCAATAACACGCAATGATTGCGCTTCCAAATCTTTTGTACCCACCACTTCAGCAGATGCTTTAATTAGGTTTTGAAACAAATCAATTTCATAGTTGCTGTGGACACCTTGTAAGATGGCAGCAATACGTTCCAATCCCATACCAGTATCAACAGAAGGTTTAGGCAATGGTGACATCGTGCCATCTGCAGAACGGTTAAACTGCATGAATACCACGTTCCAAATTTCGATAAAGCGATCGCCGTCTTCTTCCGGAGAACCTGGAGGCCCACCCCAAATATGCTCACCATGATCATAAAACACTTCAGAACATGGACCACAAGGCCCAGTATCACCCATCGCCCAGAAGTTATCAGACTGATAACGGCCGCCCTTATTGTCACCAATGCGAATAATCTTTTCTTCAGGAAGACCGATATCTTTATTCCAAATATCAAACGCTTCATCATCATCCGCGTAAACGGTTACCAACAATTTTTCAGTAGGCAATTTCAATACGACAGTGAGGAACTCCCACGCATAGTTAATGGCTTCTTTTTTAAAGTAATCACCAAAACTGAAATTACCCAACATTTCAAAGAAAGTATGATGGCGCGCGGTGTAGCCAACGTTTTCTAGATCATTGTGTTTACCACCCGCTCGAACACAACGCTGAGACGTGGTTGCACGAGAGTATGGGCGAATATCTTCCCCCAAAAACACATCTTTGAACTGGACCATACCCGCGTTGGTGAACAACAAGGTTGGGTCATTTCCAGGAACCAATGAACTGGATTCCACGATCTGATGCTGTTTACTTTCAAAGTACGATAAAAATGATTGGCGTAACTCAGAACTCTTCATAATGGGATGAGTCTCTATCTCTATTTTTCTGGACGAATTGGATTGCGAGAATGGCAGATTAGCATATGCCTATTCGATGCAACGAAAAGCACAAAATAGTACACGCAAAGGATAGGTGTTTTCAAAAGAAACCGCAGTAATTTAAAGCTTATTTTGTGCATAACTTAAGCAAAAGCGGAATTTGCAGAGACAAAACCACTTTTGCTTAAGCTTTCTAACAAGAGGGTTACTAAGAATCCTCCCCACGCACATAACGATAATGAGGTCGCCCCGTCATTCTAGTCACCAGTTCATAGCCAATTGTTCCGGCATAATCGGCCACCTCTTCAACAGGTACGTCACCACCCCAAATCACAACTTCTTGCCCCATTGCCGGCTCATTTTCAGCGTCTTTCATACGTACGGTAATCATATCCATGGAAACACGTCCGGCCAAACAAGCAGGCTTGCCATCAATTTGCAGTGGCGTACCGTTTTCAGCGTGTCGAGGGTATCCATCGCCATAGCCAACAGCTACGGTGGCCAATATATGATCCTCAGCCGCGACATAACCTAGCCCATAACCCACTCGATCGCCTTGCTTAAGTTTCCGTGTTGAAATGACTTTTGACGATAATGTCATTGCAGGACGCAGCCCCATTGCTCGACCACTCACTTCTGCAAAAGGTGAAATGCCATACAACATAATACCTGGCCGAATCCATCCACCTTCTGGCACACTCCACTTCATTATTGCCGCAGAGTTCGCCACACTGGCATCAATGTTACCAATCGCTTGTCGTGCCTGCTCAAAATAGGCAAGTTGCTGCATCGTCGTTAAATCGGATAAATCATCTGCGCATGAGAAATGCGTCATTAAAACAACCTCTCCCACTTGCCCACTCTCTTTCAACGCAGAAACAAATACAGGAGCCGTTTCTTTATCAACACCAAGGCGATGCATCCCAGAATCGAGCTTTAAAAAGATTTTTTCAATTTTTGCCTGACTAGCGTGCAATTCATCAAGCTGTTGGGCGTTTTCTAAAGCAGACCAAAAACCATATTTCTCGCACAGCGTCCACTCCTCACCTTCAAATACACCTTCTAGTAACAAAATAGGAGAAACAACACCGGCCTCACGTAAAGCAATCGCTTCTTCAATAGCGGCCACTGCAAATGCATCGACTTCTTCATCTAAGTAACGCGATACCTCAACTGCCCCATGGCCGTAAGCATTACTTTTCACAACAGCAAATGCCTTGCATGTTGGCTGTAATTTTTTTGCATAACGATAGTTTTGTAAAATCGCTTCCAGATCTACCGTTGCCGTAAGTGGCCTTGCCATCTTTACCCCTTAAACTTTTTAAAGCGTCATTATTACTTATAACGCTGTATAGAAAGATCTTGCGAATCAATATCGGCCTTATCACCGGACATAATATCGGCAATCACCGCAGCAGAACCACAACTCATAGTCCAACCCAATGTCCCATGCCCTGTATTCAAATACAAACCAGCAATATCCGTTCGTCCAACCACAGGCGTTCCATCTGGGGTCATTGGACGCAACCCAGTCCAATAGTCCGCCTGAGACAGATCACAACCCTGATTAAACAAATCGTGAACCACATGAGTAATGGTTTCTGTACGAACTTTGGGCAATTCAAGATTATAACCATTTAGCTCCGCGGTACCGGCGGCACGAATACGACCGCCTAATCGAGTGACGGCCACTTTATAGGTTTCATCCATTACGGTAGAGATCGGAGCAAACTGTGAGTCTGTAATGGGCACAGTCAAGGAATAGCCTTTCACAGGATAAACCGGTATAGAGATATCAATCGCTTTGAGTAGTTCTTTTGAGTAACTGCCTATTGATACTAAGACATTATCAAACTCAAAATCTCCCTGATCGGTTTTAACGGCGCGTACTTTACCACTTTCCACGACTAAGCGCTCAACCGATGTATTAAACTTAAATTCCACACCTAATTGATCGCAGTGTTTTTTTAACTCTTGGCAAAAAGTAAAGCAATCACCCGTTTCATCTCCAACTAAGCGCAAACCACCTTTAAATTTATCGATTACCGGAGCCAAACCAGGCTCAACTTCTAGAATCTGAGCAGGCGTTAACACCTGATGGGCTACATTTAATGCTTTTAGAACTTTGATGTCTTTTTCTGAGGCCTCAACTTGCTCATTTTTACGAAAAAGTTGAGTCAGCCCCCCTTGCCCATCATCGTACTGAATACCAATATCTTTACGCATAGCAATAAATTGATCGCGGCTGTACTCTGCCAAAGCCACCATACGGGACTTATTCACGTCATAAGCTTTTTCAGTGCAATTTGCCAACATCTGCCCCATCCAAGCCAACTTCTTCGGCTCTGGATCAATACTGACTTTTAAAGGAGCATGTTTCTGCATCAGCCACTTAATGGCTTTAAAGGGGATACCAGGTGCCGCCCAAGGAGCAGAATAACCAGGTGAAATTTGCCCAGCGTTAGCAAAGCTCGTCTCAAGAGCCACTCCCTCTTGACGATCAATCACTGTCACATCAAAACCTTTTTTCGCCAAATAATAGGCCGATGTCAAACCAACAACACCCGCACCTAGGACGCAAACACGCATAGAAAAACCTCAAACAAAATGAAAAGTCATATCAGCTATATTTGCACAATATATTAAGTTTTATCATCTATTTTATGATATATATACAGAATAAAAAACTATAAATAATGATATTTGAAGTCAATAACAAATAAATGCAAAGACATTATTCAACTGCTAAGATAACAATCCATTTAGAAAAATGAAGATAAAAACATGAAGGAACAACTCTCCACTTTAGATCAAGCTTTATCACTATTGAGCTACAGAGAACACAGCAGCAAAGAGCTAGCCAATAAACTAAAATCAAAAGGACATAGTGAAGAAGAAATTTGCACAACAATCGAAAAATTAAAAGAAATTAACTATCTAAATGACAAACGTTTCGCGGAAATTTTTGTACGAAGCCGACTCAGTAAACCTTTGGGCGCAAATAGAATTTTACAAGAATTGACTCAAAAAGGGATAAGTAGCTCACTTGCCAAAGAAGCCATAGCGAATGAAGATGCCGACTGGTTTGAACTCGCTAGACAGCTAAAAGAACGTCGTTTTGGAGAAGATGTAACCAAAGATTTTAAGGAAAAAGCCAAGCAGTCTCGTTACCTTCAGTATCGCGGATTTGATTTTGAGCAAATAAAATACGCACTTTCCTCTAAAGAAGACGATAATCGGTACTAGCCTCAAGCACACTAATTATTGTCATCTTGGGCCATCAAAGCTGCCAGATAGCGCTCTTCCATCTCAACATAATTCTTTTGTACTGATTCTATTTTGACGTCTAACTCATCAATTTTTTTCTTCAGTTTGTTAAACTCTTCGGTCTGAGACTGACCGTCGAACAGTTCAGCTTGAAGGCGTTTTTTCTCATCCATTAACTCTTCATTGATTTCTTTTAAATTTTCTACCTCTCTTAGATCTTGCTCTAACTGTGAATTTAACTCCTCTTCATCAACAGAGTTCATCAGCAACTCTGGATTTTTAAGCTTTAATTCTAAACTTTCCCGCAACACTCTCGCCTTTTCCAAGTCGTGCTCTAACATTTCTACATAAAGCTCAGACTCATTTACCATAGTACGTAACGAACTTAATTTAGAAGCTTGCTCATTAGCAAAATTATCAGACTCCTCGGTATAAGAATCTCTATGCAGTAAATCCTCCATGTTTTGCATCGTATTTCGTTCTTCATCAAACACATTATAGATATCAACGCTCTGCGACGAATTTCCCTCCTGCTGATCCAGCAAGGCTTTTTTCTGCTTCAATGCTTCATCACGCTTCATCACATCAATATTCAGGTTGTATTTAATTGTTTGTAAACTTTCGAGCTTCCCCTCTAGTCGCTTAACAACGCGATCACTTTCAAGTAATGCTTTTTCCAAACGCACAATGGAAATATCATAAACACCTATGTGTTTACCATCTCCCTCATAACCATGCTTAGATTTTCGAGCTTGTTCTTTTAAATCAACAATAATGGCTTTTTGGTAAGCAGCTAGTTGCTTAAGATCTGATACTTTATCGTCCAATTCCGAGCGAACCGAATGCAAAAACTCTGATTGACCAGTATCACTTAAGAAGGTTTCTAAGGCATCAATATAAACCGCATCCTCTCCCTCTTGTTTAACCTCATCTAAGCGCAACTTAAGCCGTTCAATAAACTCATACATACTGGCTATTTCAGCACGCAATAAGGCAAGAGAATCATCCAAGTCCGTTTCTTGCATTAATTGTCCCTGAAGCTTATCGAGACGTAAGTTCAACTCAGAAGTAATATCTACCTGTGCAAATACCTTATCACCAGCCTTTTGAATCACTTTACTTAATTCTTTGAGTAACGATTGATTCACTTTAATCGCTTTCAATAAAGCATCGACCTCCTGAGCACGATCGACTCTATCCAAAAGCTCTTTAAAAGCTTCTAATAACTCAGGAATGTCATCCATTGGAATATCTTGTTTTAGAATGTGCATTTCGATATCTAAAAAAATTGACCAACAAGATAAAGCGGCTTTACCTTGAACATCAGCCTTAGATAACTCGCCAAGCATCTGCACACAAAGATTTTTCTGCTGCTCCAGTAAACTAAGCCACTGCATTTTTTCTTCTGCTGAGGCATTTTCTTCTAACTCTTTTTTCTTATCAGATTCCTTATTGATTACACCGACATCACGAGCGACTTTTCTTAGAGAAAAGTACCTTGTTAGCATAAACACTAGGATCACAAAAAGAAGTGCACTAGAAGCAATCAAACCCCATTGCCAGATCAACATACTGTGTAAACCCTACTCTAAATTTTGGCTAATAAATCATCATAGAATGATATTCCTGATGAAACCATCAAACCTACATTTTTTTACCGCTCTCCTAAAAAGTAGAACAATACAAAATGACTCCTTCTACTCTCTAAAAAAACCGACGCCCGTTGGACAAACAAAAAAAGAGTAAAAACTTGTGATGGGACAATTTTGTCCTCAATATAAACGAAACCTCATAGTAATAAGCCCTGAAAGTTGGCATCAATCTTTCATTAAGTAATCTAATATAAAAATAATAAGGTACAGATTAATGGGTAACCCCACATTTTTTTGGCTGCGCAATATTGGTATTGGTGGCAGGCTGTTCTTAGCTTTTGTGCTGATATCTTCCATCACGATTGTTGCAAGCGGTTTGGCAACAAATACGTATCTTCAACTTAGCGATCGTCTGTTGTTACTTAAATATCAAGATATCCCAGGACTCGATGCCGCCGCTCGATTAAACGATAAGAGCCGTCAAATCGTGGCCAACGCCCCTCTACTCGTAACCAGTGACGCATCCATATCCAGAGAGAAAACCATGAAGGAATTGAATGCCGCCATCAATGAAATGGATGCGCTCATGCGTAATTTACCGGATTACAACCGCTATTTTCTTGAACTCATTACACAAATTCAAAACAGCTTAGCATTACTAAACCAGAGTGTAGAACGTCGTGAAGTTATAAGGCGGGAACTAGCCACACAATCACAGCTCATTTTTCCTTTATTTCAGGACCTCATTGCTCAAATGGATCAGTTAGAACGTTCTATAGAATTGGGGCAAGTCATTAATCGGCTGTATTATTTTTCAGGGTTAATAGAAAAAGTTAGTAATGATGCTTCTTTTAATGAGCTGGACTACACTTTTTTACGACTTGAAAAGCTCGGCTCTGAAATTGCACAATACCTGACATTATTACCACAAGTGCCGCTACCGTTACGCCAATCACTACTCGACTTACTGACCATGAGTTCTCGCCAAGGTGAACTCTTTCAGCTAAAAAATGAAGAACTGGATCTACTCTATCAACAAAGTTTTCTCTTAGAAAATAGCCAACAGCACATTCAACAATTAGCGGCACAAATCAATCAATATACCAATTACACCAATACTAGCATCCGCGGTTCGCTCGAAGATGCCATCAAATCCATCAACAGCAGTATTCGAAATATCCTCTTACTGTCTCTCATTAGCCTTAGTATTGCATGCGCTATTTCTTGGTTCTATGTACGTCGTAATGTATTGCAACGCATCATTGAACTGCAACGAAATATGCGAGCTATTGCTAGTTCTCAGCTAGACACAAAAATACGTATTGTTGGTCACGATGAGGTTTCAAGTATGGCCAAAGATCTCCAATATTTTCAACAAACGGCCATCGCTGTAGAAAAGACAAACCAAGCTCTCGCTGCAGAAATCGAAGAAAGAGTTGCCGCAGAGGCGCAATTAAAAGCGGCACAAAACGAATTAGTTCAAGCGGGAAAACTTGCAGCGTTAGGGCAGCTTGGCGTAGGTATCACCCATGAAATAAACCAACCTTTAACTGCAGTAGCTAGCCATTTACACACAGCAGGGCGGCATATGGAAAAAGACCAAGTAGAAAAAGCACAAAATAGTTTAGATAAGATTAGTCAGTTACTTAGCAAAATCACCAGAATTACCAAACATCTTAAAGCATTTGCTCGGGTTGCTGGTACAGAGCTAACTCCTGTCGCCTTAGATTCGGTCATTAAAGATGCCATTGAGCTGATGTCTAGTCAGATAATCGACCAGTGTTGCACACTCAACTATCACACAAGCTCAGCACCTTTATATGTTCTTGCGGAACCCATTCGGCTAGAACAAGTCATGGTCAATCTTATTAGCAATGCGGTTGATGCCTTATCAAGCTCGTCTATCAAGCAGTTATCCATAACAGTCTGTGAGCAAGATGACAGAGTAATGATTGATGTTACGGATACAGGAACTGGCATTGAAGAAAGCCAGTTGGAACAAATTTTCGACCCATTTTTCACCCAAAAAGAAGTGGGTCAAGGCCTCGGCCTAGGCTTATCGATAAGCTACAACATCATTCAAGATTTTGGCGGCCAAATTAGAGTCTCTTCTACACCCGAGACAGGAAGCCGTTTTACTCTAGATTTAAAAAAGGCAGAGAAATAAATGCTTAACACCATAAAAATAATCATTA
This sequence comes from Marinomonas sp. CT5, assembly GCF_018336975.1. Classification (NCBI taxonomy): domain Bacteria; kingdom Pseudomonadati; phylum Pseudomonadota; class Gammaproteobacteria; order Oceanospirillales; family Oceanospirillaceae; genus Marinomonas; species Marinomonas sp. CT5. The sequence goes on along the minus strand of NZ_CP025572.1, from coordinate 937,604 downwards.
TTGATGACGACCAGACCATTATCGAAGCATTGACAGAAATGTTAGAACTAGAGGGTTTCCAAATAGAAAGCCATTTCAGAGCAGATAAAGCTATTGCCATGCTTGATAAAAATAGCCCTGCAGTGATTCTCAGCGATGTCAGAATGCCAAAAATGGACGGCATGGATTTACTGACTCACATACAAAAGTTAGATAATGAGTTACCCGTTCTACTTATGAGCGGTCATGGGGATATTCCAATGGCCATCGAGGCAATGAAAGAAGGCGCATATGACTTTCTTGAAAAACCTTTAAAACCCGCCCAATTGATCAACCAACTACAACGCGCAGCGGAAAAAAGACAGCTGATTCTGGAAAACCGCAAATTGAAACAAAATCTCGCCCAACAAACAGGTTTAGAGACTTTTATCATTGGTGAATCTGCTGCGATTAAAAACATTCGCCAGCATATTTCTTCTTTAGCACAAGCCAATGTCGACACCATTATTTATGGCGAAACAGGTTCGGGTAAAGATGTGGTTGCCAGAGCTCTACATCAATTCAGCCTACGTAATAAAGGTCGTTTCATTGCCATAAACTGTGGAGGCATCAGTGAAAGTTTGATTGAAAGTGAGCTTTTTGGCCATGAAGCAGGATCTTTTACTGGCGCTAACAAACGCCATATTGGCAAAATCGAAGCAGCTAATGGTGGCACATTATTTCTAGATGAAATAGAAACTATGCCACTACCAGTACAAATTAAACTATTGCGCGTACTACAAGAAAGAGCCATTGAACGTGTTGGTAGCACAATCCCAATTCCGGTCGAACTCACAGTCATCGCAGCGAGTAAAGACAATCTTGCCCAATTAGGCGATGAGGGAAAATTTCGAAAAGATCTTTTCTATCGACTCAATGTTGCCAGTTTAACGATTCCACCACTTAGAGACCGTCCAGAAGATATTCTCCCCTTGTTTCATCACTATGCGCAAAAGGCTGCTGAACATTTCTCAAGAGAAATACCTAGTATTACGCCGACGTACTTGGATTATTTAATTCAACACCAGTGGCCAGGAAATGTTCGCGAACTGAAAAATTCAGCCGATCGGTTTGTACTTGGCATTAGCGAAAACTCGCTCGCATCGATCAAGCGCGAAGAAGACCTAAACGGCAGTTACGAAGAACGCATGGATCAATTTGAACGCCACATTATCGAAGAAGGACTCAGAGCCACCAACGGACTATTAAATGAAGCAGCCGAGTTACTGGATATGTCACGCAAAACACTTTATCGGAAAATGAAAAAACACCAACTAGATAAGCAGCAATTCAAATCATTAGAAGAAGAAGGACAAGAATGACCCATTTCCATTTTTATATGAGACTAAAGCGTCCCATATATATTAACACCTGATCAAATAAAAAAATTAACCATTTGTTTTTAAATAGTTTTTTAGTATTGGCATCTACCTTGCTCTATACCAGTCAATCTTACAGTAAGTGAGATTGGCTCATCTCCGATAACGGAACCTCCCGACCGGTGATAACAATAAAAAAGACATCACGAGGAAAACAATAATGCCTATTAAACTATTAACAGGTTTAGTACTCTCTAGTTCATTACTATTTGGTGCTAGTACAGCTCTAGCTGATGATTGCAACTATCGCGGCGTACTGGATGATAAATTCTGTGACGAAGACTATGACCTGGTTGCTGATCGGCCAAAAGACTCAAGTGAATGGCGTGACCCCAGCACCTTAGTCTTCACCTATACTCCTGTTGAAGACCCAGCCGTATACAAAGATGCATTCAGTGATTTCCAAAAGTACCTAAGCGAAGTAACAGGCAAAAAAGTGGTGTATTACACAGTTCACTCTAACGCAGCGGAAGTAGAAGCGCTTCGTTCTGGCCGATTACACATTGCAGGCTTCTCTACAGGTCCAACAGGTTACGCAGTTAACCTAGGCGGTTTAGTTCCCATCGCCGTAAAAGGAACAGAAGAGGCTTTTCAAGGTTACAACCTCATTACAATCGTACGTAAAGACAGTGGCCTGACGAAAATGACTGACTTAAAAGGCAAAGTAGTCGCTCATACCTCCGCTTCATCTAACTCAGGCAATTTAGCACCTCGCGCCATTTTCCCTGCATTAGGTTTAACACCTGATAAAGATTATGAAGTGAAATATTCAGGCAAACATGATCAATCTGTTATGGGCGTGTTATCAGGCGACTATGATGCCGCCCCCGTTGCTTCTGATGTTTTCAAACGTATGGTTGATGCAAAACGTATCAATAAAGATGATTTCCGTATTATTTATACCAGCCCACGATTTCCGACTTCATCGTTTGGCTATGCCTATGACCTAAATCCAGAGTTGGTCGAAAAAATCAAAAAAGCCTTCTTCACTTTCCGATTCCCACCAGAAATGCAAAAAACATTTGGCGGCGCAGATCGCTTCTTCCCAGTAACTTACAAGGAAGACTGGCAAGTTATTCGTGATATCGCCCACTCATCTGGTACAGCTTACACCAAGGCAGGACTTAAGCAGTTAGCTGAAGCCGATGCAGCAAAAGCCGCAGCCAAAAAACGCAAAAAAGAAGCCGCGAGCAAAAGCCAATAAACGGTTATCTCTCATTATCTAATTTTTTAAAAACCACATTTTTAAAAATACCAACAACCCAAATACCGGGTTGTTGGACCTATTCGCCTTTAGGAAATCATCATGTCTGTCACTGATAACACAGCCAAACATACAATTTTTTTAGAAGTACAGAATCTAAAAAAAGAATACACCGCAGGAAACCCCATTCTAAAAGGAATAGATATTCAAGTTACCGAACCCGGAATTATCGCCATTATTGGGCCGTCCGGAACAGGAAAAAGTACCCTACTACGTTGTATCAACCGTTTAATTGATCCAACAGATGGACAAATTTTATTCGACAATGCCGATTTATGTTTAGCCAGAGGAGCACAACTACGCCAGTTGCGCCGCCAAGTTGGTATGGTGTTTCAAGAATACAACTTAGTTGAACGCTTAACCGTTATTGAAAACGTCTTAACGGGCCGCCTCGGTTATATGTCTGCATGGCAAGCATGGCGTCGAAATTTTAGCCAAGAAGATATAAATACGGCTTTTGACTTATTAGAAGCTGTTGGCTTAAGCGAGCATGCCACTAAGCGCGCAGATAGCCTTTCTGGAGGTCAACGCCAACGAGTTGGTATTGCTAGAGCAGTTATGCAGAACCCTAAAATTCTATTAGCCGATGAACCCACTTCCTCTCTCGACCCAAAAACAGCGGTAGAAATCATGGAATTGCTAGAACGCTTTGCCGCTGAAAAGAACATACCTGCTCTAGTTAATATCCACGATGTAAAACTGGCCAGTCGTTTTGCCAAACGTATGATAGGTATGAGCAATGGTGTAGTAGTTTATGATGGCTCGCCAGATGGCATCACTGACGATCACCTAAAACAAATTTATGGGGGTGAGTCATGGCTGGTATAAACACAAATCAAAATAGAGACAATCCATTCAAACAAAACTGGTTCGTCACCGCTATTTGGCTACTTGTCCTATGCTACGTGGCGTATTCCTTTAACGCCATGGGATTGAGTTGGGAACGTTTTAACGAAGGCTTAGGACATGCAAGTAACTTACTAGGTCGCATGATTCCTCCTAACTTTAGCCGTTGGTCATTATTAATGAGTGGGCTAGTTGAGAGTCTTGAAATTGCCATTATTTCTAGTATTTGCGGCATCTTCATTTCCTTATTTTTAGGTCTATTTGCTGCTCGTAACCTAATGCCAAATTGGGTCAGCACACCTATACGAACACTTATCGCATTATGCCGCACCTTTCATCCGGTGATCATTGCCATTTTATTTGTAAAAAGCGTGGGATTCGGTGCCTTAGCAGGCATTTTGACTCTGGTTGTCGCATCCGTTGGCTTTATAGCCAAACTTTTCGCAGAAGCCATCGAAGAGATTTCTCTTAAACAGGTAGAAGCCATACGCGCAACAGGTGCAGGGTTTACTAGCATTATTTTGTTTTCTGTTATGCCACAGGTGTTTTCTCGCTTTATTGGTTTTTCGACCTATCAGCTCGACTCCAATTTACGTAATTCCACCATGGTTGGGATTGTCGGTGCCGGCGGGTTAGGCGGAACTCTTTTCTCAGCATTCCAGCGCTTTGATTACGACTTTGTCGCAGCCATTTTAATCATCATTATCGCTCTAATCATGTTTGGGGAATTTCTTTCCAATATTGTGCGACGCATTTTTCGCTAGTTTGACCTAGGAGCCTATTTTCATGAACACAATAGATCATCACTGGCAGCGTTTTACGCTCAAACAAAAACTGTCACGTTATGCCGTATATTTAGTTCTCGTTATCGCTTTTGTGCAATCTATCCAATCAGTAGAAGTCATCCCAGAGTTTCTTTTAGATGCTCCAGAGCAAATGGCAGATATGTTCTCTCGTATGTGGCCGATAGATTTCGCCTACTATCCAGATACCGTACATGACGCGATGGTTGAAACACTAAATATCGCAACCTTAGGTACACTCATTACCTTAATTTTTGCCGTACCTCTGGCCTTAATGAATGCCAGCAACATTGTTCAGTCCACTTGGTGTCATTGGATATCACGCTTTTTCTTAGTGTCTTCACGCTCTGTAAACTCATTGGTTTGGGCATTACTTTTCGTCTCTATCTTTGGACCTGGTGTTATTGCTGGTGTGTTAGCGATTGCATTTCGTTCTATTGGTTTTGTCGGAAAGTTACTTGGCGAGGCAATCGAAGAGGTAAATATGGGATCTATTGAAGCGCTAAAAGCCACGGGAGCTTCTTGGATGTCGATTTTACTAAAAGGCTATTGGCCTCAAGTATTGCCTGCTTTTTTTAGCATCGTATTATTTCGTTGGGACATTAATGTCCGAGAGTCTGCCGTATTAGGTTTGGTTGGAGCGGGCGGTATCGGCGTAGTGCTAGATGATTCAATGAATCTATTCCAATGGGATCGCGTCGCCATGTCTCTACTGGCTATTTTTGTTATCGTAATTTTGGCAGAAATTGTCGTGGTAAATATTCGTAAACGCTTAATTTAAAAAACATTTTAGTCATAATAAAGGAGCCTACTTGGCTAATACTGTTCACTTAAGCGAAACAGCATTACGAGATACCAGATATCTTGTCTTTGATTGCTTTACCATACGAGGTCTACTAGGCCTCGTTTTCTTTCTCTCCCAAAACAAGATCTTAACTCCTTAAGACACATTCCGGTCTTCGACTCAGCCTTGCGATCATGTTCAACCTGAGCTTTAAAAGTAATGTGATAATGCGTATTCATCAGCCTAACTCAATTCCATAATGGATTAGCACCATGCTTGACGGTTGCATTACTAGTACTACCGAAATGCTCTCATAATTCTGTCGTGTCTGGGGAAGGTAAATGAAACCATTTATGGCGAATATTTTCAGTCCTTGTCAAATCACCTTTAGCAAATCACTCATCGCCCCAATGCTCGCCAATACACAGGAAAAGCCATTGTATGGAACCAGAACCAATGCTTGAAAGAAGTCACTCTTAGCAAGGAGAAGCAGAAGCTCCGATCCCCACCGAACAAATATTTAAGCGTCTGAACAGTTCTTTAATGAATTCATTTCGAAAAGTGTCGCCCTTGGTACCAACCAAAACACTTCGTCTTCAGGTAAGCATTGTCACCTGATATTTGCTCTGAAGATAGGGTCAGTACAAATTCGATCCGTTCAACAGGAATATTTTAAATGAAGATCGAGTGATTTGAGAAAGAGTGTGACTTATCAACAATAAGAGAGGAGGCACAAAAAAGTCCGATTAAAAAGCTTAATCGGACTTTCTGGAGCATTAGCCCAAAGGCTCTTATTTTAACAAACCTAGTCAGCTTCAATCACCTCAAAGCTATGAACGATTTTCACCCCACCTTTCTCTAACATAAGAGAAGCCGAGCAATACTCTTCAGCAGACAACTTTACTGCACGAGCAACAACACTCTCTTTCAAATTATGCCCTGTCACAACAAAGTGCACTCGAATTTCAGTGAACACCGCTGGAACAGTGTCTGCTCGATCTGCGTCAATTTGAGCTACACAAGAAACCACGTCTTGACGAGCTTTTTTTAAAATCCCAACCACATCATAAGAAGTGCAACCACCTAAGCCCGCAAGCAATAACTCCATAGGTCGAGGACCGGCAACTTGATTACCGTCAATTTCAACCTTAAAACCAGAGCCAGTTTCAGCCGTAAAATGCACATCTTCTTGCCAACTAACATTCGTCTTCATCATTCAACCTTAATTAATTCTGCTACTGCACGCTCTTTATTATATTTGGAACAAATCTGCTAACTTTTCACCTGGCTCATCAGCAACCATAAATGCCTCACCAACCAAAAACGCGTGAATACCTTTTTGCCTCATCATAGCCACATCATCACGAGTGTGAATACCACTTTCAGTCACAATCAAACGATCCGAAGGGACATCCCCCATCAATTCGAAAGTGTGATCTAAACTAAGTTCGAAAGTATGAAGGTCACGATTATTAATTCCAAGCAACTCTGTTTGGGTATACTCCAACGCCAAACCTAATTCTGGACGGTTGTGCACCTCAATCAAAACATCCATTCCAAGGTCACGTGCCATTTGGTCCAATTCACGCAATTTATCACCACTTAAGCATGCGGCAATAAGCAGAATACAATCAGCACCAATTGCTCTCGCTTCAAGCACCTGATATTCATCGACAATGAAGTCTTTGCGAATAACAGGTAGCGTACAGGCACTACGCGCCTCAACCAAGTAATCCTCATGGCCTTTAAAAAAATCCCTATCTGTTAAAACAGACAGACAAGCAGCTCCCCCTTTTTCATAAGATCTCGCAATATCTGCAGGAATAAAAGGGTCTCTCAATACACCTTTACTAGGTGAAGCTTGTTTAACCTCAGCGATAACCCCCGATTTACCAATAGCAATTTGGTGTCTCAAAGCATATGCAAAACCTCGTGGCGCGTTATGTACATTAGCCACCGAAGCTGCAACTTCTAAGTTATTATAGGGAGTGTGTAATTTACGCTCACTAATCTCTTCATACTTTCTAGCTACAATTTTTTTTAAAATTGTCGGTGTTTCTAATTGCATTGGGCTAATACTCCTTCCTATTCTTTACAGTGAGTCAGGGCTCATAAAACAGCGAGTAAAACTGGCTAACTCAGACATTTTTACTTTGGCTGTACCACCCCCAATGACATCTTCCGCTATATTGACACCTTCAGCTAAGGTATCAGCAATACCCGACACATAAATCGCGGCTCCAGCATTTAACGCTACTATATCTCTGGCAGGGTTCACTTTTCCTTTACCTTCCAGTGCAGTTTTCACCAGAGCAAGGCTCTGTGTTGCATCGACAGCCTGAAGTGATTCAATAGACTGGGTTGAAATACCGAAGTCCTCTGGAGAGATTTTGTATTCTAGAATTTCTCCACCTTTCAACTCAGCGACATAAGTCGGTGCAGCAATACTAATTTCATCTAACCCGTCTTCAGAATGAACAACCATAACATGTTCACTACCGAGCGCTTTCAATACTTCCGCAATGGGGCGAACCCATTTTTGATGAAACACCCCCATAACCTGACATTTCGCATTAGCAGGATTAGTTAAAGGACCAAGCAAATTAAAAATTGTCCGTGTTGCCATCTCTTTTCGAGGACCAACGGCGTATTTCATCGCAGAATGATGATTAGGAGCAAACATAAACCCTAAACCAATTTCTTCTACACAACGACAAACTTGCTCCGCATCAAGACCAAGATAAATTCCAGCTTGCTCCAAAACATCTGCACTACCAGATTTTGACGATACTGAACGTCCACCATGTTTTGCCACTTTACCACCCGCTGAAGCGACTACAAAAGCAGATGCCGTGGAGACATTAAACAAGTTACCGCCATCTCCCCCTGTACCACAAGTATCTACTACGTGATCAAGATCTAGATGCACCTTGCTAGATAGTTCTCGCATTACCTGAGCGGCGGCCGTTATTTCTTCGACAGTCTCACCTTTCATTCTTAGACCAATTAAAAAACCGCCGATCTGAGCAGAGGTGGTCTTTCCCGTCATGATGTCATTCATCACTTTTCGCATTTCGTCACCGCTCAAATCTTGGCGCTCAACAACTGCGGCAATCGCTTTTTGAATATCCACCAGCCTCTCCTATCGAGTTAAAAAGTTTGCTAATAAGGCATGACCTGCCTCTGTTAGAATTGACTCAGGATGAAACTGCACCCCTTCAACGGCAAGCGTTTTATGTCTAATTCCCATAATTTCCTCGTTGTCACCTTGCATATTTTTACTCCACGCTGTGACTTCTAAACAGTCTGGTAGCGTCTCAGCAGAAATAACCAAAGAGTGATAGCGTGTTGCTGTTTGTGGGTTAGGTACCCCAGAAAAAACCGAGCTATTGTTATGATAAATTAACGAGGTTTTACCATGCATGACATTTTTAGCATGAATTACCTTTCCGCCAAAGACTTGCCCAATACTTTGATGGCCTAAGCAAATACCCAATATTGGAATTTTGCCTGCAAAAGCAGCAATAGCGGCCATGGAAACCCCCGCTTCATTTGGAGTACAGGGCCCTGGAGAAATAACCAAATGTGACGGTGCCAGCCGCGCTATATCTTCAACTGTAATTTCATCATTACGGTACACCCAAACATCGGCCCCCAGCTCACGAAAGTATTGAACTAGGTTATAAGTGAATGAATCGTAGTTATCTATCATCAATAACATAAAAGAGGAGACACGCCTATAAAACAGCCTAGACCTGCACTAACTGCCGTAACAAACCGCAATGAGACGCAAAGAAAAGCTTACACTAATAAAAGAACCATCATTTAAAGTGCGCTAAATTCTACACTGTCATGATCACTCTGTCTTGCCAGACAAGACAATCAAAACCGATAAAGCGACAAGTAAAATTGCATCCCTCTATCAACAAACATGATATTTTTTTTGGTTTATTCAATTCTCGGCAAGCTTCTAGATAAAATCATGTAAAAACAAAGCCTTGTTTGATATACAAGCGGTTATACCGCACACTAAAAAGCATGTTATCTTTACTGTCATTATTCCGTGTTTTAAGGATGCCCATCAGTGCACAGCCAAGTCGCCGATCTTATAGAAACACTCATTCATGATGAGTACTCTCCAGAGTCTGTTAACAAAGCCATTTCTGAGTTAACCCCAGATGATGTGGCGCTCGCCCTTGAATCCATCCCTCTTATTCAGAGACGTCAGGCTTGGGCCAATATAAAGCAAGCCAATCGTCTTGATATCTTAGTTGAGATGCGCGGTGAATCTCGTCAGTTACTGTTAAAAGAACTCGACGACTACGAAATAGAAGCATTATTTACTGATGTTGACGCTGAAGACTTACTGGAAATTACAGACTCACTTCCAGACCGCTTGGTCGACCTTGCTCTCAAGCAAATGGATAACAAACAGCGTGAATATTACCAACAAGGTATTGTTTACGATGAAGATGTTGTTGGTCGTTGGATTGACCATGAACTACTAATAGCTTCTCAATCCATTCGCACCTCGGAAGCTTTGAGATTGCTGAAAAAAGACATCCCAGACTACACAGATATGGTGTACTTGGTCAACAGAACAGGCCGCTGGGTTGGTTGCGTAAAATTCGATAGACTTTTTAAAGCCCAAGGACATGAACCTATTTCCAGTTTGATTGATGAAGAGTGTCCTTTCATTCGATCAGATACTGAATTAACAAAAGCAGCTGAGCAACTCGAGCGTTCGTCTTTATCAGCACTACCTGTTGTCGATGAGAATCAAATTTTACTAGGTCGCTTTCACTCAGGACTTGCTATGGAAACATGGCGTTTAGAACATGAAGCTCAACAAATGTCGATCGCCGGTCTCAATGAAGAATCTGATTTATTTGCTCCCGTAAAGCGCAGTGCGGCAACTCGTGGTATTTGGCTTGGAATTAATTTATTAACGGCATTTTTAGCTTCTGCCTTCATCGGGCTTTTTGAGGCAACACTCCAGCAAGTTGTCGCACTAGCCGTATTGATGCCTGTTGTGGCTTCCATGGGCGGGATTGCCGGCAGTCAAACCTTAACCCTAATTGTTCGAGGCTTAGCACTTGGGCAAATCACTCGTAGCAACTTAAAATCCTTATTAGCTAAAGAACTTAAAGTGGGTGGATTAAATGGCATTTTATGGGCCATTGTTATTGGCGTTGTCACTTTATGGTGGTTTGAAAGCCCAATGCTCGGTGGGGTCATTGGCTTAGCCATCATAGTGAATATTTTAATGGCGGCTCTGTCAGGCGTTCTTATTCCTGTGCTACTGGATAAATTACGCATTGACCCAGCCCTATCTGGATCAGTTATTTTAACAACAGTGACCGACATTGCAGGGTTCGTTGCCTTTTTAGGGCTGGGAACTCTACTGCTTATATAAGTAATGTAATTTAGACCACCAAACTTCTCACAAATAAGACAAAGGGATAGAAAAAGCATAATGAACTGGGAAACAATGCAAGTATATTTGGGCTTAGGTGATACTAGGATGCACTGGGTTGTGCGTGTTTTTTTAGTCGTCCTTGGCACACTTATCATTAATTTTATCGCCACTCGCATTTTAATGCGCATCGACCAACAACTTAAAAAAACCAAAACCCCTTGGGATAATGTATTAATTCATGCCGCCCAAAAACCCATTGGTGTCTTTATATGGGTAGCCGGATTAAGTATCGCAGCTGAAATCTCCGGTACGGAAATAGACCCAGACTTCTCCTCCCTTATTAAAGCCATTCGTGAAGTGGGTGTCATTGTTATACTAACTTGGTTTATTTTACGCTGCATATCGGAGAGTGAACGTACTCTAACGCGATCAAACAAAGTCAAAACTAAGGTAGATTACACAACAGCCAGTGCCATCAGTAAATTACTCCGAGCATCGGTAATCATTACTTCTGTATTAGTCGTCTTACAAACTTTAGGCTACAGTATTTCAGGTGTACTAGCATTTGGCGGTATTGGCGGTATTGCCGTCGGTTTCGCGGCTAAAGATTTGCTAGCCAATTTTTTTGGCGGTTTGATGGTTTACTTAGACAGACCTTTTGCCATCGGTGACTGGATTCGTTCCCCCGATCAAAACATTGAAGGAACTGTTGAACACATTGGCTGGCGTCAAACCCGCATTCGCACTTTTGACAAGCGCCCTTTATATGTACCAAATTCCACTTTTTCATTGATTTCAGTTGAAAACCCCTCTCGTATGACGCATCGTCGTATCAACGAGACCATCGGTGTCCGCTACTGTGACTTCAATCTTCTATCTACTATTCTTTCAGAAATAAAAGACATGGTTGCCAATCATGAAGATCTAGATACCAACGAAACTTATATGGTGAATTTCAATCAATTCGGACCATCTTCCCTAGATTTCTTCATTTATGCTTATACAAAAACAGTGGATTGGCGAACGTTTCACGACGTAAAACAAGATGTGCTCTTCAAAGCGATGCAGATTATTGAATCTCATGATGCAGAGGTCGCCTTCCCAACACATACGGTTCATATGGCAGATGATAGTCAAATGACACTACTGTCAGAGCAATCAAAATCATCCAAGCAAAATCAAGTACAGCAAGAGGCAACGGAGTCATCTGCGAAAAAGTCTGACAACAAATAACCCCTTTACTTTATTTCTAACAAGTGTAAAAAAGGCCAAACTGAAGCAGTTTGGCCTTTTACTTTATCTAACGGAAACAATGAAATCAGACTAATAGCTCGGCTAAATCATCCATTATTGCATCCGCACCAAGTCCATTCAGATCGACGCCTTGGTGATAACCATAAGTCACTAGAGCACATTTAAATCCAGCATTTTTTGCGGCTTTATAGTCTGTAATTGAATCACCGATCATAAGACAGTTTTCAGGCAAAGCTTCAATAGACTCACTACAGTGAAGTAAAGGCATAGCAGAAGGCTTTTTCTCTTCTAGAGTATCACCGCCTAGTAGCCAACCAAATTGCTCTGTGATTTCAAAATGATCAAGCATAGGTTTCACGAAAACACTTGGCTTATTCGTAATCAAAGCAACAGGTACACCATTATGCTTAAAAGCCTTTAGCAGCGCTTTTACATTAGGATAAAGAGTCGTACCGTCAGTCAAATGCGCATGATAGTGTGTTAGAAAAATGCGATAGGCTTCTTCATATTTATCCGAATCAATACCGGCCCACTCAAGTGCTTGCTCAATTAGCTTAGATGAGCCAAAACCCACCCAACCACGAACTCGCTCTTCACCGGCTGGTGACACACCAAGCTCAACCAAAAAAGCATCCACAGCACCCGCTATATCAGGCACACTGTCCACCAAAGTACCATCAAGGTCTAAACAAACCAGCTCTGGCCACCCATCAAACCACTTTGAAAAATAGCTTGGTGTTTTCATTAACGTGTACTCGCCAATTCACTACGCATTGCATCAATCACAGATTTGTAATCATCTTTACCGAAAATAGCGGAACCCGCCACAAATGTATCAGCACCTGCACGAGCGATTTCAGCAATATTTTTTTCGCTCACGCCGCCATCCACTTCTAAGCGAATGTCGTAACCACTGGCATCAATCAATGCACGAGCTTCGCGTAACTTATCTAGCGTGCTAGGAATAAAAGACTGACCACCAAAACCAGGGTTAACAGACATCAGCAAGATCATATCGACTTTATCCAGCACATATTTTAAATGTTCAAGAGACGTTGCCGGGTTGATTGCTAAACCCGCTTTACAGCCACCATCCCGAATCATCTGTAAAGATCGATCAATATGCTCACTGGCTTCTGGATGGAACGTAATATAAGAAGCGCCCGCTTCAATAAAGTCACCAATCATACTATCAACCGGCTTCACCATTAAATGCACATCAATGTCAGCCGTAACCCCATGCTTGCGCAATGCTTTACAGACCATAGGACCGATCGTTAAATTAGGAACATAATGATTATCCATCACATCAAAGTGTATGATATCCGCTCCGGCTTCCAAGACCTTATCGACCTCTTCGCCTAATCGAGCAAAATCGGCAGAAAGGATCGAAGGGGCAATGATAAAATCGTTCATATCTGACTCCAGCAGTGACACAATAAAGGTCGCAAAGTGAAAATTTAGACCATATTTTAACAAGGCCTTTATAAGAAGTATTGAAAACAATGAATAAATTTACTGCACTGCGCTACCTTATCATGGCACTTCTATCCTTGTTCACAGTTCCTAATCTTTGGGCTGAAGATTCTCAAGCCCCTGCAGGCGATACAACAACTAAGCCTCAAGATACACCCAAAAAGAGCACGGAAAAATACATTGTACCAAAACCACAGGCCTCTCGAATTGAAGCACTTGAAGAATCACTAAAAATCAAACGTCTAGATCACCAAATTGAAACACTGGAAGCGAATGGAGAGTCTTTCCTCACTCTATATAGACCGTCTCTCACCAGCTCAACCCAAGGCTGTATAATCTTGCTGCATTCAGACAATGAACACCCAGATTGGCCTGATGCCATTGGGCCATTACGCGATGCCATGCCAGAGCATAGCTGGTGCACTGTGTCTATTGAAGTTCCTGACATTATCAAGCGTGCGAAACCGGTGAAAGCCCCCTCTCCAACAGCAGACGATACACAGCCATTAAATGAACTACCAAACCAACCTATGGTTTTCGCTCGAATACAGGCGACAATAAACAAAGCACAAGAAGAAGGTGTGAGCCAATTCACTTTGCTTGGTTATGGGACGGGGGCAAGCTACGCTCTAGGGTTCCTATCAGCTAACAAAGATGCTGCTGAAGCCTTAGTTCTTATCGATATAGAGTCTCCACCAAACCTATCTGACTACGAAGTCGCACAACAAATTCGTCAAGTTGCTCAGCCAATACTCGACTATTACGTCAACAAATCAGGGAGAGACCAGTTTGCAATATGGCGAAAACAAGCCGCCAGTCAAAGGATAGAGAAAAAAGGCGACTTTATCCAAATAGACGCTTTACCAGATAGAGTAAATGGAAAAAAGAATAAACCGCTATTAATCCAAAGAGTACGCGGCTTTTTGAAACAGAATACCAGCCAAATAAACCAGCGAAAGGCATTACCAAGCGTAAAAAAAGGGCTTTTTTATCAAAGCCCAATAAATGATTAACGCATATTAAAAAATACTATTTACGAGAATTTTTAACCATTTCGTAAGCAGACTGAATTTCTTGTGTTCGCTCTTTAGCTAATTCAATCATCTCATCCGGTAGTCCTTGTGAACTCAATTTATCAGGATGGTTTTTACTCATTAGTCGTCGATAAGCCTTTTTGATTTCCGCATCATTCATATCAGGTGTTACACCTAAAGCCTCATATGCCGCTTTTAACAGGTCTTTTGACTCCATATTATTTGAAGAGGATTGATAACCCTGTCTAAAATGAGCCTGCTGCTTAACTTGGATATGAAGCGCTTCAAACTCCGCAACAGAGACCCCCAGATGAGCACAAACTTGAGACACAAAAGATTTTTCTTCTACGCTAAAATGGCCATCGGCATAAGCAGAAACCAGCAAAACCTCTAATAAAGTACGAGTTAAATCGCCTGGACCTACGACCTGCCTAAAGTTGCTCAACACAGAAGTCAGATCAAAGTTTGCAGATTTCCCCTCATTAAATAACTGTTTGGCTTGCTCTTGCGCAGCTGTAGATAAACGAAGACGCTGCATAACAGACTGCGCTAATTGAATCTCAGCCTCAGATACTTGACCATCTGACTTAGCTAATCGCCCCATCAAAAGAAATAATGTACGAAAAAAAATCTCTTGCTGAAGGCGCACATCTGCACGTCCACGAACATTACCGAAAGCCCCACCAATCTGCGCTCTATCAATAACTCCGCCGATAATAAATCCCAGCAAACCACCTAAAAAACCACCTAATATATAACCCAAAACTGCGCAAACAATTTTCCACATAAAGATATTTCTCCAGAATCGGTAGCCCCTATAGGCCTGCATAGATTATCATTTGTCTTATTACGTGGAACCGCTTATTGGCAGTATCCGATTTCGGACAACATTTATTGGTAAACAAGTATACCTTGCATGGTTAAGCATTTACGCATCTACACATTATTTTTTCAAAGTCTTTTCATCTTGCCTATCGCACATGCACAGGTAAATCAATGGGATTGGGCTCCAAGAGAATCTTTAACAGCGGAACAACAAGCGCAGTTAAGTCAATATTGCCAAGGCTCTTATGTTAATAGCTGGAAAGCAACGAATGAAAAAGGGACTGACCTTACCGCAGATCTTATTATTCGAGACAAAGGTGAAGTATTTCACCTTAAAGGAGCCGCAGAAATAGTAAAACCGCTTTACTCTCTATCGGCTGATAACATAAAGGGAAAACCTAACCAGTATTATCAAGCCCAAGGCAACGTTGCTTTACGCAATAAAAACCTTCTAATCCGCAGTTCAAGTGCCTATGTTTCAAACGATAATAGTGAAGAAAACAGCTTCAAAGACGCCAAATACCTTAACCACGGAAGCGGTACTCGGATGGAAGCCAAGACATTAACTCGCAGCCAAGATGGTGTTGTTTTTATCGATGATGGATTTTTCACAACGTGTGAACCCAATCAAGAAAGCTGGAAACTATATGGCAGCTCAATTGAGCTAGATACGAAACAAGGATTTGGTACTGCCAAACACGTACAGATTCGCATTGGCAATATTCCTGTTTTTTACTTTCCTTGGCTACGTTTCCCATTAAATAACATTCGACAAACAGGCTTTTTGTTTCCCACTTTTGGCTATTCTCTAAAAGATGGAGTAAGTCTTTCAGCGCCATTTTACTGGAACATAGCCCCGAACTACGACGCAACGATTACACCACAACTTATTCAAGAAAAAGGCGAAGGCATAGATTTAGAGCTACGCCATCTAAGCCCATACGGAGAAACTATCTACGAACAGTCAACTTTCTCCGAAAAAGAACAAGGTGAGCAAACGCTGCTCAAATTAAAATCGACGCAATCTTTTAACTCACACCTAAGTGCTGGACTTTTATTTGAAGATAACCCAACACCAAATAAAACACCTGAAGCCAATAGCACTTCGATTGGAACAAAAGATCACTACGAGCAAAGCGCATTTCTTTCAATCAACAACGGTAACTTTCTAAACAAGGTCACCTACTTAACCTTTGAAACCCCCAATACTAGTGCTGATAAACCTTTCGAATGGCTGCCGAGAGTTGATAGTTCATACCGTATAGCAACAACCTATTTAGATTATAAAGTTGATGCTCAATACACTGATTTTCACGATCCAGATGAAACCAACTTTGATGGACAACGCTTCGCGGTTAATCAAGACTCAAAAATAAACTTTAAAAATGCTTGGGGGAGCTTAACAACAGGCCTTTTAGCACAATACCGAAGCTACGATCTACATAGCTACACCAAGATGACGAACAGCGAGACCTCAATTGGACATGTTAGTGGCTATATTGATTCCGCCGTCATATTCGAACGCCGCTTACCCTTAGGAAACAGTGTATGGCGACAAACTCTTGAGCCGAAATTAAACTATCTAAACTCCCCTTTTAAAGATCAAGAGCTTATTCCCAATTTTGACGCTAGTCTCCCAACAATAAACTATACACAAGCCTTCGCGCATAGTCGTTTTAACGGCAATGACCGCATTGGTGATACTGAACAAGTGACCTTGGGGTTAGAAAGTCGCCTATATGATGAAAACAATAATGAAAAATGGGCATTCAAAGCAGGTCAGATCTTTTATTTAAAAGATCGCTATGTTGGTATAACGGGAAAAACGGATGAAGATACCCCTATTGATACAAGCAAGCGCAGCGACTTGCTGACGTCGGCCAATTACAATGGTAATCGCTATACACTTACAGGCTACATGAATTACAGTGCAGACAACAACGAATTAAACTTAATACAATTTATTGCGGCAATGGAGCCAATAGATGACGTTATAATCAACTTAAGCTACCTAAATTCAATAAACACTACAAACTCCACAAGCGATAATGAACAAGCCAGCATAGGAACGATCTTCCCTGTTAATAATAATTGGTCTGCCTTTGCACAGTACAACTATGATTTTTTAAAAGAAGATTTCACCAAACAAACTGCTGGTCTAGGCTATGAGAATTGCTGTTTCAAAGTATCATTAAGCTATCAAGATTGGCTAAATGATGACAACATATTTGATAGAGGCGTCTTTTTACAATTTATTTTACGTGGTTTAAGCACTGCCGGTCGAGCTAACAACGAAACCAACATTGCGAACGACTATTGGAACCAAGGAAAAGTTGGATATTAATCATGAAGTTGTTTTCTTTTTTTACATTGATTTTTTTTACATTGATGCCGTTACAAAATCTACAGGCAGCCCCCCATAAAATCGACGGTATTTCAGCTATTGTTGATTCAACACCTATCTTAGAAAGCGATATCCAAAATCGCTTTCAGATTGTGAAAGAACGTGTTCCTGGTGGCGTAATGACCGACAATATTCATCGGCAGATTCTAAACCAAATGATCGATGAAACATTGCAGGTCAATTATGCTCGAAAAATTGGCATGAGAGCATCCAGCTCCAATGTTGATAACGCAATCCTTGGCGTCGCTAAAAACATGAACCTTGATTTACAAGGCTTAAAAAATGTTCTTGCTAGTAAAGGCATCGATTACTCTCGATACAGAGAGCAGATTGAACAAGAAATACTGATGAATAATGTAAAGCGAGAGATCATCAAAAAGCGTATCGTCATTTCAGACCAGGAAATTGATGACTATCTCAGTTCAGAGACAAGCATTACCAAAGAAAAGGAACAAGTTCACTTTCGCCACCTATTAATTAGAGCAAGTGACCCAGAACAAGCAAAAGAAAAAATAACTGAAATCGCAAGTAAAATTAACTCAGAAGATGATTTCATCCAGCAGGCGATTGAAAACTCGGACGGCCAATTTGCAATTGAAGGTGGCGACCTAGGCTGGCGCCCACTAAATCAACTACCGCCGCTATTTGTTCGCGCCTTAGACACAGAGAAAGGTCCTCTTATTGGCCCATTACAAAGTAATGCTGGCTTTCATTTGCTTTGGGTAATTGAAAAGCGCTCACCTGATGTAACACTGCAGCAGCAAACCAAGGTACGACACATTCTAGTGAGACCAAATGAAATTCGAAACTTAGAGCAAACCAAAGAACTTGCTGACGAAATTTATAAAAAATTAAAAAACGGCAACGACTTCACGGAACTGGCTAAAAAATACAGTGAAGACCAAGGCTCAACCTTGCAAGGTGGTGATCTAGGCTGGGTCACCCCAGGAACCATGGTGCCAGAATTCGAAGATATGATGAACCAGACCAAGGTTGGCGATATCAGCAAGCCATTCCGTACTCAATTTGGCTGGCATATTTTAGAAGTTGAAGGTCGCAGAGAAGCGGATATTAGTAATAAAGTAAAACGCAAGAATGCCGAGCAAGCTTTAATTGCACAAAAGCAAGATATTGTATTAGGCAATTGGCTTGATGAGTTACGTGCCGATGCTTTCATTGACATCAAAAACTAAGAGAAAATAATGGCATACACCCCAGTGGAGCTGCTTCCTATTATTGCCATTACCTCTGGTGAACCGGCAGGTATCGGCCCAGATATTATTTTAAGCGCGTTAAACGAGCAGGCATTCCCTGCTCGTTTAATTGTTCTCGCAGACCCTCAATTACTTAAAGATAGAGCCCTAACTCTAGGACTTAAGGTAGAGATTCAAACTCTGAATAGTACTAAAGATGTTATTACTCACCAACAGGGAAATATCTGCGTCTTACCTATTTCGTTAGCCAAACAAGCCGCCGCTGGAACACTAGATGTTGCAAACTCCCCTTATGTACTAGAAACCTTAAGACAAGCAGGTGAAGGTTGTATCCAACAAAAGTTTGATGCCATTGTGACACCACCGGTTCATAAAGGCATTTTATGCGAAACGGGCGTGCATTTTTCTGGACATACGGAGTTTTTCCAAGCTCAATGCCAGTCTCCACACGTTGTCATGATGTTGGCAACAGAGGCAATGAAAGTGGCCTTAGTGACCACTCACCTACCGCTAAAAGAAGTATCTTCTGCGATTACAGAGCAGAGTATTAGCCTTGTCATTAAAGCTCTGAACAAAGATCTTCAAGAGAAATTTGGCATAGCAAAACCGAAGATTTTAGTTTGTGGATTAAATCCACATGCTGGTGAAGATGGTCATCTTGGTAGAGAAGAGATAGAAGTAATCACTCCGACCTTAAATAAGCTTCGTCATGAAGGCTTTGACTTAATTGGGCCTCTGCCTGCGGATACTCTCTTCACCCCAAAATACCTAGATGATGCAGACTGCGCCTTGGCTATGTATCACGATCAAGGATTACCTGTGCTAAAATATTCCGGTTTTGGTAACGCCGTCAATATCACTCTGGGCTTACCTATTATTCGGACATCCGTCGACCACGGCACAGCCATTGACTTGGCTGGCACAGGCAAAGCAAATAACGGCAGCCTTAAAGTGGCCATTCAACATGCCATTAACATGGCAAATAACGCGAAAAAGTTTTCTAAATGAGCAAATCACAACCCCATAAAGCCAGAAAAAGATTCGGCCAAAACTTCCTTCACGACCACGGCGTTATTCGACGCATTGTGGCTTGCATTGGTCCCAAAAAAGGTCAGCGAATCGTGGAAATTGGCCCTGGTAAAGGCGCCCTAACAGAAGGCATAATCAGTGTCACTGAGCGCATGGATGTCGTTGAGCTTGACCGCGATCTTATCCCAATATTAAAAGTGAATTTATTCCGCTACCCTGAATTAACCGTGCATGAAGCTGACGCGATGAAGTTTGACTTCACCTCTCTAAGCACGCCAGAACAAGCGATTCGCGTAGTAGGAAACCTGCCTTACAATATCTCGACACCTCTTATTTTTCACTTGCTCAGCCAAGCTAGTGCTATTGAAGACATGCACTTCATGCTGCAAAAGGAAGTGGTAGATCGCCTAGCGGCTCGTCCCGGTGACAGCCTATACGGACGTTTAAGCGTGATGGCACAATATTATTGCAATGTAGAGTCTCTATTCATTGTTGGCCCTGAATCCTTTGACCCGGCACCCAAAGTGGATTCCGCCATCGTCAGAATGACACCGTATAAAACACTCCCTTACCCTGTCGAAAATATCAAAAAACTTGAAGACATGGTCAGAATTGGCTTCCAACAACGTCGCAAAACCCTTCGTAACAACTACAAAGGCGTCTTAGACAATGATGACTTCGAGGCAATAAACATTGATCCAACACTACGCCCAGAACGATTAGACGTAGAAGATTTTGTTCGAATTACCAACTACGTCATCCAAAAGGAAAGTTAAATGCAAAAATATGACGTTGTAGTATCTGTTCGTACAGAGTACTTAGCAAAACAATCTACCCCCTCAGAGTCTCGCTATGTGTTTGCATACCACATTTCGATTACCAACTGTGGAACAGAGCCAGCCAAGCTTCAAACACGACACTGGATCATTACCGATGGCAACGAACAGGTTCAAGAAGTGAAAGGCAGTGGCGTCATTGGTGAATACCCTTATTTAGCTCCTGGAGAATCCTTTCATTATACCAGTGGCACAGTCATGGAAACCGTTGTCGGTAGCATGCAAGGCAGTTACCAGTTCCTTGCCGATGATGGAACAGAATTTAAAGCCCCAGTTCGACCTTTCACTCTCTTCGTCCCAAACAAAGTGCATTAAGGCTGTTTACAACTTATGTCGACATATGTAATTGGTGACTTACAAGGCTGCTTAGCACCACTCATTCAACTATTAGAACAAATTCAATACAAAGCAGGTCAAGATAAGCTTTGGTTTGCTGGAGACTTGATAAATCGAGGGAATGAATCGCTTGAAACGCTTCGATTCATAAAATCACTGGGTAACAATGCGACCGTTGTTCTAGGCAATCACGACCTTCACTTACTCGCCGTATCTTATGGTTTTGGCAAATTAAAGCGTGGTGATACGCTCTCGGAAATACTCACGGCCAGCGACCGTGATGAGCTGATGGAATGGTTACGTCATCAACCTTTATTCCATTACGACGAGCAACTCAACACAGTCATGACTCATGCCGGTATTCCTCCATGTTGGGATTTACATCAAGCCCAAGCACTGGCAGAAGAAGTCGAAAACGAACTTAAATCAGACAATGTTGATGAATTTTTATCAGCCATGTATGGTAATAAACCAAATAAATGGAGCGATGACCTTACGGGACAAGACCGACTTCGAGCGATCACAAACTATCTTACTCGAATGCGATTCTGTGATGAAAACAGTAAACTTGACCTAGCATCAAAAGAAGGCATAAACACCGCCACTAAAGGTTATGCTCCTTGGTTTAACTACCCGTCAAAAGTCCCCGAAAGCTGTCACATTGTTTTCGGACACTGGGCTGCACTGGAAGGCAAAACCCAAAAAGAACGTATTCACGCACTGGATACGGGGTGCGTATGGGGCGGGAGCCTAACGGCATTGCGCCTCGAAGACAGGCAGCGCTTCAGTACACCTTGCACAATTAACCGGAAGAACTCATGACTTACACTTGCATCGATATCGCCGACGCTCTACCAATCATTGAAAACGAAGCTATCATTGTAGATATTCGTGACTTGGTTAGCTTTGAAAATAGTCACATTACAAATGCCATCAGCCTCAGCAATGACAATGTTCAAGACTTTATTGAAAGTACAGAAAAAAGCCGACCCATTATTGTTTGCTGTTATCACGGCAATAGCAGCAAAGGTGCGGCAGAATATCTTGCCTCGCAAGGCTTTAAAGAAGTTTATTCCTTGAATGGCGGTTTTAGTCAATGGAGTGCAATGTTTCCAGAGCAATGTGAAATAGGCAACTAACTGGTGACCAAAGCCTTTTACCAAGTTTATCTCGTTGGCGGCGCCGTTAGAGATGCATTACTGGAACTCCCAGTCATCGATCATGATTGGGTTGTTACCGGTGCCACCCCAAAACAGCTTGAGGAAAGGGGTTTTCAACAGGTAGGCAAACAATTCCCAGTATTTCTCCACCCCAAAAGCAAAGAAGAGTACGCACTCGCCCGCAAAGAGAAAAAACAAGGCGAAGGCTACACGGGGTTTATTTGTGATTTTTCTCCAGACATCCGTTTAGAAGAAGACCTAGAGCGAAGAGATCTCACGATCAATGCCATTGCACAAGATAAACATGGCAACTTGATCGATCCGTTTAATGGCCAACAAGATATAATCAATAGAGTACTGCGCCATGTCTCCAATGCTTTTGTAGAAGACCCATTACGCGTATTGCGAGTCGCTCGCTTTGCCGCTCGATTTCATCATTTTGGCTTCAGTATCGCGCCAGAGACCCTGTCTTTAATGCAAAAAATTAGCGAATCTGGAGAACTCAACACCCTAAGTGCAGAACGAATTTGGAGAGAATTAGAGAAAGCGTTAAATACATCCCATGCTGATGTATTCTTTTCCGTCTTAAAAGAAGCCCACGCGCTAGAAACACTCTTTCCCGAATTCATCTGGGATTCCCTTAACGCTGGAGCATCAAATCAAACTGATATCACTCCCGCTCAGCGCTGGGCAATTCTTTGTAAACACACTCCCTTGGCAAAACTTGAGCAACTCCATCAGCGTATTCGTTGCCCAAACCAATTCAAAATTCTCGCAGAGCAAACCCGCTCCTTTATAGAAAACCAACACATTCCAATGGATGCTAAGGCATGGGAAAACTGGTTAATATCAGTAAATGCCATAAAAAAACCTCAACCATATGCTTTACTGGTTGAGGTTCTAAGCCGCCTATCAAATAGCAAAATGGAAGATTGGCTAACACTACGAGAAACCATTGCATCCATTAATGCCGCATCATTAATGAAACAAGGTTTTAGCGGAGCGGAATTGGGTAAAGCACTGAAACAAGCACGAGTATCCGCTTTAGATAAAACCCCTTCTCCATTAATCCGCTAGCTTTCAGCCACCACAACCTAAGTGGTGGTGAATTTACTAATAAGTAACAGCAGACTTCCTGTGAATTTTCACACCGACGGCTTGGGCGGCAGGCACAGCATCAGGTTTACGCAAAGTTAACGTGATGGCATTCAGTTTAAACTGACCAATCATTTCACCAACCAAGTGCTCCGCCAACGTTTCGATTAACTCAAACTGTCGCTCAGCACAAAATGCCACAATAAAATTGGATATTGCTTCATAATCCAATGTTTTAGAAAGATCATCGGTTGCTGCTGGAACACGGTTATCATGCTCCATTTCCAAATCAAACACTAAATCCTGCTTAATCTTTTTTTCCCAATCGTAGACACCAATAACCGCTTGGGTTTTTAGTCCCTCAATAAAGACCAAATCTTTCATATTATTATTCCTTCAATGGTGGCAACTCTGACAATGGCCAACGTGCACGGATAGACAAACTTAGCTCAGAAGAGTGGCCATTCTTTAAACGCTGGGCACCAGCATAAGCAATCATGGCACCATTATCCGTACAAAACTCTGGTCGAGCATAAAACACACTGGCTTTAATTTTCTTCAACTGACTTTCAAGCTGCTCACGTAAACGCTGATTGGCACTCACACCGCCAGCGATAATCAGTTGCTTCAAGCCTTCGGCCTCTAAAGCTCTGCGACATTTAATCACTAAGGTATCCACTACCGCCGTTTCAAACGCCAAAGCCGCGTCAGCCTTAAATTGCTCATCACAACGATCATTATCCAATGCATCATGCACCGCCGTTAAAAACGCTGTTTTCAAACCACTAAAACTAAAGTCTAAACCAGGGCGGTCAGTCATAGGTCGAGGGAATTTGAGCCCAGACTTAGGATCACCTTTCTTAGCTAAAGCGGCAATCTGCGGCCCTCCAGGATAAGGTAAACCAATCATCTTAGCGGCTTTATCAAAAGCCTCTCCAGCCGCATCATCAAGGGACTGTCCTAAAAGCCTATACTCACCGATGCCATCTACCCGAACCAACTGGGTATGACCGCCAGAAACCAGCAAGGCAACAAACGGCATTTCTGGCTGGGACTCTTCTAGCATAGGCGCTAAAAGGTGACCTTCCATGTGATGCACACCCAACGCAGGAATCCCTAACGCATAAGCCAAAGAACGACCAATCGTTGCCCCTGCCATCAAAGCCCCGACCAAACCAGGACCACTTGTATAAGCTATCGCATCCAATTCAGACTTCTTCATACCCGCTTCTTGTAATACCTCATCAATTAACGGCAAGGTTTTACGAACGTGATCACGAGAGGCTAATTCAGGCACCACGCCGCCATATTCAGCATGCTGCGCTATTTGAGAATAAATCTTGTGGGCCAATAGGCCATTTTCAGTATCATAAATTGCGATACCCGTCTCATCACAAGAAGTTTCTAATCCCAATACTTTCATTAGAATAATCTCATCAATAATTTGAGCGCATTGTACCCTATCTATCTGTACCATTGCAGAGGAAAGAAACACTTCGCTTAAAGTCTGTTCAAATGAAATTAGACATAACAGATCAAACACATTATAATGCGCGCGTTTTAAATGTTTAAATTAAAAGGCAGGTGATTTTTCTCGTTTGGCACATAGCTTCTTATGTAAGTAAATGTCGATCCAAACCCCCTCTTAAAAGATGAATACAGTTACAGACGCGATAATAGTCTGTTCAGGGTTAGGCTTTATTTAGCCTAGAAAAATCGATTCATACTGAATCACACTCTGTTCAACAAAAGCGCGCTTTGAAAGCCCAATAAATACGGGTATGATTCACGCCGTTTTTGTGAATACTTAAACTTTAGAAAACAAATTATTAAAGGTAATAAGATGCCAGCAGTAAAAGTAAAAGATAACGAACCATTTGACATCGCTCTACGTCGCTTCAAACGCTCTTGTGAAAAAGCAGGTGTTTTAGCTGAAGTTCGTCGTCGTGAATGCTACGAAAAACCAACTACTCTTCGCAAACGTGCTGCAGCCGCTGCTGTTAAACGTCACGCTAAGAAAGTTTCTCGTGAACAAAAGAAATTTCAACGTTTGTACTAGGCCAATCTGCCGTTTGGCAATTTGCTAAGAACAAATGTTTGCCTAGACGTTTCTAACAATTAGGCTTATAAAAAACGGCTAGTTAATTAACTAGCCGTTTTTTTTGCTTCCAAAGAGACCTCTGCACGACATTACGAGCAACCGTCTCAATAAATTATAAAGAGGATCCCATGTCAGAATTAAAAAAGCTCATTTCCGAAACCCTAAAAACAGCGATGCGAGCAAAAGAAAAGCAACGCGTTACCGTGATTCGTACCATTTTATCTGAATGTAAAAAAATCGAAGTCGATGAACGCATCGAATTAGATGACGCTCGCGTATTAGCTGTGTTAGATAAAATGAATAAGCAACGCAAAGACTCTACTCAGCAGTATTTAGATGGCGGCCGTGAAGACTTAGCCAAGATAGAACAAGAAGAAATGACAATTATCAGTGAATTTCTCCCAGCAGCACTCACTGACGAAGAAGTAGGTGAGATCGTAAAAGCAGCGATTGCAGAAACAGGTGCGACCTCCATGCAACAAATGGGTGCTGTCATGGCCATCGTCAAACCTCAAGTACAAGGTCGTGCTGATATGGCACAAATCAGCAAACAAGTTAAAGCACAACTAGGCTAATACCATGGCGGGACGCATTCCGGATCAGTTTATTGATGAGCTTCTAGCTCGAACCGACTTAACCGATGTGGTTGCGTCCCGTATCAGCCTAAAAAAAACAGGACAGAACTACAGCGCCCTCTGCCCTTTTCATAATGAAAAGAGCCCATCCTTTAGCTTGAATCCAAACAAACAGTTTTATTACTGTTTCGGCTGCGGCGCTGGTGGCAATGCCATCTCCTTTGTCATGGAACACGATCACTTAGACTTTGTTGACGCCATAGAAACGCTTGCCAAAGACGCAGGGATGGAAGTACCGAGAGAACAAGGAGCACCAGATAGATACGAGCAGAATGCAGAGCTACTAAAACGCCTATCTGAAAGCTCACAATTCTATCAGCAGCAGCTAACCCAGCACCCAGACAAGAAAAAAGCCACCGACTACTTATCAAAAGACCGTGGCCTATCTGGCCAAATCGCCAAAGTGTTTGGCCTAGGCTATGCTCCGCCAGGATGGGACAACCTCCTAAAAAAAATAGGCACTCGCGCTGAAAGCCAAGAACAACTTCTGCTTGGCGGCATGCTTATCGAGAAGAAAGACCAGCCGGGTCATTACTATGACCGTTTTCGCGATCGAATTATATTTCCCATACGCGACTCTAGAGGCCGAGTCATTGCTTTTGGTGGCAGAGCATTTGGCGATGAAAAGCCAAAATATTTAAACTCTCCCGAGACTCCCGTCTTTCATAAAAACCAAGAACTCTATGGCTTATTTGAAGCCAAGCAAAACACCCCCGTTCTCGACCAAATCGTCGTGGTCGAAGGCTATATGGATGTCATCGTTCTTGCTCAACACGGCATCACCAATGCAGTTGCCACATTAGGCACATCGGTAAACAGCCAACATATACGTAAATTGTTTAAATTAGTCAGCAAAGTCGTGCTTTGCTTTGATGGCGACAAAGCGGGCCGAGCAGCGGCTATTCGCGGCCTTGAAGCCTCTCTCCCCGTCATGCAAGATGAAAAACAAATACGTTTTTTATTTTTACCTGAGGGTGAAGATCCCGACTCTCTTGTTAGGAAAGAGGGTAAAGAGGCCTTTAATCACCGCCTCGAAGATGCCTCCTCCTTGTCGCACGTACTATTTGACCACGCTCGAAATCAAGTAACTCTTAATGATGAAGAAGGCGAAGCTCAATTTGCGCGAAATGCCATGGAGATGATCAAAGAAATCCCCAAAGAGCTCACCTTTCGCTCAGTATTAATTCGTCAACTCAGCGAACTGTCTGGCATCGATAGTGAAACGCTTAACAACACCGCTTTTAAAATTCGGCGCCAACACACTCAACAAACTAATGTTAGTGAATACACACAACAAGATCATACGCCACATATTCAGCATTATGATGGCGAGGCACCAGATCTAAGTCACTATGAATACGAACCTTCCCATAGCGACTACGATGATTTTCACCAAGGAGATTACGCCCCCCACACAGCTCAGCCAAAAATACAGGGGACATTTAAAAAGCCATTCGGAAAAAAGCCTTTTTCAAAAGGGAAATTTCAAAAAGATGAGCCAGATCTACCACCTGCCGCACCGAGCCTTAGCCGTGTAAAACAAGCCTCACTGTGTCTTTTATTGCATCCACACATAGCAAAAGAAATAGATCTACCTGATCCAGTTATAAACCAAGCAAATGATGAGCTACAAATCTTCTGCAAAATATGGAGATATTTCGCAAAACACCCCAATAAAAATACCGGACACTTATTAGGTGAAATGACAGATAAAACCACAATTTCGTCTATTTACGCATTATTAAACCACCAAGACGCCGCCACCAAGCAAAAAATCACCAATGCACAACAAGAAGTGCTTGATATGGTTTTAGCGCTAGAAAAAAATCTTGGGTTAAATAGCAGTATTGCACGGTTGAAAAGTAAGGGAAATGAATCCATAAAGGATAACAGCAGCAAGCAAGAACTACGAAATTTAATGGATTTAATTAGACAAAAAAAACATTGAAACCGTTTAATTTTCATCCAAAAAAGATAGGTTTCGGTGGATAAAAGTGATTGATTTTGTTATAATCCGCGGCTTGCTAAACTCCAAATGAATTTCTAACGATAGGTTGTCGAATGCCAGACACTCAACAGTCACGTCTCAAAGAGCTGATCGCAAAGGGTAAAGAACAAGGTTACCTAACTTACGCTGAAGTTAATGACCACCTCCCTGATGACCTTTCAGACCCGGAGCAAGTAGAAGAAATTATTGCCATGATCAATGACATGGGCATCACAGTTTCTGAAGTTGCTCCCGATAAAGATAGCCTTCTTATGGAAGAAGGCGACGCTACAGATGAAGCAGCCGCGGAAGAAGCCGCTGCTGCCCTCGCGGCTGTAGAAGGTGATATCACTCGCACAACAGACCCCGTTCGCATGTACATGCGTGAAATGGGTACTGTTGAGCTGCTAACTCGCGCAGGCGAGATTGCCATTGCCAAACGTATCGAAGAAGGTACGCGAGAAGTAATGGCTGCTATTTCTTACTTCCCTGGCGCAGTGGATGTTCTACTTGATGCTTATGCGAAAGTTCAGGAAGAAGAAGGTCGTTTAAGTGATATTTTTAGCGGCTTCATTGATGGTGACGGTGAAGAACCTGTATTTGAAGATACCGCTACAGAAGAGCCTATTATTGAAGAGGACTCAATCGACAGCGATGACGATGATGATGACTCAGATACAGCTGAAGAAGAAACTGATAACGGCCCAGATCCAGAAGAAACTGCGTTACGCTTTAATGACATCACTCGTATCTATAACGAACTAAAAGTCTTATTAGAAACTCGTGATAGGCAAGACCCTGTTGTTCAAAGCAAACAGGAAGAATTAAGCACCAGTTTTGCCCCAATCAAACTTGTTCCTAAATTGTTTGATGATTTGATCGACCGTGTTCGCTCGCGTATGGAAAAAGTACGCGACCAAGAGCGCCTTATCATGCAAGTGTGCGTGCGAAAATCAGGTATGCCAAGAACTGAGTTTTTGAAGCGTTTCCCAAGTAATGAAACAAATCCTGACTGGCTGAAAGAGCAAATTGCTTCTGGCGCCGATTACGCGGCATCACTTGAGGAAAACGAAGCTGAATTTATGCGTAGCCAACGCAAGCTTCGCGCCGTATCAAAAGAAACAGGCTTAACGATCGCTGAGCTAAAAGAAATTAACCGTCGTATTTCTATCGGTGAAACTCGTGCTCGTCGCGCCAAGAAAGAAATGGTTGAAGCTAACTTACGTTTGGTTATCTCTATTGCGAAGAAATACACAAACCGCGGTTTACAATTCTTGGACCTTATTCAAGAAGGCAACATCGGTCTGATGAAAGCGGTCGATAAGTTTGAGTATCGTCGTGGTTACAAGTTCTCGACTTACGCTACTTGGTGGATTCGTCAGGCAATTACTCGTTCGATTGCCGATCAGGCTCGTACCATCCGTATTCCTGTGCACATGATTGAGACGATTAACAAACTTAATCGTATTTCTCGTCAAATGCTTCAAGAAATGGGACGCGAAGCCACACCGGAAGAATTGGCTGCTCGCATGGATATGCCTGAAGATAAAATTCGCAAAGTGTTGAAGATTGCAAAAGAGCCAATCTCAATGGAAACACCAATTGGTGATGATGAAGATTCTCACCTAGGTGACTTTATTGAAGATGATGGCGCCGAATCTCCTATCGACATTGCAACAATCGAAGGGTTACGCGAATCAACTACTATGGTTCTTGCTGGGCTGACCGCTCGTGAAGCTAAAGTGTTACGCATGCGCTTTGGTATCGATATGAATACTGACCACACGCTAGAAGAAGTTGGCAAACAATTTGACGTGACACGTGAGCGTATCCGTCAAATCGAGGCCAAGGCACTACGCAAACTTCGTCACCCTAGCCGCTCAGAACATCTAAGAAGTTTCTTAGATGAATAACGAGAAAGTCTAGTAAATGAAAAGCCGCTGTCATAAACAGCGGCTTTTTTATAACCAAAAAAAGTTAAGAAACATCAATTAGAACAAGCATTAGAAACAATACTGTCATACACTCTAATTAGAGTATGGATAAAGACAGTGAGGTTCAGCTTGCTACAAAACCATAATCAATATAACTCAACCCCTACCCTTTCTCTGGCAGACATAGCATCTCGCCAGTCACTTTTTACAATCTTACATTCCAGATCAACTCAAATTCTCATTTTTCTAAACACACTAAGTACCACGGATTTTTATTCGTTTATTCACTCTTAAAAAACTTCATGTTCATTGCAGGAGTAACACGCTATGGAAAAAATCTACGTTCTTGATACCAATGTGTTATTGCACGACCCGTTGGCAATATACGCTTTTGCCGAACACAAAGTAGTCATACCTATGACGGTTCTAGAGGAGCTTGATGTAATAAAAGATAGACGAGATAAAGATGTTAGCCGCGAAGCCCGTGTTGCTATCAATACTATAGATAAAATCGTTGGCGATGCATCTCCACGAGAACTGCAAGCAGGCGTTCCTATCCAAACAACCAATAGCGATGA
Source organism: Marinomonas sp. CT5 (assembly GCF_018336975.1). Classification (NCBI taxonomy): domain Bacteria; kingdom Pseudomonadati; phylum Pseudomonadota; class Gammaproteobacteria; order Oceanospirillales; family Oceanospirillaceae; genus Marinomonas; species Marinomonas sp. CT5. Next base: position 907,193 of record NZ_CP025572.1, on the reverse strand, counting down.
TAGCAAACTCTGCGAAGGCTCTTTGGCCATTTACCCTGATCAACAAATAACACTGACAGACAATGTGCCTTTTTTAAATGGCAATCATGACCATGCTAATGACAATCGTATTATTAATGTTGGTTTAAGCTTACAGGCAACTCACCCTAGGTCTTCTGTTTGTTTAGTAACTAAAGACATTAATATGCGCATAAAAGCCAAAGGGTCCGGCTTAGAGCGAGTAGAGGACTACCGAAAAGATAAGGTTCTTGATGATCTAGACCTAATGAGCAAAGGCTATATTCAGTTTAATGGCAGCTTTTGGTCAACCATTGAAAGTGTTAAAACGGAAGCCCACGGCCGTCATACCGTACATGTTATTAACAAGAACCAATTACCTAATATTTACTTAAATATGTTTGTGGTTGATGAGGAAGACTTTATTGGTTTTGTGGTCAATCTTGATCAAGAGCATATTTTTTTACTTGATATCAATAAGCAACATCTCATGAATCAAAATTTCTGGGGCATACTACCTCGGAATTTAGAACAAGCGATGGCGTTCTACTTATTACGTCACGATAACTCTGACCTAATGGTAATGACAGGCCCTGCAGGCTCAGGCAAAACACTACTGGCATTAGCCTACGGCTTGCAAGTCACCATGGAAGAAAAGCGTTTTAACAAGATTATTGTAGCAAGATCCACCCCTCCAATGGCAGAAGACATTGGCTTCTTACCCGGTACAGAAGAAGAGAAAATGGCGCCTTGGTTGGCCGCTTTCGATGATAACTTAGAAATCTTACATGGCGCTGATGAGCATTCGTTCAGCAGCATTGATTATGTTAAACAAAAAGCGAACATCCAATTCAAATCTCTTAATTTTATGCGCGGTCGGTCTTTTAATAACGCCCTAATCATTGTCGATGAAGCGCAGGGGCTGACACAATTCCAATTAAAATCCATTGTGACTCGAGTGGGCAGCAACTCAAAAATTATTGTACTTGGCAATCTAGCCCAAATAGACAATAAATACATCACCCCTCTTACATCAGGTTTAACTTACCTCGTTGAGAAAACGAAATCCTTTAAATACGCCAGCATCATGCATGTCAACGGCATTGAGCGAAGCAGACTTGCAGAGTTTGCCGAAGAGAACCTATAAAACAAAAAAAGGGAAGAACATACGTTCTTCCCTTTTAACAGCTATAAAAATAGCATCAAATCACTAACCATTACTGGGCAACAGATTTCGCTAACTCTGTTATTTCATCCCATTTACCAGCACGAACCAAATCGGTTGGTACAATCCAAGAACCACCAACACAAAGCACGTTTGGCAGTGCTAAGTAATCACGGAAGTTATCAGCACCAATTCCACCTGTTGGGCAGAATTTAATTTGAGGTAATGGGCCACCAAACGCTTTCAAGGCTTTCACACCACCATTTACTTCAGCTGGGAAGAATTTAAAACGGTCATATCCGTACTCCATGCCCAATAAAATGTCTGAAATAGTAGCCACAGCAGGTAAATAAGGCACATTGTACTCTTTACCCACAGCCAACAAATCAGCTGTCATTCCGGGACTAATAATGAATTGTGACCCCGCTTCGATCGCTTGAACATATTGCTCACGGGAACACACTGTTCCCGCACCAACGATGGCATCAGGCACTTCCTTACGTAGCGCAGCAATCGCCTCCAAAGCAGCAGGCGTACGTAAAGTGACTTCTAAAACTGGCACACCACCAGCAACAAGCGCCTTACCTAATAAAACAGCCTGCTCAACATCATCAACAACAATAACAGGCACAACAGGCGTTGCGGTCATCACCTGTTCAGCAGTATAAGAAGTGGTCATTATTACTTTCCTTTTTAAAACTTAATAATCGTGCCAGTTACGGCCATCTTTAATAGGCAAAGCCATGGAAGCAGCAGGGCCCCATGAACCAGCAGCATACTCTTTTGGACGCTCACTAGTTTGGCTCCAAGCAGACATAATACCATCTACCCATTTCCAAGCGGCTTCCACTTCGTCATAGCGCATAAACAAAGTGGCATCATTGCGCATCACATCAAGCAATAAACGTTCATAGGCTTCTGGGCTACGCTTATCATTAAATGCTTCCGTTAAACTTAAGTTCAAATCTACCGGTTGAAGGTTCATCCCCTCACTCGCACCAGGCACCTTATTCATTACCGTTAAAGAAATTTTTTCTTCTGGCTGAAGGCGGATAATCAACTGGTTACGCTGCAGCTGTCGATTACTTTCATCACTAAAAATACTATGCGGTACCGACTTATACTGAATCACGATTTCAGAATAACGCTGCCCTAGACGTTTCCCCGTTCTTAGATAGAAAGGGACTCCAGCCCAACGCCAGTTATCAATATCAGCACGCAAAGCAACAAAGGTTTCCGTTCTTGAATTGGGATTACTTCCCTCTTCATCAAAATACCCCAGAACATCTTTGCCCTTAATCATACCTTTTGCATACTGACCACGAACGGTTTTGGTATAGGCATTCGCTCCCGCAATGGGACGAAGGGCTTTGAGTACTTTGATTTTTTCATCACGAACGGAGTCTGCATCCATTCGGCCAGGAGGTTCCATTGCGACTAAACATAAAAGCTGAATCAAATGGTTTTGCACCATATCACGCATCGCACCAGCCTTATCGTAATACCCCCAACGACCTTCAACACCAACCGTTTCAGACACAGTAATCTGCACATTATCAATATGTGCACTGTCCCATAAAGGCTCAAAAAGCGTGTTACCAAAACGAATCGCCAACAGGTTCTGTACTGTTTCTTTACCCAAATAGTGGTCAATACGAAACGCTTGTTGCTCTTTGAAATTCTTCATCACTTCATCATTGATTGCACGAGAGGAAATCAAATCTCGACCAAGAGGCTTCTCTAATACGACTCGCATCCGATCCGCATTTAAACCATGCGTAGCAAGTGATGAACAAATAGACCCAAATAAGTCTGGTGAAGTTGCAAGATAAAAAACAACATCACGATCATCACCACCAACTTGATGATCATTTAAACGAGAAAAATCAGATTCTTGCTGAGCATCTACCGAAACATAACTTAAGCGCTCTTTAAAACGAGGCCATGTTTTTTCATCACCCACACTGGATGGGACAAACTCATCCAGTGCCGCTCGAATTTTGGTTTGATACTCTTCCGTGCTAACTTCTCGTCTCGAAGCACCAATAATACGTGTCGTCGGAGCAAGTAAACCGTCCATATCCAAATGGAACAATGCTGGTAGCAACTTACGCATTGCGAGATCACCGCCACCACCGAAAATTACAACATCACAGGCTTTTAAGCTGGCCTTCATTCTATATTCTCCAACTAATCTAGGCTTTCGATACTAAATGGGAGGCATAACATGCGCAGCCCATCAGCCCTGGGTATTCAGACATAACAACAAAAGTCGGAATAGGTGAAACAAATTCTTCCATACGACCTTTATCTTGCATCGCTTCACGGAAACCACTTTCGAGAATTTCATTTAAGTAACGAGGAACAATACCACCGGCAATATAAACACCACCGCGAGATTCTACAGATAAAACAAGGTTACCAATCACTCGTCCTAAAAACACAAAGAACTGCTCAAGTGTCGCAGTTGCTATTGGATCATTACCTGCCTTTAACGCTTCCCCGATTTCAGGTGCACTTAGACGCTTTTGCACTCCTTCACGCAATGAAAGCGCCTCATAAATATTTTCCAGCCCCATTCCTGATAGAACGCGCTCTGCTGAAACTCGACTATGACGAGTACGTAGAAATTTTAAAATATCGTCTTCAACTTCATTAGAAGAAGGCAAATCAACATGGCCACCTTCTCCCGGCAACACAACATTTGGACCATTCTCTTGGGGAACAACACAAGATATCCCTAGCCCTGTTCCTGCCCCAACTACCCAACAAGGACCTTTGGGGTCAACAGTTGAATTCTCACCAATCACAACGATGTCACTTGGCTTAAGAATTTCCAAACAATGTCCAACTGCGTCAAAATCATTTAATAACGCAACCGCCTTATTATCACCAAAATAAGACTGAACTTCTGCACGAGTAAAACTCCAAGGATTATTAGAAAATTGAATCACAGGTTGATTCACAGGACCTGCAATTGCCAATACAACAGCATCAATTCTATCCATATCAATACTGCAATTTTCTATGTAATCTGCTGCTGCAGAAAAAAAATTATCGTAATTTTCACAAGGAAGCACTCTTACTTCTAGAGGCTCATATTGATGGATGGGAACCAACGCAAAACGCGCATTCGTTCCGCCAAGGTCAGCGATTAAAGCATGGGACATAGATGAACCCTATTTAATTTTTTTGAAATTTTACAACAAAATAAAGGTGAAAAATACCGTAATCATGAAAAATAAACGTGATAATGTAATTTTATTACAATATCATCTAAGCCTATTTAAAAATTTAAAGACCTTTGTTGGAACCGATCTTTTACGGTTATTTTTATAATCATACAGGCGTTCATCTGCCACTTTTAGCAAATGTTTATAGTTACTTGGGGCATCTGACATCACACTCGCCCCACCATAACTTATAGTAATAGGTACAAGATTAGATTTATACCTTAATGGGTTAGATTGTAGATATTCTTGAATAGACTCAGCTATCAAAATTGCCTGATCATAACTTTTCCCAGGCATAACAAAAACAAACTCATCACCAGCGAAGCGAAATGCCAATCCTTGTTTGTGGACATATTTTAATAGCCGTTTAGCAATATACTCTAATACTTCATCACCACAATTATGACCTAAAGTATCATTAATAGACTTAAATGCATCACAATCAATAAAGACAACCGTTAGATCACGCTCCTGCATCTTTGATCGAGCAAATTCACGATCAAGCATCAACTCTAATTGTCGTCGATTCAGCAGACCAGTTAGAGGATCACGCGTGGCCAAATACTCTAGCTTTTCTCTCGCCGTAACATTACTTAAACAGATAGAAATTTTGATAGCCAGCTGATCAAGTAAAAAAGTATCTTTGGTCGCTGCATCATATCGCGAACTGTCTGAATCAGCTTGGCAAAACAAGCCAACTAACTCACCATCAATAGTTAAAGGGGAAATGGCAACGGAAGATATGATATTTCGATAAACAGATGGGATTATTTCCCAACACTGACTTAAATTGGTATTAACCAACACCGTCTTGTTGCTTGATTTGATGATATCAATCATAGATCGGCGCCTAGTAAACAATACCCTATCACGCAAATCAGGCATTTTTTCTAAGCTTTCAATAAGGTGAGACAACGGGGCCTCATTAATCAAATTCACCCAAACATAAGGCACACTGAATTGTTTTTGGACTTCCTTAGTCAAAGTGGATACAAACTGATCACAACGTCCAATTGACAGAATGCATCGCTCAATTTCGAAAAATTTGCGAGCAATCTCTTCATTACGCCTAACGTTGTCGATCAGTTCATTAATATCATGCATTCATTATGCTCCACCAACTAGGTGTTTAGCAGATCACTAGCACCAATAAAGGTAACAGTTATTAAAATATGATTGATCTATAATGCATTATAGTACGATGCTTAAACAGTTTGAGCTATACATTGAATTAAAATTGATAAGGGACATACAAAAAATAACATTTAGCTGTTATATACTAAAACATGACTTCAAGTTACTCACACCGAAAATAAGTACTTCTTCACTGCCCCTCGCTGATTAATATCCAATTCTCATTAAGAAAAATACTAATGTGCCGATAGCCTTCTTAACGATACTTTTATTGGACAAACAAGTATGAACATAAGAGAGATTGTTGAAACTCAGCTCACTCAAGCAAGTAAAGAAGGCAAACCTGTTTCAGGCAGTGCTAACTTTGCTTTGCTAATGAGCTTATTCAATCAGCCTGGTCCCTCAATTATGGATACACCAGATGAATTAAACTTCCATCAATCCCATGCGATTACACGCCCAATGCAATTCTCCCATGAAATTGGTGCCAATCCAGTCGCCAATATCGCACTACTTAAGGCATTAAGCTTTGAACCCTTAGCTAACGGTCCTGCTCATGAATATGATGCCGTGGAAAATTTAGAACAGCAGATAAACTACCGATTATAAGAGGTAATTGGCACTGAGCACTCTCCAAAAAATGCACTCCATGCCTTAGCATGCCGCTGCGACATTTGTTGATAATGCTTCCACTTACTAGAAGGATCCGTTAATGAAAACTGCTTCAAAAAAACGTTCATCTTATAACTCAAAGGAGCACTTAGTTCCGCAATTCGATTTAAAAGCGGTAATATTTGATAAGCACTTGCATTAATTCTTCCCATGTAAGGCTGAATTACTTTGACATAACTCATATCAAATTGCTGCTTAAGATACACCATCGGCGGACCACAAACTGTTTTATTTAGTTTTCCAACGCTATTAGCAACAAGAGCCAAGTATTCTGAAATACGAGATAAGGAATACAACAATCGACCAGCGTATTCACTATTCATTAACACTTTCAAATCTTCCTCAAAAATATTTGCATCCACAATGGGTAAATTTTCGAGGTTCTCACCAATTTCAACGAACCGATTTAATGAGCTCAGTAAGGATTGCTGTTTCACCGTAGAAAAATCAAGTGGCAAAAAACCATTTGATAGACTAAAAAAAGCATCGCTTTCAGAGCCGCTAAACAGTGCATTTCCATACGCCATTGGCAACTCAAGACGTTTTTTCCTAGCCACTTTTTTTAACTTTTCAGATAGTTTTTCGTCTTGAATTTCACAAGACTCAATGGCTCGAATAATATCTAACTCATATAAAAAGCGCTGACTATCAGGCATAACTTTACCAAGAATACTGTTTTTTCTTCCTGCTACGATACCTACATCGCATTGCTGTAAAGACAAAAAGTCCAATAAACCAATATCAAACTCAGACAAAGTCTGCCGACGATCACGGGCTAATGGCAAACTTTGTGGCATTAACCTTGCTGGAGAAGAAATAGAAAGATACTGTGAGCGATTTAAATCTGTCACATAATTATTTAGAACACTTTCAGCTTTAAAACGCGTATCACAACCACTCACAACTGCGAGTATAATGCCGCTCAATAAAATGACAGAAAGGTAAGGTTTTATTAACATGAACAAGCTACTCATTCAGAAACGAGAAGAAATATCAGAAACTCGAGTCGCCAAAATGGTCTTCCCTGCAACAACAAACCATTACGATACATTATTCGGGGGCATTGCCCTTCAGTGGATGGACGAAGTGGCTTATATAGCAGCCACTCGCTTTGCTAGAAAAGCCATGGTCACAATATCCACAGAACAAGTAGACTTCAAACAACCAATCCCCTCGGGAATTTTAGTAGAATTGATTGCTCGAGTGGTTCATGTTGGTAGAACGTCATTAAAAGTGGAAGTATCCATTTTTCTAGAGCAACTAGACAGCGACAAGCGAACAAAAGCAGTAACCGGCCATTTCAACTTTGTTGCAGTGGACAGTAACAAAAAGCCTACCCCAATTTTTAATGAAGAGCCCAATACTTAGAACAAAAAGTGATGAGCAATGCCCATAACGGTGCACTGCTCATCACTTAGTTTTTTATTGTGCATAACGCTTAGCAATTTCTGAGGCAAGCTCATCGAAACTTTTTTCTGCTTCTAATTTTTGAAATAAAGCCGCTTCATTTCTCATAGATGTTCGTAAAATACTCTCAGCAACGCCCTCAGCCTGAGCAGGATCCAACCCAACTAAAACAACTAAACCACCAGATGGCGTTGGCATTTGGCGTACAACCTTAGAGCCTATTAACTTCTGTTCAGTAATTTGTTTGGTGACAACGCTATTAACCCGATCAACTGTTTCAGCGTCACCTGCACCTGTCGTTTCAACGTATTGTTTTACCATATTTTGCAAATCAACACTTAACACTTGAGCCAACTCAACACGAGCAGCAGTAGCAGCCATTTGTTTCATATAGTTAGCGCCCGCTGCAGACTTTTCGCTGTAGCCAACGGCAGACAAGGCAACACCCTCAACAGGGGCTCCACACACCCAATCAGGTGCAGGCTGATTTGAACCGTCCGCAAAAACACAATCAGGAACCGCAGCCACAGGAGTATTCACCACCTCTTTACTGCATGCCGCCAATAAAAAACTCGCAGCAACCAAACCTACAACTTTACTCTTCATGATCCTTTCCTTTATCTAAGATACTGAATTGATAACAAGGTACCAGCGTAAAACAACCAAAGCGTTTCGATGAGATTATTTTAGTTCATTCACTACATTAAAAACAAAAAAAGCGCTATAAATAGCGCCTTTTTACATCCAATTACACTAAAAATTATTCAGTGTAAGCTGCTTTTTCTTCTTCAGTAACGTCTTTCATAGAAAGCTTGATACGTCCACGAGCATCAACATCCAAGACCTTAACGATAACGTCTTGGCCTTCTGACAAGAAATCTGATACTGCGCGAATACGCTCTTCAGCAATTTGAGAAATGTGCACCAAACCATCTTTACCAGGCAAAATATTAACAAAAGCGCCAAACTCAGCCAAACGAACTACTTTGCCTTTATAAAGCTTGTCAATTTCAGCTTCTGCTGTGATTTCATGAATTTTAAGCAATGCCGCATCAGAAGACGCTTTATCAGCCGCGTAAATACGCACAGTACCATCATCATCTAGGTCAATAGACGCGCCTGTTTGCTCAGTGATAGAACGGATTGTTGCACCACCTTTACCGATAACGTCACGAATTTTCTCTGGATCAATTTTGATCGTCGCCATAGATGGCGCATTTGGAGAAACTTCTGGTCGAGCATAACCAATCACTGTCGCCATTTCACGAAGAATATGAGTACGAGCATCAAGCGCTTGGCTCAAAGCGATGTCCATAATTTCTTCGTTGATACCTTCGATTTTGATGTCCATTTGAAGTGCTGTGATACCTTCTGCAGTACCCGCTACTTTAAAGTCCATATCACCAAGGTGATCTTCATCACCCAAGATATCGGTTAGAACAGCAAAGCCATCGTCTTCTTTAATAAGACCCATTGCGATACCTGCAACAGGAGCTTTAAGAGGAACACCCGCATCCATCATAGACAAAGACGCACCACATACAGACGCCATAGAGCTTGAACCGTTAGATTCAGTGATCTCAGACACAACACGAATTGTGTATGGGAATTCATCTTCAGAAGGTAGTACTGCTTGAACACCACGACGAGCTAGACGACCGTGACCAATTTCACGACGACCAACACCACCCATACGACCACACTCACCTACAGAGTAAGGAGGGAAGTTGTAATGAAGCATGAAGCTGTCTTTGCTTTCGCCAGTCAAGCCATCAGTCATTTGTGAATCACGGCTAGTACCTAGAGTACAAGTTGCAATGGCCTGAGTCTCACCACGAGTGAACAAAGCAGAACCGTGAGTTTTGCTTAGTAAACCAACTTCAACATTGATTGGGCGGACAGTTTTATTGTCACGACCATCGATACGAGGCTTACCGTCGATTACACGACGACGAACGATGCGTTTTTCTAATTTAGAAAAAGCACCAGTCACATCCGCTTCTGTGAACTCACCTTCTTCAGTAACAAGCTCCGCAACGGCTTCATCACGAACAACGCCTAGTTGAGCATAACGAGCCATTTTTTCACTAATACCGTACGCATCTTCGATTTTAGCCGCGTAACCAGATTGAAGTGCATCAGACAAAGAAACATTTGCTGCTTCAGCTTCCCAATCCCAACGAGGCTTAGCGCACTCTGCTGCGAAATCAGTGATAGCAGAAATAGCCGTTTGCATTTCTTTGTGAGCATAAAGAACCGCACCTAGCATTTCGTCTTCTGTAAGCTCTTGCGCTTCAGACTCAACCATCAATACAGCGTCTTTTGTGCCTGCTACAACCATGTCTAGCAAAGATCCTTCTAGATCTGAGTAGCTTGGGTTAAGAACATAACCAGACTCATCGTTAAAACCAACACGAGCAGCACCAATAGGACCATTAAATGGAATACCAGAAATAGTCAATGCAGCAGAGGTTGCCAACATAGCCGCAATATCAGCGTCTAGGTTAGTGTTAGTAGACATAACGGTACAAACAACCTGAACTTCGTTCATAAACCCTTTAGGGAATAATGGACGAATTGGACGGTCGATCAAACGAGAAGTTAGCGTCTCTTTTTCAGAAGGACGACCTTCACGTTTTAAAAATCCACCTGGAATTTTACCAACCGCGTAAGCACGCTCTTGATAATGAACAGATAATGGGAAGAAGTCTTGACCTGGTTTAGCTGATTTAGCACCAACAACTGTCGCCAGTACTTGTGCATCACCAATTGTACATAGAACAGCACCTGTTGCTTGACGAGCTATGCGGCCAGTTTCTAGAGTTACGGTATCGTTACCGAACTGAAAAGTCTTAGTAGTAATACTCACACGTATTCCTTTTATTAAAAAAATTCTTCTCCCAAAGACCTCTTTTTAAGCCAGTACTCATATGGACTCTTTAAACGCCTTCATTTGAAGAACGAAAAGCGCATATGAAGTACAGGCTGTCCCTTGGGAGACCAATAAAAAAAGGGCCATAATAATTTATGGCCCTTTCTCAGTCTTAGCGACGCAGACCTAGTTTTTTGATCAAACTAGTGTAACGAGCTGCATCTTTACGCTTAAGGTAATCCAACAACTTACGACGCTGGTTTACCATACGGATAAGACCGCGACGAGAATGATGGTCGTGGATATGAGCTTTAAAGTGACCTTGAAGACCTTCGATGTTCTTAGTCAACAATGCTACTTGAACTTCAGGAGAACCCGTGTCACCTTCCGCTACTTGAAACTCTTTTACCAACGCTGCTTTTGATTCTGCAGACAATGCCATAATCTTAATCTCCAAATTAATATGCTATTAAAAGTAAAGGATAGCCGAGCATATTTTCAGTTATCCTAGGCCAACAAGTTTAACACTCTTTTTAGCAGAACTCACTGCTATTTATAAAGAGAACTCGCTAGTATTTACCAATCGATAAGGACGAAGTGACGTGCCTTTTATTTGCCCAAGCCCTAAGAAACGCTGAGAGCCAAAATCGTACATTCTGACAACCGTCTCATTAGCCAATGAGACTGGACTGACGACGGTTCTACCAAACATCATATTCATTGTATCCGACTCAGGCAGTTCTACTTTCGCGAAATGTTCAACAGCAGTATCCATTGTGATTAGATGCGAGTCTAACGCGTCATAACCTTGCTCCGCTATCGCTTCAAACTCTTCTAGCGTCATCATATTCTCTGGCAAATAACCTGCGGTCGAAATACGATGCAAAGAGTGCAAATGCGCTCCACAACCCAATGCCTCACCGATATCCTCACCAATAGTGCGAATATAAGTTCCTTTAGAACACTGAATATCGAGTGTCAGTGTATCTTTGGTTCTTGAAACTAGGGTTAGGTTAGAAATAGTAACGCGACGGCGTTTCCTCTCTATGACAATACCCTGACGAGCATATTCATACAGAGGCTTACCTTCATGCTTTAAAGCGGAGTACATGGGTGGAATTTGCTCAATCTCACCACGAAAGCCATCCAGAATGGCTTCTAGGGATTCATCAGTAAGGTCAGGAATTAACTCTTCGGTTAAAACGTCCCCCTCACGATCCCCCGTAGTCGTCCTTTTACCTAGCTGAATACAAGTTAAATAACGCTTATCTGCATCCAACAAGTATTGCGAAAATTTTGTTGCTTCACCAAGACACATTGGCAACATACCTGTTGCCAATGGATCTAGCGCGCCAGTGTGACCCGCTTTAGCCGCTTGATAGAGACGACGAACACGTTGCAATGCTTGGTTAGAACTTAAACCTATCGGCTTGTTCAGTAGAACAATACCGTCTACCGAACGCCATTTTGCTTTAACCATACGAACTTATTACTCGACTTCGTTACCGTTTTTGGTCTCATCATCACGAATCGCTTCGTCAATCAGAGCCGACATGCGAGAGCCATTAACCACACTCTGGTCGTAATGGAAACGCAAATGCGGCATCACACGAAGTTTTACTTCTTGTGCTAAGCGACGACGCAAGAACCCTTTTGCACTATCAAGTGCAGCTTGGTTCTCTGCCAATACTTCTGGCTGGTCATCTTTACCAAGTACGGTGTAATAAATATCCGCATAGCCCAAATCTTTTGCTACACGCACTTCGTTGACAGTAACCAATCCTAAACGCGGATCTTTTACTTCAAACTGGATCAAGGACGCCAGCTCCTTTTGGAGCTGGTCACCAATCCGACTAGTACGACTAAATTCGCCTGCCATGATTTTGCCCTATTAAAGTGTACGCGCTACTTCGACGGTTTCAAAAACCTCGATTTTATCGCCAACTTTTACATCGTTGTAGTTTTTCACGCCGATACCACATTCCATACCGCGGCTAACTTCGTTAACAGCATCTTTGAAACGACGAAGAGATTCAAGCTCACCTTCGTAGATAACAACATCATCACGCAATACGCGAATCTGTTTGTTGCGGTATACCGTACCTTCGATGACCATACAGCCCGCAATCAAACCAAACTTAGGTGAACGGAACACGTCACGAACTTCGGCAGTACCTTTAATGTCTTCACGAAGATCTGGAGACAACATGCCAGACAATGCTGATTTCACATCATCAATGATGTTGTAGATAACGCTGTAGTAGCGAAGATCAATGCTTTCACGCTCGATAAACTGCTTAGCTGAACTATCGGCACGAACATTAAAGCCAAAGATAACGGCGTCAGAAGCAAGAGCCAAAGTAGCGTCTGTTTCGGTAATACCACCCACGCCACTAGACACAACATTTACTTTCACTTCATCTGTATTCAGATCCGTCAACGATTTGATCAAGGCCTCTAGAGAACCACGAACATCCGCTTTAAGAACCACGTTCAATGTACGAACTTCATCTTTGCCCATTTCAGAGAACAAGTTCTCCAATTTAGCAGAGTGCTGACGCGCAAAGCGAACTTCACGGTACTTACCTTGACGGAAGTTAGCTACTTCACGAGCTTTACGCTCATCCGCTACAACAATGAACTCTTCACCCGCTTCTGGTGTTCCATCAAGACCAAGGATCTCAACTGGAATAGAAGGGCCTGCAGCGTTGATTGCTTTACCATTTTCATCTAACAAGGCACGAACACGCCCCATTTGAAGACCAGCCAAAACGATGTCACCTTTATTCAAAGTACCATTTTGGACAAGTAAGGTAGCCACGGAGCCACGACCACGATCAAGACGAGCTTCAACAACCACACCTTTCGCTGGAGCGCTTGGTACAGCCGTCAATTCAAGCACTTCAGATTGCAAAAGAATCGCTTCTAATAGCTCTTCAATACCTTCACCTGATTTAGCCGATACACCAACAAACTGAACGTCACCGCCCCATTCTTCAGGCACCACTTCTTGTGCAACAAGCTCGTTTTTAACACGATCTAAGTCTGCACCTTCTTTATCTATCTTCGTAATCGCAACAACCATTGGCACTTCAGCCGCGCGAGCATGCTGTATAGCCTCAATCGTTTGTGGCATCACACCATCATCAGCGGCACAAACAAGGATAACGATATCCGTTGCTTTCGCGCCACGAGCACGCATAGAAGTAAACGCAGCGTGTCCAGGTGTATCCAAGAAACTCACCATTCCATGAGGTGTTTCTACATGGTATGCACCAATATGCTGTGTAATACCACCAGATTCGCCTGCGGCAACTCGTGTAGTACGAATATAATCGAGCAACGAGGTTTTACCGTGGTCAACGTGACCCATTACAGTCACAACAGGCGCACGCTTAATCGCTTCACCGTCATAATCAATGGCTTCGATCATGTCATTTTCGACGGCATTTTCATCGATATATTTAACCGTATGACCCATTTCTTCAACAACCAAAGTCGCTGTATCACGATCAATAGTTTGATTGATAGTTGCCATTGCCCCCATCTTAAACATGATCTTAATAACTTCAGCGCCTTTAACGGCCATTTTTTCAGCAAGATCTGCAACGGTGATACTTTCTGGCAATGCCACTTCATGGATCATTTTGGCCGTAGGTTTTTGAAAGCCGTGCTCTTGTTTTGACGGCTTTTTATTTTTACGACCCAATTTACCACGACGAGTAAATTCGTCTTCATCATTCACATTAACACGTGAACGCTTATTATCTGGATTAACTCGACCACGAGGTTTGTCTTTGTCGTTATCATGTCTTACTGCACCTTTTTTACCTTTTGGCGCAACAGTTGACTTTTTATTATCCATCGCTGGTTGAGATACTTTTTTTGATGCCTTAGGCTGCTTCGGTGATTCCACGGGTTCTGCCGCTCCTGTATCGGAAACATACTGCTCCGTTTCATTGACCGCGCCAGCATCCGCGACAACTGCTTTCACAGCGGCTTCTTGGCGCGCTTTTTCTTCGGCTTCAGCTTTAGCTTTAGCCGCTTTCTCTTCTTCAAGCTTACGCTCGGCTTCTAAACGAGCTTTTTCTTCCGCTAAACGCTCTTGCTCTTCCGCAAGACGCTTCGCAAGCAACTCCTCTTGCTTTTTAGCCTCTTCATCAACATCATCACGTTTAACATAAGTGCGCTTTTTCTTAACGGCTACATTGACCGCTTTTCCGCCGTCACGAGACAAAGTGCTCGTTGTTTTACGTTGCAGAGTAATACGTTGGCTTTTATCGCCTTCTTCGCCATGTTGACGCTTTAGATAATTAAGCAGTGTTTGCTTTTCAACTTCAGAGACTTCTTGGCTTGCGCTCGTTTGAGGTAGGCCAGCGTCTTTCATCTGAGCTAGTAGCTTATCGACTGGCGTATTTACCAGCTCGGATAGTATCTTTACGGTTTGAACTGTCATTAAGTTCCCCCTTATGTACTCAGATTTTATTCAGATTCAGCAAACCAAGGTGCACGAGCAGTCAAAATAAGACTACCTGCACGATCTTCTGTCATGCCTTCAATTTCAAGCAACTCATCAACTGATTGTTCAGCTAAATCTTCCATGGTAATTACTCCCATAGAAGCGAGAACTAAAGCAAGATGATTGTCCATGCCTTCCATTGCTAGTAAATCAGCAGCAGGTTTGGCACCGTCCAATTGCTCTTCAGCTTGAAGCGCTTGATTTAATAAGGCTTCTTTTGCTCGTGAACGCAGTTCATTTACTAAATCTTCATCAAATCCGTCAATTTCTAACATTTCTTCCATTGGGATATAGGCAACCTCTTCCAATGAAGAGAATCCTTCATCAACCATTTGAATGGCTAAATCATCATCTATATCCAATCCAGAAACAAAAATATCAATCAATTTTTGAGATTCTTCTTGTTGTTTCGCTTCTGCATCTTCACTGGTCATAACATTTAAAGACCAACCAGTCAGGGTCGAAGCCAAACGAACATTTTGCCCATTACGGCCAATCGCTTGCGCTAAATTATCACTCTTAACCGCAACATCCATAGAATGTGCATCTTCATCAATGACAATTGAGTCAACTTCCGCTGGAGCCATTGCATTGATAACTAGCTGAGCTGGGTTATCATCCCAAAGCACAATATCCACACGTTCGCCATTCATTTCATTGGAAACAGCTTGAACTCGTGCTCCACGCATACCGACACAAGCACCTATCGGATCAATGCGTCGGTCATTTGTTTTCACTGCAATTTTAGCACGTAAGCCTGGGTCACGAGCCGCGCCACGAATTTCAATAACTTCTTCTGAAATCTCTGGTACTTCAAGACGGAATAACTCAATCATAAACGCAGGATCATTACGCGAAAGAATCAATTGAGCGCCACGACTGTCATCACGAATCTCGAGCAACAAAGCACGAATTCGGTCGTTCATTCTAAAGCTTTCACGAGCAATCAATTGATCTTTTGGCAAAGACGCTTCCGCATTTTCTCCTAAGTCAATAATCAAACTATCACGAGTGACTTTTTTAACTTGACCATGAACTAACTTGCCAACTTTCTCTGCATATAAAGCAACCATTTTAGCACGTTCGGCTTCACGCACTTTTTGTACGATCACCTGCTTTGCTGTTTGCGCTGCAATACGTCCAAATACCTCAGACTCGACTTCTTCTTCGTAAATTTCTCCGATGCCTACACCAAGGTTTTGCTCTTCAGAATCATCAATTGTCAGCTCATAAGCTGGCGCAGAATAGTCTTCATCGGCAACAATATGCCACTGTCGGTATGTTTTATAATCACCGGAACGCTGATCGATAGAGACACGAATTAATGCATCTTCTTCAAAACGGCGTTTGGCAGCACTAGCTAAAGCAATTTCAACGGCTTCGAAAATAACTTGTTTCGGAACATCTTTCTCGTTGGAAACGGCTTCCACTACCAAAAGAATTTCTTTGCTCATCCTTTTAGCCTCTCTTCAAGGTTAATTTTTAAAATTGTGGAACAACATTCGCCTTATCAATCAAATCGATAGGCAATAAGTATTCTTCTTGATCTACGCGAATAACAACATCTTCGCTTTCGATCCCCATTAGTTGCCCTTTAAACTTACGGCGACCATCAAAAGGCACACGTAAACGCAAAGAAACAATAGAACCGATATAAGCCTGATATTGAGCCAAACTAAATAAAGGCCGATCTAAACCTGGTGACGATACCTCTAGGTTGTATTCACCTGTGATTGGGTCTTCAACATCTAGAATAGAACTAACTTGACGGCTAACTCGGGCGCAATCTTCTACATCAATCCCTTTTTCATCATCCGTTTCAATATAAATGCGAAGTACAGAGTCCTTACCTAAAGATAAGTACTCCATACCCCAAAACTCAAACCCTAAACCTTCAACGACTGGTCGAATAAGTTCTTCTAAAATCGTATATTTTGCTGACAATCGTTTTCTCCGAAAACCAATTTTGTAAAACGCAGAAACAAAAAACGGGCTCTAGGCCCATTTCCATTTATAAACGTAACAGTACAGATAACAAAAAACCCCATATAGGGGTTCTCAGCACTCTACTCAAATCTTACTGAGAGAGTATCCTTCCAAAGAAGGCCGTCTATCCTGACATTAAACACTAAGAACAAACTGGTGCGAATACCTAAACTAGGAAAACCATAAGACCAACCTCTTCAGAAGAGACAAAATCTCGACAAACCAGATTACTCTGCATCAATATGTCGACATCATACACAAAACACGACATCAATTCAATATTGGTGCGGATGGGGGGACTCGAACCCCCACGAGCGATGCTCACCACCCCCTCAAGGTGGCGCGTCTACCAATTCCGCCACATCCGCAAATTCACTTCAAAAAACACACAGAACTTAAATAGCTTAATATTACTCAGTTACTGGTAGGTCAGATGATGTTTTTTTCTTTTCACCCAACTCAGGCAAATTCACTGTCTCTTCAACTTGAGGAGCAGAAGGAACAAAATCAACTGCGCCGGAAACACTTTTCGCTTTTTCACTCGCAAAAAAAGCCAAACCAAAGCTAGTTAGAAAAAACACCAAAGCAAATACAGCCGTCATTTTCCCAAAGAAACTACCACCACCTTGGCTACCAAATACGGTTTGAGATGCACCACCACCAAATGAAGCACCTGCATCTGCACCTTTACCTTGCTGCAGTAAAACGAGTGCAATAATTAGTACCGCTGCGAGTACATGCAAAACTAAAATTAGTGCTTCCATTAATTAACCTGCTGTCTTTACTATCGCTATAAATTCTTTAGCATCAAGAGATGCACCACCAACAAGAGCACCATCTACATCAGGCATTTTAAACAAAGCCGAGCTAGTTGATGCCTTCACACTTCCGCCATACAAGATCTGAACTTTTTCAGAAACTGATTCTGATGACTTAGCCAAAAAAGCCCTAATTGATTGATGCACTTCTTGAGCCTGATCAGCACTAGCCGATAAACCAGTACCAATTGCCCAAACCGGTTCATAAGCAATCGTCATTTTTGCAAATGATTCAACACCAACAACATCAATCACAGCCTGGATTTGACGTTCACAAACCTCAAGCGTTTTACCTGATTCGCGCTCTTCCAAGGTTTCACCTATACAAAGCATAGGAATCAAACCAAAACCCAATACCGTTTTTACCTTAGAAGCAACTACTTCATCCGTTTCGCCATAAAGAGAGCGCCTCTCTGAATGACCCAACAAGATATATTTAACCCCAAAGTCAGCCAACATAGAGACAGAAACTTCCCCTGTGAAGGCACCCTTTTCCTCTTGACTGGCATTCTGAGCAGCCATAACAAGATTACTACCATCTATCAGGTCATGGACCTGAGACAAATAAGGAAAAGAGGGAGCAATAACCACTTCCGAGTTAGAACCGTCCATATCAAGCAAGCCACTAATTAATGTCTGGATTGACTCCTTGGAGCCATTCATTTTCCAGTTACCAGCCACTATCTTTTGACGAATCATATTCTAACCCCTAAATTCGAGGCGCCCATTCTATGGAATGGACGCATTGGTTTCAAGTTTTTTATTTTCAGAGAGCAATAAATTATTATCAACTATTCATTTTTGCTGCCACTACCGAGTTAACCTCATCAACTAAATAATCAACAAGTTCATCAACCGTAGCATCATCACGCCCCTCTACCATCACTCGAATCAGAGGTTCAGTACCGGAAGCACGCAACAACACTCGCCCCAAACCATTCAAACGCTCATTAGCGATAGCTATAGCTTTCTGCAGCGCCGGCTCTTCATTTGGAACAAAGCGCTCTGCAACTCGAATATTCTTTAGTTTTTGTGGAAACTTAACCAAACCAACCAAAAGCTCATCAAGCGCCTGACCTTCTTCTACCATAGCCCTTAGCACCTGAAGAGCGGCAATGATACCATCACCAGTTGTTGTAATAGACCTACAAACAATATGCCCTGATGGCTCACCACCTAACACCCAACCATGCTGCATAAGTTTTTCGTTAACATACCTATCACCAACAGCAGCACGACTAAAGCCTATTCCGGTTTCTGAAAAGGCTAACTCCAACCCAAAATTACTCATCAAAGTCCCAACAACCCCGCCACTAAAACGGCCTGTTCGCATCAAATGATTAGCAATAATATAGAGAACATCATCACCGTCACGCACAACACCATGGCGATCAACCAAAATCAATCGATCCCCATCACCATCTAGCGCAATCCCTAAATCAGCCTGCTCAGCCAAAACATTCTTACACAGTAACTCAGGCTTAGTTGCCCCACTAAACTCATTGATATTCAAGCCATCAGGATTTACGCCAATCGGGATAACATCAGCCCCCAACTCACTAAAGACTCGTGGCGCAACGTGATAAGTAGCACCATCAGCACAATCAACAACTATTTTTAAACCACTTAACTGCAACCCAATAGGGAAAGTCCCTTTACAATATTCAATATAACGACCAGCAGCATCATCAATACGTTTTGCTCGACCAATCAAACTAGACTCCACCACTTCCATTGGCTGCTCTAGATAATATTCAATTCGCTCCTCTATTTCGTCTGAAACCTTACCACCTTCAGAGGAGAAAAATTTAATACCATTATCCGTATAAGGGTTATGAGATGCACTAATAACAATGCCCGCACTTGCTCGAAATGTTCGAGTAAGGTAAGCAATCGCAGGCGTTGGCATTGGACCAACCAAACGAACATCCGCACCAGCGGCAACAATGCCAGCTTCAAGGGCAGATTCAAACATATAACCAGAGATACGAGTATCTTTACCAATCAATATTTTTTTATCATTTTCTTTAAAAACTTGACCTGCAGCCCACCCCAATTTCAACATAAACTCAGGAGTAATGGGCGCGGTTCCTACCTTCCCACGAATCCCATCTGTACCAAAATATTTACGCATTAGCCCTCTCTCTCAATACGGGACATCAAAGCCAACATCTCAACATGAGGCTTAACATCATGAACTCTAAAAATACGAGCACCTTTTAAGTAAGCGGAAGCGTTTGCCCCCATCGTACCGTACAGCCGCTCCTCGACTGGCAAACCTAAAGCTTCTCCAATCATGGTCTTTCTCGAAAGCCCAATAAGAACCTCAAAACCCAAACTTTTAAATACTTCGGTATGATTTAGTAAAGATAAGTTATGAGACAGTGTCTTACCAAATCCAATACCTGGATCTAAAATCAATCGCGAACGAGAAATCCCAACAGATTCACACAATTCAACCCTAGAACTCAAATAACTCACCACGTCATCAACGACAGAAACATACTCTGCCTGACTCTGCATGGTCTGCGGCCCCCCTTTCATATGCATCAAGCAAATAGGCAAGCCTGTTTCAGCTGCAGCCTGCAAGGCACCATCACGCTCAAGCGCTCTTACATCATTGATTAGTCCAGCCCCTAAAGCAGCTGAGCCACGAATAACCTCAGGAGTACTTGTATCGACAGAAACAACAATATCAAAGCGTTTTTTTATTGCCTCAACAATAGGGAGGACACGATCCAGTTCCTGCTGAGTAGAAACAGGGGAAGCACCAGGTCGAGTTGATTCACCACCAACATCAATGATACTCCCCCCTTCTTGAATCATTTTTTCAGATTGACGTAACGCAGCGTCCAAAGAATTGAAAGCACCACCATCAGAAAAAGAGTCTGGCGTGACATTTAGAATCCCCATAACATGAGGAAGGGACAAGTCTAATGACTTGTCCCCAAAAAGCATTAATGACATGAAAAAACCATTTTCATTTTTAAAAAGTGATTTTCAAACTACTCTCCGGAAGGCTTGGGAGAAGCCTGTCCTGATGAGGAATCAGTATCTCCTGACTCAGATGAAAGGTCATGAGCATCATCACCTATCACAACATCCCCCTTCATCTCTTCCACATCACCTTCTTTAGGAGAGTTTGCACTTGGATCAGACCACCCTTCTGGTGCAGACGGTTTCTTTCCTTCCATAATCTCTTTAATTTGCTTAGCATCAATCGTTTCATATTGCATCAAAGCTTCTGCCATAACATCCAACTTAGAGCGGTTATCATGAAGAATCTGAGTCGCTTTTTCATAGCAACGATTAATAATATCCTGAACCTCAGCATCAATGGTTTTACCTGTCTCAGGAGAAAAATAGTTTGCCTTACTACCTGTAGGACCAGAAATATAGCTCCCACTATTATCATCTTCCTCGTAGGCAAATGGCCCTAATTTCTCCGACAACCCCCATTTCGTCACCATATTACGAGCAATACTGGTAGCTCGCTCTATGTCGTTAGAAGCACCTGTAGAAACCCCTTCAAAACCATGAATCATTTCTTCAGCAATACGACCGCCATACAAACTACAAACTTGACTTTCAAGCCCACGCTTACTAACGCTGTACTTATCTTCTTCAGGTAAATACATAGTCACACCAAGTGCACGACCTCGAGGAATAATAGAGACTTTATATACTGGATCATGCTCAGGCATTAAATAACCAATAATGGTATGACCCGCTTCATGGTAAGCCGTATTAAGCTTTTCCTTATCACTCATCACCATGGTTTTGCGTTCAGCCCCCATGAGAATTTTGTCTTTAGCTAGCTCAAGCTGTTCCATATTAACCAATCGACGATTAGAACGAGCTGCAAACAGAGCGGCCTCGTTAACTAGGTTCGCCAAATCAGCACCTGAGAAACCTGGTGTACCACGAGCAATGTTTTTTGGTTCCACATCATCATCGCAAGGCACTTTACGCAAATGCACTTTAAGAATCTGCTCACGACCACGAATATCTGGCAAACCAACTTGTACTTGACGGTCAAAACGACCAGGTCGAAGTAACGCAGGATCCAATACATCGGGACGGTTGGTTGCAGCAATAACGATAATACCTTCGTTACCTTCAAAGCCATCCATTTCCACTAGCAATTGGTTCAACGTCTGCTCACGTTCATCATTACCGCCGCCCATACCGGAACCACGATTACGACCAACCGCATCAATCTCATCGATAAAGATGATGCATGGTGCGTGCTTCTTCGCTTGTTCAAACATATCACGAACACGGGAAGCACCAACACCGACAAACATTTCAACAAAGTCTGAACCGGAAATGGTAAAGAATGGGACTTTTGCTTCGCCAGCAATGGCTTTAGCCAATAGGGTTTTACCTGTACCTGGAGGCCCGCACATCAAGATGCCGCGCGGAATTTTACCGCCAAGGCGTTGAAATTTGCTTGGCTCTCTCAAGAAGTCTACAAGCTCTTCTGTGTCTTCTTTCGCTTCATCACAACCAGCCACATCAGCAAAAGTTGTTTTAATTTGATCTTCTGGAAGCAGACGTGCCTTGGATTTACCAAAAGACATTGGACCACCTTTACCGCCACCGCCACCTTGCATCTGGCGCATAAAAAACATAAAGATGGCAAGAATCAGGAGAATAGGAAAGCTAGCAACAAGAAGTTGAGTCCAAATGCTTTGCTGTTCTGGCATACGCCCTTCAACAACAACATTATTTCGTAGCAAGTCATCCATAATTTTTGGATCAGCTGCAGCGGGACGAACAGTATCAAAAGTATCACCACTGGTTCGGCTACCACTAATGGTATATCCATCAACAACCACTTTAGCTATACGGCCATCTTGAACTTCTTTCACAAACTCAGAGTATGAGATGCGATTTGTATCAGGAGTCGTATTAAAATTATTAAACACAGTTAGTAGTACAGCAGCGATAACCAACCACAACAGTATATTTTTCAGCATATCGTTCAAGAGCACACCTCTTAACGGTTATTTAAAATGTTACTGGCAATCATACCAGAACATACCCCATTAACCTTTATATTGTCTTCCTAATAAGTAAACTTCGCGACTTCTTGCTCGCGATGCGTCTGGCTTACGCGTTACAACCGACCCAAATTGTGACCGCATGGTTTTAAGATATTCATCAAATCCCTCTCCCTGGAACACTTTTACCAGAAAGTTTCCACCCGGACGCAACACTTGAGTCGCCATATCCAAAGCAAGTTCAACAAGATACATAGCCTGCGGCTGATCAGAAGAACTATTCCCACTCATATTGGGGGCCATATCCGAAATTACAAGATCCGCTTTTTCATCTCCAACTTCTGTTAGAATTGCCTCATATACCTCTTGCTCAGTAAAATCTCCCTGAACAAAACTTACACCAGGCAGCGGCGCCATTTCCAATATATCAGAAGCCACAACAGTTCCCTTATCACCAACCAACTTTGCCGCCACTTGCGACCAACCACCGGGAGCAGCCCCTAAGTCTACAACACGTATTGCTGGTCTAAAAAGCTTATCCTTATCATTAATCTCTATCAGCTTATAGCTTGCCCTAGAGCGATAACCATCTTGCTGGGACTTTTTGACATAAGGATCGTCAAAATGTTCCTTCATCCAATTATTACTACTTTTTGATCTTGCCACGTTTTCATCATACCTAAATCAATCAATATTCCGCTATAATATCGCTTAACCTCTTAAGCCTCCAATAAAGAGGGTCAACTAATATGAGAAATTTTTACTATGAGTCTTACAAACGCCCAAAAAAAGCAATATCGCCTAATCGGCCACTCCCTTAATCCTGTGGTTATGATTGCGGGCAACGGTCTAACTGAACCAGTTTTAACCGAAATCGATCGCGCTCTTGAAGATCACGAACTGATAAAAATACGCATAAGCGTTGCTGACCGTGAAGTTCGTACCGCTTTAATTGAAGAAATCAGCAAAATAATGAAATGCGAAACCGTTCAAATCATTGGCAAAGTAGCACTTTTTTATCGAGCTGCATTAGAAGCCAACCCAAAGCTTTCCAATCTACTACGTTAAAAGCAAACAACAGAGATAGTCTATTTTTTGAACAAAAACTAGACTATCTCTAAACTCTTCACAATAATGGCCGATACCTTTGCACTAACAAAGGAGTCGTATCATGCTATTTATCGAGGCACTTAGCAGAGCCAGCACTCAGCCGAACGAGAGAAAGTTAATCTCTAGGGGCAAGTATCGCCCTAATATTAATAGCAAAGACTCGGTCGACTTAAGTTCTGCAGCTCATCAAGTAAAGGAAATACACTTAAATAGTCAATCCAAGACACCTCTTACCGCTTCTACAAGTGTTTTTGCCAATTTGATAGAGCATGCGCTAAGCCATATTTTAAACAGCAGCCTACATGTACATTCACCAGAAGAACTAAATCTAGATATAAAAGACTGGACCTTACCCTTACAAGTACCGCCTGTGGGAAACCAACAAAACAAGAGATTAGATGGTTATTTGGAACCAGAAATTCCTAGGCGACCACCAGCTAAACAACTAATATTCCACATACCAGTTAAACCATCTTATGGCATCCCTATAGATATGACTCTTTTAATATCGCCAAACAACGGTTCGCCTGAGGTCCCCAGCTTATTCCATACATTTCCAAAAGAAAGCTGGCTCCCCGTTTTACGCACACCTTATCCGCCAGATTTTCTCGAACAACAAATCACCCATCACCATATCTTGTTAGATCAAGACGGTGAGCCGGATCAGCTTTCGCCACTTTATGCTCATATCAACCAGAGCAGAATAATGAGTGAAGAAAGCGCCCTCCCCAGTCAAACCTTCGGTTTAAGGGTTTGGAGGACAAAAAACAACAACCTGACTCCCGTAATACTAGGAGACAACCGAATTGGACTACTGTTTGTTGGTCATTACAAACCTATCGAAGGCAACTCCATCAGCGAAGAAGAAAAGGCACGCCAAGCAAGCAACCTATACACTAAGGCATAACGCAAAAAACCTCTTGCACCCTGAAGCACAAGAGGTTTTACGTCATTTTTTACTAAACTAA
The DNA here is from genome assembly GCF_018336975.1 of Marinomonas sp. CT5. Classification (NCBI taxonomy): domain Bacteria; kingdom Pseudomonadati; phylum Pseudomonadota; class Gammaproteobacteria; order Oceanospirillales; family Oceanospirillaceae; genus Marinomonas; species Marinomonas sp. CT5. Next base: position 882,306 of record NZ_CP025572.1, on the reverse strand, counting down.
ATACTGAAACTCGCACCGCAACCACAAGTAGATGTGGCATTAGGGTTTTGCACAACAAAGCGCGAGCCTTCTAGGTTTTCTTTGTAATCCACTTCCGCCCCAACTAAGTATTGAAAACTTAATGGATCAACAACCAAAGTCACCCCGTTTCGCTTTACTTCGGTATCATCCTCTTGATGTTCTTCATCAAATGTAAAGCCGTACTGAAAGCCAGAACAACCGCCCCCTGTTACATACACACGCAACATGAGTCGATCATTCTCTTCTTCTTCGATTAAAGATTGCAGCTTCGCAGCCGCTGCGTCTGTAAATTCAATAGGATCAATCGATTCAACCATGCTCATTCCAATACCACTAAAGCCATTTCAATAGATGAATTATCCGCTTATCCGAGTAATTTAGTCAAGTATTGATCAATGTTCTCGCGTCGATCGGAAGCGAACATCAGGCCACTTCTCTTCTGCCATCATCAAGTTCACTCGCGTTGGCGCTAAATATGTTAAATGACCACCGCCATCAATCGCCAAGTTATCACGACACTTATTCTTGAACTCTTCAAATTTTTTCGGATCATCACACTCCACCCAACGAGCGGTGTTCACATTCACTGGCTCGTATATACATTCCACTTTGTATTCGTCTTTTAGACGGTACGCAACCACTTCATATTGCAACTGCCCCACGGCACCGACAATCAGTTCATTGTTACGCTGCGGCATAAACAATTGAGTTGAACCCTCTTCAGAAAGCTGCTGCAACCCCTTTTGTAGAGCCTTCATCTTCATAGGATCTTTTAAACGAACACGACGGAACAACTCAGGAGCAAAGTGAGGAATACCAGTGAATTTTAAATCTTCACCTTCTGTAAAAGTGTCGCCAATCTGAATGGTTCCATGATTATGCAAACCAATAATGTCACCCGAAAACGCCTCTTCTAGGCCTTCACGATCACCCGCTGTAAACGACACGGCATCCGTTACTTTAATGTCCTTACCAATACGACAATGGCGCATTTTCATGCCACGACTATAAGTACCAGAACACACCCGCATAAAAGCGATACGGTCACGGTGTTTAGGGTCCATATTGGCTTGTATTTTGAAAATAAAGCCCGAGAACTTTTCTTCTTTCGCTTCCACTGTCCGACTGTTGGTTTCACGATCAATAGGTGCAGGCGCCCACTGAACAAAACCGTCTAACATTTCACGAACACCAAAGTTAGATAAAGCAGTACCAAAAAATACAGGAGTCAGCTCACCTGCTAGATACGCCTCTTGATCAAACTCATGGCTTGCACCGCGCACCAGTTCAATTTCTTCTAAATAGTCATCCCAATCATCACCAAGCAACTCTTTCGCTTCATCAGAGTGCAAACCTTGGATTTGGATATCATCCATCAAAGTATGGCCACGACCTCGAACAAACACATGAATAGTGTCGGTATATAAGTTATAAACACCTTTGAAAAAGTCACTCATACCAATTGGCCAAGTAATCGGCGCGGCGGCAATCTTAAGAACGTCTTCCACTTCATCCAATAGCTCAATAGGATCACGAATATCTCGGTCCATTTTATTGATAAAGGTTAGGATAGGAGTGTCTCGCAAGCGACAAACGTCCATCAATTTGATGGTACGATCCTCTACCCCTTTTGCTCCGTCAATAATCATCAATACAGAGTCAACAGCCGTCAGTGTTCGATAGGTATCTTCAGAGAAGTCTTCGTGTCCAGGTGTATCTAGCAAATTGACGATACGATCTTTATAGGGAAACTGCATGACAGAAGACGTAATAGAAATACCACGCTGTTGCTCCATCGCCATCCAGTCAGATGTTGCATGCTTATCACCTTTACGCCCCTTTACAGAACCTGCAGTTTGTATCAACTGACCAAGCAGCAAAAGTTTTTCAGTGATGGTTGTTTTACCGGCATCTGGGTGGGATATGATCGCGAAAGTTCGTCTTTCACTTACTTGATTTATAAAATTCTGATCTGCCATTTAAAGTGTTCTTTTAAGTTATACGCGGATTCTAAAACACTCGACAAAAAAGCCTGCGTTCAACCCCGTTATGTTAATCGTGATTTCGTTGCCGACTATTTTCGCTGATCTGAACTTTATAAACAATCAATGCCTAAGGAATTAATCACTATTTAAACTCTCAACAGGTTTAACAGGCTCTTTCAACAGAATGCCAAAAAAACAATCATTTTTGCAAATGATTTGCATTAACATTACCAATAGCAATAAAATACACCTCCATTTGATGTTTTCGTACAAACACTCAAGATGGTTTTAATCACTTTCAAGCTTTGATTCGAAAAAATGGTAGAACCTTAAGAATGATAGAGTCTAAAGAACTGCAGTTTAGTATCGGTGACCACACCTTATTAACAAATTTTTCCATGGCCTTTGAACCAGGAAAAATCTACGCTCTGGTGGGTCATAATGGTTCAGGAAAATCTACGCTCTTAAAACTACTTGCCCAACAACAGAAGCCAACAACGGGCAATATTTTCCTAAATAGCCAACCTATTTCCTCTTGGCCTCAAAAAAAGTTTGCTCAGCAAGTGGCATATCTCCCTCAACAAACTCCTGATACAGACAGTCTTTCAGGAAGGGATCTTGTCAGCTTTGGTCGCTACCCTTGGCATGGGCTCTTAGGTCGATTAAATAAACAAGATCAGCAATACATCGACGAAGCGATGTCACTAACCGATACTCACCACTACGCCAATCGACTGGTCGACACATTATCTGGAGGCGAACGCCAACGCTTATGGTTGGCCATGTTATTAGCTCAACGAACGCAATACCTTCTCCTTGATGAACCTCTCTCAGCTCTTGATATTGCGCATCAAGTGGACATGCTTAATCTCATCAAAAAACTCAGTAAGAAACTCAATTTAGGCGTCATTATTGTCATCCACGATATTAATATGGCAGCTCGTTTTTGCGATCACATTGTGGCACTACACAGTGGAGAAATGATTGCTGCTGGCTCTGTAGAAAGCATTTTCAATCAGAATCAATTGCAGCAGATTTATGGCATCAAAATGCACGTATCTAAACACCCAGCGGGTTACCCCGTCGCCATACCTTATTAATCAGAAATCAAATGGTCGTTATGAAAGCTTATCTTTCTTATTTATTGATACTTTTTGCCTGTTCTACCAGTGATATTGCAATGGCTGAACAAGAGCAAGCCCTTCCACTAAAAGTGGCAACCATTGACTGGACGCAAACTGAAACTTTATTAGCGCTTGGACTTCCCCCAGTTGCAGCGGCACAAGTAGCCGATTATAACTCCTGGGTTAAAGCCCCCGTAATTCCATCGAATACAGTTGATCTTGGTCTACGTACACAGCCAAATTTGGAGCGCTTATCGGAACTAAAACCAGATCGTATTTTTATATCCCCAATGTTCCAATCCCTTGAGCCTCAACTATCACGTATCGCAGCCGTCACAAACCTTGCACTCTATAAAAAAAATGATATTTCATGGCAAGCCTTAAAAGACTACACACGCTCAATTGCAGCACAGACTGAAACAGAGAACGCGGCTGAACGATTAATCAAACAATCAGAAATAAAATTGGCTCAACTGGCACAAGAAGTCCCAACAAGCACACCAGAACTAATCATGATCCAATTTATGGATGCTCGCCACGTGCGGGTATTCGGTGAAAACAGCATGTATCAAGTAGCAGCGAATGAAATTGGCTTAGACAGCGCTTGGCATAACAAAACCAATGTTTGGGGTTTTTCTTTAGTTGGCATAGACAAATTGAATGGTATCAAAGGCCAAATAGTGATTATCGACCCTCTCCCCGCTGGAGTAGAACAACATCTTAAAAATGACCAATACTGGCAATATCTCATCAAACAAACAGGCTACCCCGTTTTAAATATCGCACCAGTATGGAGTTTTGGCGCAATACCATCAGCGGTAAGATTTGCCACTTTACTGACAAATAAACTCACTAAGGAGACAGAATAATGCGCTTACTCCCCGTGAGTCTTATCAGTCTATTGGCTGCATTCGTTTTACTTCTAATAGGTTGGCAGCTATCAAGCAGTGGAAACCTTACCCAAAATATCTTCAGCCTATTTGAGACAAATTGGCAATCGAATACTTCAGTCACTCTTTCTCTAACTTGGTGGCCACGTCTATTTACCACACTCCTATGTGGAGCAGCATTAGCGGTAGCAGGTCTATTGATGCAACAGGTCCTTCGCAACCCTATTGCCTCCCCCTCGACTCTAGGCATTGCCAGCGGCGCCAGCTTTAGCCTAATGCTAGCGACCATTTATACTCCATGGCTTATTGAGCTGTCTCACAGTTTGGTCGCTCTAGCAGGCGGTTTGATTACTATGGGCTTGGTCTTTGCGCTGTCTTGGCGAAGGGCTTTATCTCCAACCATTGTCGTCATTTCAGGCTTAGTCATTAATTTATACTTCAGCGCCTTTAGCACTGTTTTGTTGATGCTAAATCAAGAGAAATTATCTGGTTTGATGATTTGGGGAGCTGGATCTTTGGTGCAAACAGGCTGGGATAATGTTCATTATTTGCTCCCAAGAATTCTTATTGCAGTCATTATTGCTTTTATTTTTCTCAAGCCATTAAGACTTTTAGAGCTAACCGAATCGGGAGCAAAAAGCCTAGGAGTTTCATTAGCTAAACTGCGCTTTGTTTGTCTTGGTCTAGCAGTGCTACTTACTTCATGGGTTGTCGCCAGTGTTGGAATAATTGGCTTTATTGGTCTTGCCGCGCCTGCCATCACTCGTTTAGCAGGCATCCGTCGATTAGCCCCACGACTCATCTCCTCGATGATCATTGGCGCACTTTTACTGACCTTAGCAGATTTACTAGTGCAACAATTACCTGGTGTTATGGCGATGGCCATTCAAACCGGTGCAGCCACCGCGGCACTTGGCGCTCCTTTGATGTTATGGCTTCTTCCAAAATTACCAATACGAAGCCAAACACAAGTCGAAACAGTCTTAACTAGACATACAAACCAAATAAAAAGGCTAAACAAATCTGCCATCCTATGGACATGCGGTGTACTCATGATTGGCCTGTTTATTTTTTCTAGCGTCTCTATACAAAATAATGGTTGGCAATGGCTACTATTAAACGGTGACTGGTCAATGTTGGAATGGCGACTTCCAAGACTGACAACGGCATTACTAGCTGGAGCTATGCTCGCCGTTGCTGGAACAATTATTCAACGCCTCAGTGGAAATCCTATGGCGAGCCCAGAAGTCATTGGCATAAGCTCTGGCACAGCAATTGGTTTAATTGTGACGCTTTATGCAGGCTTAGCCAGCAGCACTATGGGTCTTTATGTTGGAGGCTTATTGGGTGCTTTAACGACCATGGGATTAATTATTCTATTAAACAGAAAATCTGGTTTTCAACCTGAACGCGTACTCTTAACTGGTGTTGCTATCACTGCCTTAATGAACGCAATACAGAGTCTAATTTTAGCTGGCGGAGATCCTCGCAGTTATGAATTTCTTGCGTGGCTTGCAGGTTCAACATATTACGTGACTGCCAGTACATTATTTCCACTTGTAATCATTACAGCGGCACTGACCAGTATCACATTTGGATTATCCAAATGGCTAGACATTCTTCCTTTAGGGCAAGCGACCGCCAGCTCTCTAGGTTTACGGACTGCTGCATCACGATTAACACTGTTGCTCTTGGCTGCCTGTTTAACCGTCTCAGCAACTCTTGTTGTTGGCCCATTAAGTTTTGTTGGATTAATGGCCCCTCATTTAGCCCGCCTCTTCGGCTTTAGTCGCGCCAAAGAACATCTTATTGCTGCAGCATTAGTAGGAAGTTTTCTGATGCTCTTATCCGATTGGCTTGGCCGACAATGGCTATATCCACAGGAAATCCCCGCTGGCATGGTCGCCTCAATCATCGGTGGGTTGTATTTAATGTGGGGATTACGCCGACTCTAGACCATTACTCTAGAAAAACGAGATATAAAACACACATCAAATGAGAATGGTAATACAAATCAAAAATCTTAACTAAAGAGATGTTATGAATTTACTTCGACAATTAGCCAACAAACAACTTAAGGCATTATCTTTTGTCGTATTGCTTAGCTTTACTAGTGCTCTGCTTACTCTAGGCGTTATAGCGTTTATCCAATACAGGTTATTAGACACCAATAACTTAACACCAAAAGTAATGTGGCAATTTTTATTGCTCTTAGTGATATTACTTATCATAACAACATGGGCTCAAATCGCACTGCATAAACTAGGGCATCAATTTGTCTACTTAAAGCGCTGCCAACTCATTAAACAGTTAATTAACACCGACATTGAACAAGTCGATAATATTGGTAGCGCCCGCCTTCTAGCTTCATTAAGCACTGACATCCGCAATGTCACAGTTGGATTTGTCCATCTTCCCCAGCTGATTTACGGCATAGTTCTGTCCACCGCAGCGATGATCTATCTTGCTTTACTGTCAATTCCACTATTTGTTATCAGCTTAATAACACTGTCACTTACCGCCATAATGGGCGTTAGCCTGGTTGGTAAAATTACTTTTCATATCAAAAAAGTACGGGAATATGACGACAGACTCTATAAGGATTATCAAGCTATTATTGATGGTCGAAAAGAGCTCTCTCTTAACCCAAATAAAGCAAAACGCTACTTTGAAGAAGAATTTTCACCCAATGCACAACATTATCGAAACCAAATAACTCAAGCAGATACTTTTAACGGCTTTGCCGCAAATATGGCAAACACATTAATTCTGGCACTAGTTGGTCTGAACTATTACGCTGCCTTAGGATTTAACTGGGCAAGTATCGAAGTTGCCTCTGCTTTTGCTCTCGTCATTTTATTTATGCGCGCCCCTTTAATGACGGCAATTGCCGCTCTACCCACCTTAGTTACCGCAAGTGTTTCTAGCAAAAAACTCGAGTCTTTAGCACTCACCAATAACAATGAGCTAATCTCACAGAGACATCTGTTGCCGCCATTAAAAACACTCGACCTACAACAGGTTACTTATCAATATCAAACTGACTCATCAGAAAAAGCATTTCAAGTTGGCCCTATCAATTTTTCCGTCAAACAGGGAGAAACCATTTTTATTATTGGTGGTAATGGCAGCGGAAAATCTACTTTCGCTCGTTTACTGACTGGCCTCTATCGTCCTCACGCGGGACAAATACTGCTTAACGGTGAACGTATTAAATCAGAACAATGGCCAATATATCGGCAGCAGTTTGCTGCTGTCTTCAGTGATTATTACTTATTCCCACAAATCACCGATGGCTATGGTGAAAACATCGACGACAAGATAATCAATGAGTGGCTAGATCACCTAGAAATGTCCCATAAAGTTTCACATAACAAAGGACACTTATCAGACACTCGTTACTCCCAAGGCCAACGTAAACGACTCGCATTACTGATGGCGGTTATGGAACAACGTGGTTGCGTCCTACTCGATGAATGGGCGGCGGATCAAGACCCAAGATTCAGGAAAGTATTCTACCGCGAGCTATTACCACGACTTAAAGAACGTGGCGTTACCGTCATAGCAATCACCCATGATGACAAATACTTCGATGCTGCAGATCGAATTTACAAAATGGACATGGGTACCCTCATCGAACTCGAGATACCCGAACCACACAAAAATCACGCAATTTATTAGAAATCCCCTTCAACTTAAAAAAGGAAAGGTCATGAAACCACGATTTACACTTACCCCTTTATCATTGGCTGTTGCTTTAGCTTTATCAGCAAATATTGCTTATGCCGAGGAAATAAAAACACTCGTAATAGAAGGCAATACAGAACAAAGCTCTACATCAAATAATTTTAATTATGTGAGTAAGGTTGCTCAAACGGCAACAAAAACAGATGAACAAATCACTAAAATCCCTCGTGCCGTCTCTGTTGTTACTAGAGAGCATATGGATGATCGCGCACCTATTAGCATTTCCGACGCACTGCAATACACACCCAGTATCCAAACCAACTTTTACGGTGAAGACAATAAACAAGACTGGTTTGTGATTCGCGGATTTAAACAAGCAAATAACGGTTTATACCAAGACGGGACTCGCCTTTACTCCTCTGGTTTTTATAGCTGGCAAGTCGATCCCTTCATGCTGGAACGTATCGAAGTATTACGCGGACCGGCTTCCACACTGAATGGTCAAACCCCACCTGGTGGCGTGGTTAATGTGATCAGTAAACGCGCTCAACTTGAAGAAGATTTTGGCTCAGTGACAGGCACGATAGGCTCTTATGATCGTAAAGAAATTAACCTCGACGTTAATAAAGCCATTAATGACAAATTGGCTTTTCGAATGGTGGCGATCACCCGTGAAAACGGCACCAAGGTCGATAGCGTAGAAGCGAACCGCACACTACTTGCCCCTTCTTTAACTTGGAAAATAAGCGATGCTACCAAATTAACTGTATTAGCCAGTTACCAAAAAGACGACTCTGACCCTTACCTACAATTTTTACCGATGGAAGGCACACTCACTTCTAACCCTAATGGTAAAATTGGTTATGACACCGCCTTAGGAAATGCTGATTGGGAAACCTTCGAGCGAGAGCAGACATCTGTTGGCTACGAGTTGGAACATGCTTTCAATGACAGCTTAAGCTTCCAGCAGTCAGCGCGTTTTAGCCATATGGATATCAACTTGCGTCAAATGTACTTTGGCCAATATTCGGCCGATGTTCCTACTTACGGTTCTCTTCTTGACCCAACAAACAGTAGAAGCGATATTGTCAGATCAGCCTCCACCGCTGATGGTGATTCCGACGCATTCAATATTGATAACCGCTTTATTTATACATTTAACTCAGGCAAGACAAAACACACCTTGCTAGCAGGTATTGATTATCAAAGTATCGACATTAACAATAAAGACTATGCGTCTGATCCTGTTGTTGCTGATGGAAATAAGATAGTTAGCGGGCTTAACATTGCCGATCCTAGATTCAATATTTATAACCCAAGCTACAGCAGCAATATTGTTTTGCTAAACTCTAGAACATTTGCGACCCTGACAGATGCCGATCTACAAACCACAAAAACGAAGAATCGACAGCTTGGTTTCTATCTTCAAGATAAAGCCAATATCACAGATAAATTCACTGTAATTGCTGGCGCACGCTACGATGATACCAGTAACGAAACCAACAACACTTCAACCAATAAAAAAACAGACATAGACCTTCACCAGTGGACAGGGAACTTAGGCGCTTCATATCAGCTCAATAACGGCTTGGTGCCTTATGCTAATTACGCTCAGTCTTTCACCCCTATTCTTGCTTTAGATGCTAATAACAATCCAGCGAAACCAGAGAAAGCAGACAATTACGAAGTGGGTGTTAAATTCAAACCAAATAGTTTTGACGGTCAGTTTGGTATAGCGGCTTACCAGGTCACCAAAGAAAATCTAACCAGCGGATCCAGTGGTACAACCGACTTCCGTCAGCTAGGAGAAGTGCGCAACCGAGGCATTGAATTTGAAGCGGTTGCCAATCTAAATAGAGCCATCACGGTCGTTGGCACCTTGAGTTATGTTGACTCTGAAGTCATCAAAGACACAAATAGTGCTAACGTAGGAAAAACACCCGCTCAAATCGCGAGTAAGCTAGCTTCTGTCTGGGGTAACTACCGCTTCATTGACGGCATACTAGACGGTTTAAAAGTCGGCGCTGGTGTGCGTTATATCGGTGAAACCTACGCAGACAATACAGAAACCAACAAAGTACCGTCTTATGCGCTTGTTGATGCCATGGCAAGCTACCAAATTGATAACTATAAGTTCCAATTGGTCGCAAAAAACTTATTCGATAAAGAATACATAGCGACTTGTGATGCTACGCTTCTTAATAAAACTTGCTACTACGGAGACAGTCGTAACATCATGGCCAGCGTGACGTACGACTGGTAATCGTACCAATACTCTTTTAGCTTAAAAGAGCATTTCAAATCTAAGAGCCTCGTATTACATGATACGAGGCTCTTTTTTATCGATTCACTCAAGGCGTAAATTAGAGGGCTCAGGCACTCCAGAAGTCCAATTAGCAAGCTGAATATTCGACACTGATAAATCGGTAGACCACGCAAGTGTAATAACCCCCCAGTCAAAAGAAAAACTTTTCAGGGAGTATTGTTTGCCTTGCCAACGCAATAAATAACATTGATCACTCAATAAGCTTGGTAAACAGTTAATACTACTTAAGTCATTGATCAATCCACTTCCACAGGCTTTTAACAACGCTTCCTTTGCAGTCCATATCGTGAAAAATCCCTTATTTCGATTCTCACACAAATTAAGATGCTGCCTTTCATCAGGATGGCAAACTATCTCAATCATTGATTCAAGGTCAGCCATATCGCGAAAACATTCCATATCAACACCAATAGCATTTTTATCACTTGAATCGACAAGAGCAATCACAACAGAACTGATACTATGACTGAGATTAAAAGCAATATTTTCATTTATAAAAGGCTTACCAGATAGAGTGTGTTCAAAGCGCCATTTGGGCGCTTTTTTCAGAGGATAATAGTAACTTAGCATCTCTCGTTTAAATGCGTGAGCAAATGTATATTGCTCACGCAAATGCTCAAGGCGAAAAGCAGCAGCACGCTTTTTTTCAATATCATTAAGTGAATTAACAAGAGGAAAAATGTGCTCACTAAATGCAATGGTTAATCTCAATTTATGTCCAAGGTTGTAAGCCATCCTTTTGATTCCATTCAAAAGTATAATCCACAAAGGACTTACGTTTAGCGCGAGAAATTCGCTTTGGTGTCCCCAAAGATATAACGCCAAGTATCTGGTCGTCTTCACTCATTTGCAGCATTTGACGAAGAGCATCATCTGCTTCTTGAGTATGCCAGATACCACCAAAACCCATTGCATGAGCAGCCAATAATATATGCTCACAAGCCGCAGCCCCAGCCAACTGCTGATCCAAAACCGAAACACTCGTATCTTTATTTATCACGGAATACACACAAATCATCATAGGCGTATTGGTGATTTCTTGAATGAATCGATTAAAATAACTTTCATCTTCGACTTGCCCTTCGTACATTGTTCGAAGAACCGCCTCAAGATCTTTCATACCTTGATCTCGAATCACCACAAAACGCCAAGGCTTTAAATTACCATGATCAGGAACGGTCATCGCAGCCTGTAGGATCTGCGTTAACTCTCTGTGATTTGGCGCAGGCAATAAAAGACTACCTCGTGAATAAGAACGACGTGTCATCAGTAAATCAATAGCATCCATTTTGAATTTTTTTCCTTTTTAGAAAAACGCATCAAAGTTATGCGAGTTAAGAATCAAATTACAATAATAACACGCCAAAAATGAGATTGATTCCTATATAAAAGTGACTTTTAAACAAAAAAAGACCACGACACCTTAAGTCAGTGTCGTGGTCTTTTTTAAGATCAACAAAAAATTAGTTTTGGTTGATGAAGTAGTTAATCACGTAAGCTGGAAGTTCTGCTGCTGGAACAACAACTTGCTCCATAGTGTCACGATCGCGAACGGTTACTGGTGCACCTTCTTGCTCGATAGAATCAAAATCTACTGTTACGCAAATTGGCGTGCCCACTTCATCATGACGGCGGTAGCCTTTACCTACGTTACCTGTGTTTTCATAAAGAATACGACCAAGACCCAATTTCTGAAGCTTGTTCTTCAATTCTTTAGCAAGCGCAACGATTTCTGGCTTGTTCTTTTTCAGAGGCATGATAGCCACTTTAATTGGCGCTAGATGAGGCTTGAACTTCAAGACAGTACGAGTAGAACCATTTGGTAGTTCTTCTTCTGTATAAGCTTCTGTCATAACAGCCAATAAACCACGATCTAGACCCGCAGAAGGTTCAATACAGAAAGGGACTTCCCATTTGTTTGCTTCAAGGTCACGAATCGCCAACTTAGCGGTTGAGTGCTCATTCTGTTTCACTTTTGCAGAAAGGCCAAACTCTTCTTGGGCTTTGGTGTGAGAACCTAAATCGTAGTCTGTACGGTTAGCAACACCTTCTAACTCTTCAAAACCATGTGGAAACTTGTACAAGATATCCACAGTAGATTTTGAATAGTGAGCCAAGTCGTCGCCCGTTACATATTCAAATTCAATATTTTCTTCCGCTAAACCTTGGTCCAACCACCATTGCTTACGAGCACCAACCCAGAATTCATGCCATTTTTCATCTTCACCTGGCTTACAGAAGAATTCCAATTCCATTTGTTCAAATTCACGTACACGGAAAATGAAGTTACGTGGCGTGATTTCGTTTCGGAAAGATTTACCAATCTGTGCGATACCAAATGGCAAAGTACGAGAAGTAGAATCCACCACATTTTTGAAGTTAGTAAAAATACCTTGAGCGGTTTCAGGACGAAGGTAAGTATAAGACTCTTCGTTCACCATTGGGCCAACGTTGGTTTTAAACATTAGGTTAAAATCACGAGGCTCCGTCACATTAGTAGAACCACAGTTGTCGCAGACTTTAATGTCTTTCATGTGATCGGCACGCATACGAGATTTACACTCGTGGCAATCTACCATTGGGTCAGTAAAAGTATCTTCGTGACCAGAGTATTTGTAGACATGTTTGTTCTGGATAATAGCCGCATCCAAACCTTCTACGTCGTCGCGCTCATAAACCATTGAGCGCCACCAAGCCGCTTTAAGGTTGTTTTTTAATTCAATACCTAGCGGACCATAATCGTAAGCACCTTGCATACCACCGTAGATTTCACTGCCTTGGAAAATAAATCCGCGACGTTTACATAGGGAGACGAGTTCATCCATTGTTTTAGCTGGCATTTCTAAACACACCTTAAGCAAAAATTTGTTAATGAGGCCATAAAAACCAATCAGGCATTATGTTCAAGTAATAATAGCCGCTCATTGTACTCGTTGACCCTATTTCGCTCAATGGCGATTCCACCCAAGCTGTAAATAAGTCCATCCAACTCACCCTGAGACAAATTTCAGGTAAAGCAATAAGTACTTGTACATACCAAATGTACATAACAAAAAATTTACACTTTGAAGCACAAAAATAGTGCAAAAAGAGGAAGAAAAGTGATGTTTTAAAGTCTATTTTATTAGATAATTCGTATTGTTTTCACATTTCGTGTACATAGTATTTTTTAAAGGTAAAGGCATGCGCTCTTATAAGGCAGTAGTATCTGCATTAGCGATATTAGGTATTTTTCCATTTCTATTTGCTACCTATCTAAATTTAGCCAATGACACTTTCCTTGGTAAGTCAGGTGTCACGCTATTTGCTGCCTATGGTGCGGTTATCCTTAGCTTTCTTGGTGGGACCATCTGGGGAAGATTAATAGAATTACCTGAAAGTCGTAATGGCGCTAAACTGCTTATCTGCTCTTTCGTAATGGTATTTCTTGCTTGGTTTTCCTTGCTGCTAAAAACACCAGAACTATCCGTTGTTCTTTTGCTACTTAGCCTAATAAGCATCTTCTGGATTGATGCGCGTTGGTTAAAGCAAGCTAACAATCAAAAACCTTTCTACACATCACTAAACTTTGGCTTAACATCTGCTACGTCCATTATGCACTTGCTTGTGCTTTACCCTCATTATTGAGTTGCAGAGCACTTCAGACTGATCTATTTCACCTATTCATACGTATCATTACTCAACACTCACTTAATAGAGTAATGATACATGCTTACCGTATTTTATGATGGCCACTGCCCACTTTGTGCGGCGGAAATGCAGACACTTTACCAGCTCGACAAACAAAACCAGCTGCAACTTGAAGACATTCATGCAGAGGATTTTGCTAAGCGTTATCCACACATTGACCCTATTGAAGCGGATCGCTTACTGCATGGACAACTGGACGATGGCACCATAATTAAAGGCTTGGATGTCACTTGTCTCGCTTGGAAATTGGTTGGCAAACACAAATGGATGCAAGTTCTACGCTGGCCAGTCATTCGTGTGTTTGCAGATTTAGGCTATAGTTTTTTCGCACGATACCGTCACCCGATATCCGCCTTCATAACAGGAAAACCACGCTGCGAATCTTGCTTAAAAGATCGTTGTGATCTGTAACCCAACTGATTAATGCTTATTCGTGGAGTCTTAACATGCCCTCTTTCTATGCGTTGGTCATTGGCGCAAGCAGCGCTATTGCCCAAGCCGCTATTCAACAATTCGAAGCTGACCAAAATTGCCTTGGCGTCTTTGCCGTTACCCGAAGCACTTTAAGCACGGCAAACACCACAAAGACTCAATGGCTAACCTCGGATTACACAGAAGAAAGTATTCAGCAGATTATTAATGACTTGATGCCCTACGCAGGTAAGATCAACAAGGTATTGATTTGTAATGGCATCTTGCACAATGAAAGCATGATGCCCGAAAGAAAGTTAGAAGAGATGAAAGCCTCTCAAATGGAGGCTATTTTCCATAGCAACACCATAGTCCCCATGCTTTGGTTAAGTAGGCTCATACCAATATTACAGGGTAAAGAGGCCACTCAAGTGGCGTTATTCAGCGCTCGAATTGGCAGTATTTCAGACAATAAAACAGGCGGTTGGTACAGTTATCGAGCCTCTAAAGCAGCACTTAATATGCTGGTGCAAACCAGTTCAATTGAATACGCCAGAAGAGCAAAGAACGTCAAACTCATCGCCTTTCACCCTGGAACAACTGACACGCCGCTTTCTAAACCGTTCCAGCGTTCTGTTCCAAAAGACAAACTATTCAGTGCCGAGTTTGTAGCTACACAGCTGTTGTCCATCATGACAAACATCACCATGGACAATAAAGCCGCGTACCTTGATTGGAACAACCAAACAATCGAGTGGTAAGGCTTCAAATGGCGCTAAGGAAGCGCTAAATAATAAGTTAGATCATGTCCAAGCTCAAAAACAATCGCTTACGTTCGGGGCTGGCCGAAGGCGAACGATGCACTACCCCGCGACCCAATGATGTTGGCCATTCGTCTCCCTTCATCAAAGCCACATCTCCTGCATTTAATTGATTAATAATGCCTCTTTCCTTTAAGCCACTATTATAATCAGACACTTTTCCGCCCAATCCCAACTTATCCCTTGTTACATGAGCCTCATGTAACCATTCGCTGCCACTTCCAGCATAGGTCGATATTAATCGGCAGGGAATTTTGTCAACATGAAAACGTGGACACATAGCACTGGATAAAACATTAAGGCGCAGCCCCACTTCTTTTAGATCAAATAAACAAGCAAACATGTCGACCAGTAGCATAACATCCTCCACGAACGCATCTTTATGCTCAGCATCGGGCAGAAGCTTAGTGAGTGAAGTCTTAAGCTGCTCTAAGTTACCTTGAGATGTGAAAGCAAAATTCGGTGACGAAGTCATAACGGACTCAGCATATTGGGTTAATAAATCGAGCTTTCTTTGCCAAATCACCATGCTAATACTGTCTTGGTAGATATCAGCAAACACATCTTGATAAGCTGATTTGACCACAGCCATTAGTTGTGGCTTATCTTCTGAACTATCTTGGCCAACTTTTTCTGCATCAATAAAATTGAAACGTACACTATTTAAATCAACCGATTGAGGCATTTTTTGTACACTAAGATCCAACTTCAAACCAATACCCTCTTAAAATACATGCGCAGGAACCACATCAAAACAAACATGTTACGTTATAACATTTTATAAATAAAGTACTGAGCGAAAGTCTAGGAATGAATACATAACAGGCATTACTTCTTACAAGAAAAAATAAAGAGAATGCGTTGGACAAGAATGTTCTCTTGGTCAATAGATAAATACATTTGCAAGAAGATAAGAGAAGTGATGAATAGAGACGAGTTCGAGATAGCCATAACTGACTATCCCGATGAGGCAGAATCTTGGGGGTGTTGGATGAAATCCCCAAGTCTATTGTAGGATTTGAGAGGGATTATTTTAGCAAGGGATCATCTTTTGGCAGTAACTTTTGAATCCACAATGCTAGCTTGTGTTTCATACTTGGCAAATCTTCTTTGTCTGCTGGCAAAGCAACCACTAGCTTATCCAACACCAGCAAACGATATATCGCTTCCGTTTTTTCATTAGCCGACATGGTCGGAGAAAATCCTGCATAGCCGCGTTTTAGTGCGTAGTTCTCGCCCACTTGAATGGCTTTTTTGCTTAACGCCGCTTCGTTCTTTATTTTTTTCATAATTTTCCCCTATAGATTGGGCTGCTCTAAACATCGGCTAGCGAATACATCTATTCAGACAATTGTCGACACTCACGGCCAAAGTCATTTTTTAAATCATGTTCTCGACTGTATCAGTTTTTAACACTCAACCCAGCGTTTCCCTGCAATTAAATTAAAAAATCACTTAATAAACACAATGTTAGTGATTCAAAAGACTATCAGAGCGCTTTCAAATACGACTAAAGGATGAGATAAAAAAATAGAAAATTGTCGACAATATGACTTGATATCACCAAAAAATACGACTATAACTAGCAATATTGTCAACAATTTAGCCGCCTGACCTTTTATGAACAATCTAATTTCAATCAAATCTGCCACGCTATCTGAAGACATTGCTCAGCAGCTAAGCAACGCCATAGTGCAAGGCGATATCCCACAAGGCAGCAAAATTTCTGAGCCTGAACTGGCCAAACAATACGGCGTGTCTCGTGGCCCATTAAGAGAAGCCATAGTAAAGCTAGAAGGACTTGGTCTGGTCACACGCACGGCAAACGTGGGTGCTCGCGTTATTGAGCTAAACATTCAAGACATGCTCGATACCTTCACCATGCGCGAAGCACTAGAAGGCATGGCGGCGCGCTTAGTGGCAAGTACCATGTCATCAGATGAAGTAAGCAAACTCTACACCTTACTCGACAAGCACCAAGCCCATCTGGATGCCAACCAAGACGAACATTATGTACAGCAAGGCGGCAATGATGACTTCCACTTGCGCATTATCCACGCCAGCGGCAACAGCAAACTTATTCGCTTATTAACAGAAGAATTGTACGCAGTGATCCGCATGTATCGACGTCATACCGCCGATCAACGCAGTGACCCACGTCAAGCCTTGCGGGAGCATAGAGCCATTCTCGATGCCATTGCCAATCACGAAGGAGATCTCGCCGAACTCCTTATGCGCCGCCATATCAGCCGCGCGAGCCGGTTACTCAAGCAAGCGATGGAACATTCAGCCCTCGCTTCTCATAGTTAATGAAATGAACCGCTTCTAAAGAGAGGAAAACAATGACAATACTTTCAGCAGGCGCCCGTTTTAGACAAGCCGTTACTAGCCACTCACCCTTGCAGGTTGTCGGAGCCGTAAACGCTTATTGCGCTATGATGGCGGAACAAACGGGACATCACGCCATTTACTTGTCTGGCGGCGGCGTTGCCAACGCTTCCTATGGCTTGCCCGATCTTGGCATGACAGATTTACACGATGTTTTAGAGGATGTGCGGCGTATTACTTCCGCTTCGAATTTACCATTATTAGTGGATATCGATACGGGCTTTGGTGGCGCTTTTAATATTTCCCGCACTATTCAACAAATGGAAAAAGCGGGCGCGGCAGCGGTGCATATTGAAGACCAAGTACAACAAAAGCGCTGCGGACACCGCCCAAACAAAGCCATTGTCAGCCAAGAGGAAATGGTCGATCGCATCAAAGCTTGTGTCGACGCTCGTGTCGATGACAACTTTGTCATCATGGCACGAACCGACGCTTTGGCCGTGGAAGGGATGGAATCCGCCATAGAACGAGCCATCGCTTGTGTTGAAGCGGGTGCCGATATGATTTTCCCAGAGGCCATGATCACCCTAGAGCAATACCAAGAATTTGTCGACGCGGTGAAGGTTCCCGTATTGGCCAACATCACTGAATTTGGCGCCACACCACTCTTTAGCAAAGAGGAATTAGCCAGCGTCGGGGTGGGTTTGGTGTTGTATCCGCTAAGCGCTTTTCGCGCCATGAACAAAGCCGCTTTGAACGTCTATCAACACCTATTAAACGATGGCCACCAGCGCAATGTGATCGACACAATGCAAACCCGTAACGAGCTTTACGAGTTTCTCAACTACCATGAATACGAAGACAAACTAGACGTGCTCTTTTCTAAGAAATAAGAGCCTAAAATAAGAATCCCAAAATCAGAACACAAAAACAGCAAAGCACTTCTCTAAACAATAACAAAATGGAGTAGGAAAATGGCTAAAGTACTTTCTGGCGCTGGTCTACGCGGCCAAAGCGCAGGTGAAACCGCACTCTGTACCGTTGGCAAAGCAGCCTCCGGATTAACCTATCGTGGTTACGATATAGATGTCTTGGCAGACAAAGCCAGCTTTGAAGAAGTGGCTTACCTGTTACTGTACGGCAAATTACCCAACCGTACAGAATTGCATGATTACGAACAAAGATTAATGAGTTTACGTAGTCTGCCAGAAGAATTAAAAGCCGTTTTAGAACTGATTCCTGCTAGCGCTCACCCCATGGATGTCATGCGCACTGGCTGCTCATTTTTAGGCAACCTTGAACCAGAGCTGCCTTTTGAAAAGCAACCTTCCCTTGCCCTTCACAGCGCAGACCGTTTGCTTGCCACACTTCCGGCTATGGTGGTGTATTGGTATCGTTTCACCCACGATGGCGTGCGTGTTAATACACACAATGCCAACGTACCGTCGTTGGCTGGTCATTTCCTAACCATGCTGCACGACAAAGAACCCAGTGCGCTGCATACCCAAGTAATGAATGCGTCTTTGATTCTTTATGCCGAGCATGAATTCAACGCCTCTACCTTCACCGCTCGCGTCTGCGCTTCTACCTTGTCCGATATGTTTTCCTGTATCACTGGTGGTATTGGCAGCTTACGAGGTCCGCTTCATGGCGGTGCCAACGAAGCGGCGATGGACATGATTGAACCATGGAAAACCCCTGACGAAGCCGAAGCGGCTTTGATGCAAAAACTTGCCAATAAAGAAAAAGTTATGGGCTTTGGGCATGCCATTTACAGTGAACGAGACCCGCGTAACGACATCATCAAAAAATGGTCGAGAAAACTCAGCGAAGATGTAGGCGACGATCATTTGTATGCCGTATCAGAGCGCTGTGAAGAAGTCATGTGGCGCGAGAAAAAACTCTTTTGTAACGCGGACTTTTTCCACGCCAGCGCCTATCGATTTATGGGCATTCCCACCAAGTTATTTACGCCGATTTTTGTCTGTTCCCGCGTCACAGGCTGGGCGGCTCACGTTATGGAACAGCGCGCCAACAATCGCATTATTCGCCCCAGCGCAGATTACATCGGACCAGACCATTCTGAGTGGGTCGATATCGACGACCGCCATTAACCCAGAATCCGCCAACTTTCACGATTAAGGAAAAGAAATGAGTGCCAACGTAGATTTAAACAACCGCCCCGATTACGACCAAGTTATCCAAGACATCGCGGATTATGTGTTGAACTTTAAAGTAGAAAGCCAAGAAGCCTTAGATACGGCTCGTAACTGTTTAATGGACACCTTGGGGTGTGGTTTGCTCGCCCTGCGTTTTCCAGAATGTACCAAACACCTTGGCCCAATAGTACAAGGGACAGTGGTGCCAAATGGTGCTCGTGTTCCAGGGACTTCCCTTTCTCTTGATCCTGTCAAAGCCGCTTGGGACATCGGCTGTATTATTCGCTGGCTGGATTACAACGACACTTGGTTGGCGGCTGAATGGGGACACCCTTCTGATAACCTAGGTGGCATTTTGGCGGTCGCAGATCATTTATCTCAAGTTCGACTGTCAAACGGCGACAGTCCAATGACCATGCGAGAAGTCTTAGAAGCCATGGTCATGGCCCATGAAATCCAAGGCGTTATTGCCTTAGAAAACTCCTTTAACCGGGTGGGGCTGTGCCATGTGTTATTGGTACGCGTTGCCTCGGTTGCCGTGGTGACGAAGATGATGGGCGGCGACAGAGAACAAATCATGGCGGCCATCTCACAAGCTTGGGTCGATGGCTCCGCTCTACGTACTTATCGTCATGCCCCCAATGCTGGCTCTCGTAAGTCTTGGGCGGCGGGGGATGCAACCTCCCGCGCGGTTCGTTTGGCAGATATGTCCATGCGTGGTGAAATGGGAATCCCTGGCGTGCTGACAGCTGATCAGTGGGGTTTTTATGATGTGTCTTTCTCAAAGACCAATAAAGACCAAGCCATCAAACCTGACGATCAATGCCAATTTTCCTTCTCGCAAGGTTATGGCACTTATGTCATGGAAAATGTGCTCTTTAAGATCTCATTCCCAGCAGAATTCCATGCTCAAACCGCCGCAGAAGCCGCGGTGACATTGCACCCATTGGTGAAAGATCGTTTAGCTGAGATAGACAAGATAGTGATTCGTACCCACGAATCAGCCATTCGCATTATTTCCAAGTCTGGTCCATTGGCGAATGCCGCCGACCGCGACCATTGTTTGCAATACATGGCCGCTGTGCCTTTGGCGTTTGGTAACTTGGTCGCTGAACATTATGAAGATGACTTCCATGCCGCCAACCCCATCATTGATGAGTTGCGGGATAAGATGGAAATTGTCGAGGATAAACGCTTTACCGCCGAGTATTTAGAAGCTGATAAGCGCTCTATCGCCAACGCACTGCAAGTCTTTTTCAAGGATGGCACGAGCACAGAAGAAGTGGTGGTGGAATATCCTGTCGGACACCGTCGTCGTCGCGAAGAAGGTATTCCTTTGTTGGAGCAGAAGTTTAAAAATAACTTGGCAACCCGTTTCCCGAACCGTCAGTGCCAACAAATTTTCACTCTTTGTAAAGATCAAAAAAACCTAGAAAATACCCCGGTGAATCGCTTTATGGATTTATTTGTTATCGCGTAAAACCAGACTTTTCTTGCAAATAAGCGCCATTCTCTCGGCGCTTATTTTTCTTTATAAATACGATTTATAACCTGACTTCTTGATTTTAACTTGACAAAACTTAACCAATATTTTCATATTGTCACACGAATAATACTATCCCTTCCCCTTGGTTAGCATTTTTGAAATACGCCATCTCATTAAGGAAAATGACGATTGGTCACATTTCCAGCTTAAATTTTTCTCTACTCTCATTGCGTTATTGTAAGGAATGTACGTCCTATGTTGACCAAATTCAAAAAACTTCCTTTGCCACTACAACTTGGCTTAGGCTCATTTTTTTCGATTTTATCTATTTTCATTTTATTAATTGTAATAATAAGCGAACTATTTAATATCAAAATCAATGACATCATTACTCACCACCAACAAAAAGAAACGGATATCGTTACATCTCAGTTGGTAGAAAGGCATGATGTTTTAACAAAAACACTCATTCGACAAAGCAGTGTTTTTGATAATCAACTACAAGAGTCTATCGTAGACACAAGCGACACCGTTGACTTAAATGGTGTGGAGTTACCCTCGGTAAAACTTAATTATGAGGCGATTAACGGCAACAGCGAATACATGGTCAACTTTGCATCTGTTATCGAACTGAATGCCAGCCTGTTATATCAGCAAAATAATCAAGTCTATCGAACGGCCACTTCAAACGAAGCGCTTCCCTTCATTGTTGACAAGAATAACCCAGCCCTGCCGAGTTTGATGGACTTGAAAAACAATACGGACTTTATCGGCAAGGTCGCTATTGGCAACGAAGATTATTTTGCACTCTATAAAAAAGTCTCCAACAGAGACAACTTGTACATGGAGTTGCTGATTCCTTATAGCAATATCATTGCGCCATTAAGAGAATCATTAGGGAAAATGACGTTCGGCAAAGAAGGCTATCTTTACGTTACCGACACAGGTAAAAACAAAGGTAAGTTTATTATTCACCCAACACTGAATGGCAAAAATCTGTTCGATTTATCAGGTACAGCAGGCGCAACATTAGAAGAAATGTACCAAAAGCCGAAGGGATCACTTTATTACACCTTAAAAGTTGAGGGTAAAGACGATAAAACCCGTGAAGCAAAAGTTATCTTCCAAGAGGTGCCCGGCTGGAACTGGGTACTTACGCTCAAATCCTATTCAGATGAATACCAAGAAGAAATCAACAGCATCATTATCATTGTGGCGATAATTTGTGCTATTTCCACGCTTCTACTGACCGGCATTTTATGGGTATTTATTCGTAGAGCACTAGGACCGCTGAAACAAATTTCGACAGGCTTGAGTCAACTGGGTGCAGGAGATCTAACGGTTCAATTTAGCAACTTAAACAGACAAGACAGCAAAAATGAAATGGATTTATTGCAAGCGGATACGGTGCGTATGCGCGACAATTTAATTCAGCTAATCAATAATATCTTCACATCCAGCCAGCAATTATTGAAGTCTGCTGAATCTATTTCAAAATCGAACGCCGACCTACGCCACAGTGCTAACGATAGCCAAGACACCAGCATTCAAGTGAGTTCTGCTATTGCACAGATTTCTACCTCGATTGAAGAAATGGCGCAAAGTGCTAACGATGTCTCTAAAGAATCCGTTTCTGTGCGCCAAGCCACACAAGAAGGGAATGACGCGGTAAAACAAGTGGAACATACGATTAGCAATCTATCGTCCACCTTTGCCGATGCTTCTACTACCATTGAAACCGTAGAAAGCAGTTCGAAAAACATTGGTGAAGTGATCAATGTAATCAACAGCATTGCCGAACAAACTAACCTACTTGCACTAAATGCCGCCATTGAAGCCGCCCGCGCTGGCGAACAAGGACGAGGCTTTGCTGTGGTCGCAGATGAAGTGCGTGTATTGGCTCAACGAACTCAACAATCAACAGAAGAGATACAGAAAGTCGTCACTGACTTACAAAGCAATAGCCGAATAGCCGTGACAAAAATGTCGGAAGGTCGTGACCAAGTTGAAAACAGTGTCCAACAGGCTATTACAGCAGGGACATTATTAGACAAAATCTATCAGTCTATCCAAACCGTTGAAATGAGCATCAACGGTGTCGCCACTATGACCGAGGAGCAAAGCGTGGCGGCGTCTCAAATTCGTCAGAATACCGAGACACTTAAAGACGCCGCAACCGATACTTTACACCAAGCTGATATCTCGCAAGAACACAGCGATCAAATTCGCTCGCTAGCAAACAGCTTACAAACGGATTTATCAGCATTTAAACTGAAATAATAAACTGAATGGCAAGTGGCTCTTTTGACCTTTATTCTATCAAAAGACTCACTTGCCATTTAGACGTTACTTTTTTAAAGAAGCCTCTCTAAATAGCAAAGTCGCTATTCATAAAACACCAAGCCAACGTAAAGAAATTGTAAACTCCAAGCCTTACCTGTATCTTCTCTCTCGCCCCTATATAAATACTGCAAGGATTCTTTAATTTATGATTTCTGTTTTAAAAAAAGCATCATTACCAAAACAGCTTAGTCTTAGCACCTTTGTGAGTATCCTCATTATATTCACCTTGGTGGTTTTTATTATTGATAGATTATTTAGCTATGAAATCAATGACATTGTTAGCCACCACCAAGGAAAAGAAGCAGAACTTGTGGCTAAGCAACTGGAAAGCAAGTATCAACTTCTTATCAAGACAACGGATGGTTTTAGCGCAATCTTAGGCAACCAACTTAAATCAGTCACAATAGATACTCAAAACGCCACTCTAGTAAATAATCAACGCCTCCCTACTCTTACGTTGAATAATCAAGTAATCAATGGCCGTTCCGCACTCCTATCGGACTTTGCAAATGAAGCACAACTTGAAGCGAGCCTATTAGTAAAAACGGCACAGGGGTTAGTGAGGGTAAGCACTACATTAAAAAATCAGAGTGGCCAAATAGCGCTAGGCAGTGCTGTTGATTTCCCCGCGGCACTGAAAGCTCAACAAACCAGTACGACACAAATAGGTCAACCACGTTTTTGGAGCAAAAAATACATTGCCCATTATGAAACCGTTCCTAACCGCCCGAACCTAGTCATTGAGCTGCTTATTCCGTATTCCGCTATTATTGAGTCATCGGCAAAATCGATTAATGCCATGCAATTTGGAAAAACTGGCTACATTTATGTGACAGATACTGGAAGCAACGAAGCGAACATACTTATCCACCCAACATTGACTGGAAAAAACCTCTACACAGAATTCCCGACATTAAAAGATACCTTTAAAAAAATGTATCAAAACGACAGTGGTATCGTATCTTATTCACTGAAAATCGCAGGAAAAGACGACGCAGCCCGCTCTTCAAAAGCGATCTATCAGCATGTCAAAGGTTGGGACTGGGTCGTTACATTGAAGTCCTACAACGATGAGTACCAAGAAGAAATTAGTGGTGTGATTTCGGCGATCATCGGCGTCTGCGTCATCGCAGCATTGGTTTTGAGCTTCGTTTTATGGGCGGCTATCCGCTATTCATTAGCGCCATTGAAAGAAATGTCTTCCGCACTAAATCAATTAGGCAAGGGTAACCTTTCTTTCCGCTTCGAAACTAAAAAAGATCCAAACAGTAAAAATGAAATAGACCAATTACAAAACGACGCCATTCGAATGCGTGATAACTTAATCGCGCTTGTGAATAACATTTTACGCTCAAGCCAAGAGTTACTCACGTCAACACAAAGTATTTCAAACGCCAACCAAAACTTACGTCAAAGTGCGACTGAGAGCCAAGATTCAAGCGCTCAAGTGGGGTCTGCAATCACTCAAATTGCCGCTTCCATCCAAGAAGTCGCTCAAAGCTCTAATCAAGTTTCAGAAGAGTCAATTAACACAAGAAAACTCGCTGAAGATGGCAATAACGCAGTACAAACTGTAGAAAATACCGTAAGCGCTCTTTCTTCCGCATTTAGCCAAGCAGCGAACACCATTCAGGAAGTGGAAGAAAGTTCAAAAAATATCGGCGAAGTGGTCACCGTGATCAGCAACATTGCCGAACAAACCAATTTACTCGCCCTAAATGCAGCCATTGAAGCCGCCCGAGCGGGTGAGCAAGGTCGTGGGTTTGCTGTTGTTGCGGATGAGGTTCGAGTGCTTGCACAACGCACACAACAATCGACTGAAGAAATTCGCAATGTCGTAGAACGACTGCAAAACAACAGCCGCTCAGCAGTGAATGACATGGAAGAAGGACGCAACCAGGTCGATAACAGTGTAGAACAAGCGAAATTTGCGAATGATCTTTTGACACAAATTCATCAGTCAATGCAAAACGTTGAAATGGGCATCAATAGCGTTGCCGCCGCAACAGAAGAGCAGAGTGTCGCATCGACACAAATTAATCAAAACGCAGAAGAGCTTCAGCAGTCGGCTATTGCGACTCTGGATCTTGCGAATACATCGCAAGAGCACAGCGAGCATATTCGCGAATTGGCCGCTCAGCTACAAAAAGACTTGGCAATATTTACTCTAGACAAGGAGTCTACAGAAAAATAAACCATTTTGAATAATCCTTGATTGGCGCTTCCTTGTGGCCACAGTATGATAGAGGCATTTGCACGACAACACGTGTCATGCCGATGTCTCTGAATAGTGTGACCACAAGGAAATTTGATTTATATGTCTGACCATCACCGCCACTGTTTGCTTTTAAAAGGCTCACCCACCGAAGTATTGTCAGACTTCCTTCGCTTAACAGCTCATTTCACTACACCACTTATTGTGGCCCATGATGTTAGCCAATATGACGAGTTACTTGTTCCATCCTTAAAAACGACCACTTTTAAAACCCGCTCCTTCAAACAAACTCGACAAGAACTTGGCAGCAACCACGATGCTATTTTGGTTGATTTGACAAATGGCGTATCGGCCAGTGCATTGGCTATTTTGGCAGGCACAGTGCGTGGTGGTGGACTTTTTGCAATTGCTTTACCTGAAGACGACTGGTTATCCGTAACCGATCATGACTTATCGCGGTATTTACCTTGGCCTTATGAACCCGAGCAAGTGACCTCTCACTTTAAACGCTACTTGCTTAACTTATTAAGGGACAAACACTCCCCTTTTCAAACCATTCCATCCGCACAAATGAACCCATTACCGGCGTTACCGCCGATAGACCCTAATGCCCCGCTGACCCAAGAACAAATCGATGCCCAACGCGACCTATTTGAGCAAAAGGCGAAATCCTATGTGCTGATTGCCCCAAGGGGGCGAGGCAAATCAACACTCTTAGGAGACAGCTTGGCGAAGCTCCTTAAAGCAGGAAAACGAGTGGCGATCACCGTTCCCAACCAAGATGCGATCGTCAGTTTAAAATCTCGCTTCGAACACATTGCTCATCAAACACCTTGTTGCCAAAATACATTGGATCTGCCTTTTTGGGCACCAGATGCCCTGATAGACAGCTCCGAGCATTGGGACTTTCTCTTTGTTGATGAAGCATCGATGATTCCATTGCCTTTACTCATGGCCTTAAACGACAAAGCCGACCATTGTCTTTTTAGCACCACAGACTATGGCTATGAAGGTGCCGGAAAAGGCTTTGGCATTCGCTTTTGCCATTACTTAGCATCGCAAAAAGCCACACAATCCTTAGCTCTGCAGACACTGACTTTAAGCAAACCGATTCGATGGGGGGAAAGTGACCCACTTGAAAGTTGGATCAATGATTGTTTCTTTTTAGCCACTCCAGAACACTCCCTAAAGCCATCTGTTAACACAGCTCCTTCAGCAGAATTTCATCAACTTCATGGTGCGGACTGGCTGGAAAACACCCACTTACTTGCCGATACTTTTCAACTACTAGTTAGCGCTCATTATCAAACCTCACCCGATAACTTGCGGTGGGTACTGGACGACCCCTCCGTGTCGACCTACCTACAATTATCAGAAGGCCAAGTGCAAAGCGTGGCGATCATCACCGAAGAAGGCAACCTGCCAACCCCTCTCAGCCAGGAAGTCATGCAGGGAAAACGTCGCCCAAGAGGCCATTTAGTACCACAGTCTCTACTTGCTCATGAAGGCATTGAAGACGCAGGAATGTATCTTTATTGGCGGATTAGCCGCATTGCAACCGAGCCAAGCCAGCAAAATAAAGGTCATGCAAGTCAATTACTTAAACAGATAGAAAACCTTGCTACTGATCACTGCGACTTTCTGTGTGCGAGCTTCGCAGCCACTCCCGATGTCGTATCATTTTGGCTAAAGAATGGTTACCTGCCCGTTAGACTCGGAACGAGTAAAGACCAAGCCAGTGGCAGTTACTCTATCATGATGGTAAAACCTATAAATAAGCACTCAACAGAACTGGCGATTAACTGGCGAACACGTTTTATTGAACACTTTGTGATTAACCTACTGCTGCAATACGCTGATTTACCAACAGAATTAGTCATGCTTATTTTGGGGCTAAAACAGCACCAACAGAATGAGCTTCCGGCACTCGCTCAGCTTTCAAATCAAGAGCAGCAAGACCTCAATGTATTTGTAGAACACCACCGCCAATTTGATAGCATTCGTCCCATTTTTCTCAAGGCGACATTAAGACTTGCCCTAACAGGTCAACTCACCTCTAAAGATCCAACTCATCAACTGCTCATAGAAGCGGCTTTAGGCCGTAATACTGAGCAAACTCGACAAAAAGCGCACTTGTCAGGCAAAAAAGCCATGCACCAAACCTTCAAAAAACTGTTAGCAAAAACCTTCAACTCCAAATAGGCGGACATCCACCCATAGAGCAATATTCTATGTGTGCAATTCCCCCTATTTATTTATTTTTCATTACATCAAAAACTCTCAGAAAAATAATTTTCCATTAAAAATCATAAGGTTAAAAACATTTAAAAAACTTGGCACGCATTGTGTAAAGAGTATGAACAAGCACACCTGTTTTGCTTTGTCTGTCTCTGCAGCAAGATCCAGAGAAATATCAGGCCAAAATCAGGTAAACAATAATAAATTAGTTTTGGAGTCTTATAAAAATGAAAAAAATCAGCCTTGCTCTTACCTCTTTAGCTCTTACTCTTTCTGCTGGTACTGCAATTGCAAACTGTGACCCAGGTGAGCGTGTCGTTAAATTCAGTCACGTAACTGGTGGTACGACTCACCCTAAAGTCGTTGCTGCAAATAACTTCGCAGAACGCGTTAATAAAGAAATGAACGGCAAACTATGTATTGAGGTTTACCCTAACTCCACACTATTCGGCGACTCAAAAGAACTTGAAGCCCTATTATTAGGCGACGTCCAACTACTTGCCCCATCACTTTCTAAGTTTGGTTCTTACACCGACAAATACGGTGTATTTGACTTACCATTCATCTTCAAAGACATGGATCATGCTATCCGTTTCACAAAAACACCTGAAGGCAAAAAGCTTTTAACAGTAATGGATGATTATGCAGGCTTTGTTGGTTTAGGTTACTGGATGTCTGGTATGAAATATTTCTCTGCCAACAAACCACTGATCGTACCTAGCGATGCAAAAGGTTTGAAATTCCGTGTACAAACGTCTGACGTAGCAAAACAAATGATTGCGGCTATGGGCGCATCTCCACAAGCAATGGCGTTCTCTGAAGTATATGGCGCATTGCAAACAGGCGTAGTAGATGGTCAAGAAAACACTTGGTCCAACATCTACACCAAAAAATTCTACGAAGTGCAAGACAGCACAACAGAAACCAACCACCAATTATTGGCTTACCTATTCATGACATCGTCTGAATTCTTAAAGAGCCTTTCTCCAGAAGACCGCGCTCAGTTCGTTCAAATTGCGGATGAAGTAACACAAGCCGCAAACTTGAACGTAAAAGCAGCGGAAGCCGCTAACCGTCAAAATATCCTAAATGCCGGTGGCAAAATCAATGTGCTAACACCAGAGCAACGCCAAGAATGGGTAGATACTATGAAGCCTGTTTGGAAGCAGTTTGAAAGCTACATTGGTAAAGATTTGATTAACGCTGCCTCTGGCGCTTAATCAGCTTTTACCCCGCAGTGAGCTGGCCTTAATGGGTCAGCTCTTGTGGTTTTCCTGTGCTTTCTTGATTCGCAATCTTTCTATCAGTGATTGAAGCTTGAACCTACAAGATACAACACCACACTGCGCTCTAATTTGTACTGGTCCACTTAGTTAAGGAGACCCCCATGGCACATTGGCCGCATCTTTATTTACTTATTTTTATAATTGTTCTCTGGCTATTAGAAAAGCGCTTCCCAAAAGTCATGGAACGTGCAGAAGAAAACCTGCTGATCATCGTAATTTCTTCTATTATGGTGGTTTCTTTTGGACAGGTTATTGCTCGTTATGGGTTTAACACTGGTTGGGACGCAGCTCTTGAGTTCAATACTGTCGCCTTTTCATGGCTAATTCTTTTGGGCATGAGTTATGGCATCAAAACGGGTCTTCACCTAGGTGTCGACATTGTCTTGAATGCCGTGCCAAAGCGCATAACTAAAGCGTTGTCTTTATTTGGTGCTGCGGCGGCTATGATGTATGGACTTATCCTACTCGACTCTACATGGCTTGCCATGCTAGGCGTTGATGTGAGTGGTGGGGCCATCGAATATTGGTTAAAAATGTTCAAAATTGGTATAGGTTCAGAAGAACTCCGTTACCCTGAATTTGTACAAGAAATGTTTGGTTTACGCCCACGCGTTCACCGCTGGATTGTTCTGGTTATCCTGCCAATCAGCTTAGCTCTACTTTCTTATCGTTCTTTACAAGCATTTATCGATATTGCCCGTGGCAAACGTGACATGCTGATCAGCGGCCATGAGGCTCAAGATCTTGTTAAAGAAAACCAAAACGTCTTGAAAGACTAAAGCAGGAGCATCATTATGGAATCCATAATTCTATTTTCATTGGTACTGATCCTGCTATTTGTTGGCTTACCGGTCGGTATCTCGTTGGGCTTATCGTCCATCTTATTTATTACGTTCTTTTCCCATGACTCTTTGTCATCGGTGGCTATTTCATTGTTTGGAGCAGGTCAGCACTATACCTTGTTGGCCATCCCGTTTTTCATCATCGCCTCGTCGTACATGTCGACTGGCGGCGTAGCGAAACGCTTAATTAATTTTGCGATAGCCAGTGTTGGTCATTTCCGTGGTGGCTTGGCAATGGCATCCGTTTTGGCTTGTATGATGTTTGCGGCTTTATCTGGATCTTCTCCAGCGACGGTTGTGGCCATAGGTACAATTGCCATAGCGGGTATGACGCAAGTTGGTTACTCAAAAGAATTTGCGGCGGGCATTATCGCCAACGCGGGTACACTAGGAATTTTGATCCCACCTTCCATCGTAATGGTAGTATACGCAGCCTCTGTTGACGTATCTGTTGGCCGTATGTTCTTGGCAGGTGTTATTCCAGGTTTAATGGCAGGCGGTATGTTGATGTTGGCAATCTATGTGGTTGCGCGTATCAAAAAATTACCCGCTGAAGAATGGAAAGGCTTTGGTAACCTAATTCGTGGTGGTAAAGAAGCGGGCTGGGGCTTGTTCTTAGTCGTCATCATCATGGGTGGTATTTATGGTGGTGTGTTCACACCAACAGAAGCCGCTGTGGTTGCTGCCGTTTATTCTATGTTTATTGCCTTATTCGTTTACCGAGATATGGGGCCTCTAAAAGGCCAAACGTGGACCAATGACGACGATGCACCACATGCCCGTGTTGGTTTTAACGGTACAGTGTATGGCGTGTCTTTCTTCCTTGTATGGGAAATCATGTCCTTCTTTGTCTTTGCTAACAGCCATACTGTAACGGGTGGAGATCGTGCAATTTGGGGTCTGGTGATGTCCATTGCCCTCGCGATTTTCTATGTCTACAAACGCTCTAGCAAACTGGAAGAGTCTATCGGATCTTGTTTGGCTGCCGGTATGCCAATCTGGGGACGTAACTTATCTATGATGCTGCGTGGCTTCTTCCCTTCTTTGTTCGGTGAAGAATCTCGCAAAGTGATGCTAGAAGGTACGAAAACCACCATCATGCTGATGTTTATCATCGCTAATGCTCTGTTGTTCGCCCATACCTTGTCCGCTGAGCGTATTCCACAAATGATTACTGAGTGGATGTTAGGAGTTGGCTTCAACTGGTTCACATTCCTAATCGCCGTTAACATTTTGCTGTTAATCGGTGGTCAGTTCATGGAACCATCTGGCCTTTTGGTTATCGTCGCACCCGTTGTCTTCCCTATTGCCATGGAACTGGGCGTTGACCCAATTCACCTAGGCATCATCATGGTAGTTAACATGGAAATCGGAATGATCACACCACCAATTGGTTTGAACCTGTTCGTGACCTCTGGCATCACTGGCATGAGCTTAGCTCGTGTCGTCAAAGCTGCGATGCCATTCGTTGCCGTCCTGATGGTTTTCCTTATCATGGTGACTTACATCCCTGCTCTTTCTACAGCCCTTCCATACAGTATTATGGGACCTGAGATCGTTCAGTAATATTCGATCATTGCTTAACAATGCTCTATCAAACGCCCCTCGGGGCGTTTTTTATTTCACTGTATAAACTGAAAACATTTTTCACTTTCTTTGCGCCAAAATCACACCATTGTTTAATTTTTAGCTTCACTCAACGTCATATTTTTGTTTTGATGAAATAAGGCAATTCATTCATCAACAAGGATTTTAATGATGCTACCCACACGATGGTTAAAAACATTCAGTCTTATTCCTTTACTTGCTATGAGTCCTTTTACTTTGGCAACCGAACAAGCTGCCGACTCAATTGCACCTGAAGCGGCCAGTGGTATCGAGAAAAAGAAACTCGCTCACGCAAATCAATTCATGGTCGCCACTGCAAACCCAGAGGCCACCAAGGTGGGTTATGAAGTACTAAAATCGGGCGGTTCAGCGATCGATGCATTAGTCGCCGTGCAAATGGTGCTTGGCTTAGTTGAACCTCAATCTTCAGGTTTAGGCGGTGGCGCCTTCGCCGTATACTACGATGCGACAACTCATAAGCTCACTACTTTTGATGGAAGGGAAACTGCCCCTCAGGAAGTCACACCCGAGTTATTCCAAGATGAAAATGGTAAACCGCTAGCTTTCTATGATGCCGTCGTGGGAGGTCGTTCTGTCGGTACACCAGGTACAGTGAAGCTGATGGGAGAACTGCATAAGCGCTACGGCACCATGCTATGGAAAGATTTGCTGGCTCCCGCAACGAAACTTGCTCAAGAAGGTTTTATCGTCTCGCCTCGCCTCGCAAATGCGGTTAAAGGCAGTGCGGAAAGATTATCCCGTTTCCCATCAACAAAAGGCTATTTCTTTAACCTAGATGGCACACCGATTGAAGCGGGTAGCCAATTAAAAAACACCCAATACTATGAAACTTTGCGTTTCCTCGCCACCTACGGTGCTGACGAGTTTTATACAGGACAAATAGCAACAAATATTGTCTCGACAGTACGTGGCGCATTGGACAATCCGGGCGTTTTGTCTGAGCAAGACTTTCTTAGTTATCGTGTAAAAGAACGCTCACCAGTCTGTTTACCTTATAAAGAATATGACATTTGTGGCATGGGACCACCAAGCTCTGGTGCATTGACCGTTGGTCAGATCCTTGGCATTACCAAGCATTTTGGCCTTGCCAAGTTAGGTCCAAATTCCCCTGAAGCCTGGCAAATCATTGGCGATGCATCCCGTCTGGCTTTTGCAGACCGCGGCCGCTACATGGCTGATACCGACTTTGTTCCTATGCCACAAGGCCTATTAGACGAATCTTATTTAGCCGATCGAGCTAAATTGATTACAAAAGGCAAAGCGCTCAATAAAGTAGAAGCAGGGGAGCCTGAATGGCGTCATCCAATCAAACAAGCGGATGATATGGCCATTGAACTGCCTTCCACCAGCCATATTTCCATCGTCGATAAAGAAGGTAATGCGGTGTCTGTGACCACCACGATAGAAAATGGCTTTGGTTCGAATATGATGAGCAATGGCTTCTTATTGAATAACGAACTAACAGACTTTTCTTTCAAATCTCACCAGAACGGCTTTCCTATTGCTAACCGTGTCGAGCCAGGCAAGCGCCCTCGCTCTTCCATGTCACCAACCATCGTCATGAAAGACAACAAGCCATATTTGGTCGTCGGATCACCTGGTGGCTCTCGTATTATTGGCTATGTGGCTAAAACACTGATCGCCCATCTTGAGTGGGGAATGGATATTCAACAAGCGATTGATTACCCAAATATGATCAACCGCTTCGGTACTTTCGATCTTGAAAAAGGCACAGAAGCAGCAACCTACGAAAAAAGCCTTAAAGACATGGGATATAAAGTCTCTGTTCGAGATTTGAATTCCGGTGTACAAGGGATTGTGATTCAACCAAATGGCTTGGTCGGAGGAGCGGATCCAAGACGTGAAGGCTTAGTCCTAGGGGATTAAAGCAAACCGCATGATACGTTTAGTCAAATAGACTAAACGTATCATGAACCTTTACACAACATGAAAAACTGGTTGTCACCATTCGCTACTGTTTATAAATATCTTTATCAAGATCGTATTTACGCATTTTGTCATAAAGCGTTTTACGCGGCAGTCCCAAGGCATCCATAGTATCTTTGATCGAGCCTTTTTGGCGCATTAACTCTTGCTCTAATAACGTTTTTTCAAAGCGTTCTAACTGTTCAGGCAAGGTCATTACACCAGGATTATTTTCGTTGTTAATAATAATCTGATCAAACTCAAACGACCCTGCTTCCCCCATCAAAACATAACGCTCAGCAAGATTACGCAATTCACGAACATTACCCGGCCAATCATAACTCAATAAACTGTGCATACGCGCCGCAGAAAGAGGCTCCGCATCACGCTTATATTGCGCCGTTGCCACTAAGCAGAAATGCTGCCAAAGCAACGAAATATCATCCTTTCGATCACGTAATGGCGGAATATCCACACGTACCACATTAAGTCGATAATACAAATCCTCGCGAAATGTTCCACTCTCGCTGAGTTGTTTTAAATCCACCTTGGTGGCCGCCAAAATTCGCAAATCCAAATCAATCGCGGTATTGGAGCCCAACCGCTCTAAGCGCCGTTCTTCCAGAACACGCAACAAACGAATTTGCATCGACATGGGCATGCTTTCGATTTCATCAAGAAACAAAGTCCCGCCATTGGCGTGTTCAAGTTTACCAATGCGTTGCGTCTTAGCATCTGTAAAAGCGCCTTTTTCATGACCAAATAGTTCAGATTCCATAATAGAATCTGGCACAGCTCCACAGTTAATGGCCACAAAGGCATGACCTCGGCGAGAACTGTGCTCATGAATATAACGCGCAACGAGTTCTTTCCCGGTTCCCGTTTCCCCTTGAATCAGAATATCCGCACCGGTATCAGCCACATGAAGCAACGCCTGACGCAAACGGTGAATTCCCGATGTATTGCCGATAATTCTAGGGCCAGGCGCGTTTTGTGCTGCTAGTTCAAGACGCAGGTTGCGGTTTTCTAGGGTTAGCTGACGTTTTTCAGACGCACGACGCACCACATCCAAAAAGTCTTCATTAGAAAATGGCTTTTCAATAAAATCGTAAGCGCCATCACGAATAGCACTCACCGCCATGCTGATATCACCGTGACCCGTTATCAGAATAAAAGGAATTTCTGCATCGATTTTTTTAACATCTTCAAACAGCTCTAAGCCACTTTTGCCCGGCAAGTTAATATCGCTCACAATCACACCTGACCAGTCTAGCGACAGCTTTTCAGTCACACCTTGCGCCGAGGCAAACTCGGTAACGACAAAACCTTCAAGCTGTAATGTCTGAGAAATTGCCATACGAACCGCTTGCTCGTCGTCAATTAATATTACTTGCTTGCTGTCTGGCATTAGATTTCCTCTTTGGGAGCGTCAGAAATAGAGTGAGATAGTGGATGATTATAACGAGGTAGCCTAACACAAAATTCAGCGCCACCAGAATCCCGATTTTGTGCGCTAATTTGACCGCCCATGGCTTCAACAATACGCTGGCTAATCGACAAACCTAGCCCCAATCCGACACCAGAAGATTTAGAAGTGAAAAAAGGTTCAAAAAGATGTCGAATTGCATCATCACTTAAGCCACTTCCTGAGTCTTGAATACAAATAACGACCTGGTTTTTCTCTACCTTTTGCTCGATACAAACACGTCGTGGGTTTTCTGGCACTTCTAAAATCGCATCCGCCGCGTTGGCTAATAAATTGACCAGTACTTGTTCCAAAAAAACCATATCACCATTCACGAACAAGCCTTGATCTTCTGGCACCACCAACTCTATACCCACTTCCTTATAACGTGGGCTCATAATTCTTAACGCCCCCATGATGGCCGTCTGCACCGCAATAGGTCCTTGCTGTACATCACCTTTGCGAGCAAAGACCTTAAAGCGCGCGATAATATCGCCCATATGGTGACCTAGCTGACTGATATGCTGCAAGTTCGCATGAGCTTGTTCATACTGCCCGCGATCTAGGAACTTCAATCCATTGCCTGCAAACGCACGAATCGCCGTCAAAGGCTGATTCAGTTCATGATTTAGTCCCGCACTTAATTGGCCTAAAACCGCGAGTTTGGCCGTTTGAATTAGCTCTCGTTGCGTACCTTTATGTTCTTCTATTTCTTGACGAAGGCGAGTGTTCGCACCTTGCAATTCATAGGTCCGTTCTTTTACACGCTCTTCAAGCTCAATACGAGCCTGAGTAATCTCTTGTTCATAGCGCTTACGCTCAGTCATATCATGAAAAGTCACCAAATAACTTAAGCGATTTGGCAGCTGCATCTTACAAAGCGTCATTTCTACCGGCACCGTTTGATCGGAGTAACACAAGCGCCCTTCACGGGTTAGAACTTTAATCCCCAAATCATTGGTTGCTTCTAAAAAGTCATCATGGCCAGACTTGCCTGATGCACCATCTTCATCAGGCAGAAATAACACATTAAGCGGCTGCCCAACTAAAGGGGATAACGGCTGTCCAAGCAATTTTTCAACAGCGGGATTAAAAGACTCTATTTTGTGGCACTCATCCAAAGTCACCAAACCAGCTTGGGTATTTTGAATCACTTCGCGGATATAAGCCTGATTGTGACGGGTCATCTCATTGGCATCAAAACGTTCGCGCAACATGCGCCGGCGTAACATTGCCAACCCCAATAACAAAGCCGTAATCATCACCCCACCCGCAAAAATGGTACGCCATAACGAAATTTCTTCATTAATGGTTTTTAATGGTGCGAGAATGGAAATTTGGAAGCCTAATAAGCGAATTGGACGGCTCATTTTTAAAAATGACAGCCGTTCTAATTCTTCTCTACCGTCTATAACGGTATTTTCTAACACATCCACTATTTGTGATTTTTCATCGAAGGGCTTTTGATAAACAATGGCGAGCTTTTCAATGGATTTACCAAAATAGCGTTGAGAATCGGCAATACGCTGTAACTCAGTATGAGACAATTCACCCAGCACTCGATACAACCATGACTGACGAGAACTACTAAAAACGATGCCATCCGGATCCAGTAACAAAAACTCATAATGCTGATTAGCAAAGCGTTTTTCAAATTGAGTGAGATCCACTTTGACGACAGCAACACCAATAATAGAGTCACCTTCGTAAACAGGATAAGAAAAGTAATAACCACGGCGATTTGACGTGGTGCCTAAGGCATAATAACGCCCCGGTTTTCCTTGGATCGCTTCCTTAAAATAAGGTCGAAAGGCAAAATTTCGGCCCACAAAGCTCGCCTTTTCACGATAATTAGACGCCGCTATCGTTAATCCGTCTGTATCTAAAATATAGCTGTCTGACGCTTCCGTGATGCGGTTGATCTGTTCAAGTTCACGGTTAAGCTGATTAATATCGGACTCAAAGCCGTCACGCAAGGCTTTTCTTACCCTATCATTCGATGCTAATAAAGTAGGCATATGCTGATACTTAGCAATTGCACTTTCTAACACACTAGCAAGCTGATTCAACTGTTCAAAGGAATCAATACGCAGTGCTTTAATCTGTTGATTTCGTAGGGCTTCTCCACCTTTCCAAATTAACAGCACAGCCACAAAGAAGACGCCAACATACAACCAAACTATCTGCTTAGAAGAAAAAAGCCATTTTATGCTAAAACCATACTTTTCTTTCAATGCACTCACCTAAATGACCTTGTTATTATTATCGTCGTTCTCTTTTCATCATTTTTATATTGACGAAAAAAGAATAAAAGACCTGCTAAAAAAACAGAAAAATTACGCCCGAGAGTGAGCAAACGGTAATACCTCTGCGATATGTGACTTATGACACATTAACATTAGCAAGCGATCCACGCCTAACGCCACACCCGCACAATCCGGCAAGCCATGCTCCAAAGCGGCAATAAGTCGCTCATCAAACTGACGATCAAGCAAGCGCATATCCTTACGAGTCTGCTTATCTTCTGAAAAACGTCTTGCTTGTTCATTGGCATCGGTCAATTCATGATAGCCATTGGCCAACTCCATCCCCTGCCAATACAATTCGAAGCGCGCCGCCACTTGATGACCTTTTTCGTCAAGATGCGTCTTGGCAAGCGCCGCCTGAGAAGCCGGATAACTGTGTATAAAACAAGGAACATATTGACCAATAGCCGGTTCCACCACACTGGAAAAAAGCAGCTCGAGCAAGGTGTCACGATCCTCTTCCTGAAGGCCGTACTCTGTGTATTCATGAGCACATTCTTGCAACTGAAATAACGTCGCAGTAAAGGGATCCAATCCCGTATGACGTAAAAACGCCAATTGATAACTAAGGCGCTCGCACGTTAAAGAAACATCGTTTAAGAGCACCTTGAGTAAATCCTGAATCTCATCCATTAATTGCCAATGATCGAACCCCACTCTGTACCATTCAAGCATAGTAAATTCGATACTATGGCGACGGCCAACCTCCTCAGCACGAAACACCTTACCTAACTGATAAATAGACCCTGAGCCAGCACAAAGCAAACGCTTCATTGCAAATTCTGGGGAGGTTTGAAGGTAATAAGTCAGGTCTTCACCTTGTGAACGTGTCTTACTGGTTAAAACTTCAATATGTGGATCAGTGATACTACCAAGAGACAAGCATTGCGTGTCTACTTCCATCACTTCGCGTTCATCGAAAAAAGCTCGAATGGCTTTTAGTAGCTGCGCACGCTTTTGCAAAATAGAAAGATTCGCACTGGGTTGCCACAAAGAAGCCTCATACATAGAAAAACACTCTGAAAAATAAAGCTCATGATAACAAATATAGTGTTAAAAATGAGCTTATTTGATTTTCAGTAATCTATTTACCATCTTTGAGACAATTCTATATTGCTTAGCTAGACATAAAATAAATCGGCCTTTGTCATAACTGTTGGCCTCATAAAAGGCTTGTTCCTCACGCAACTGGACAGTCGGTGAGGCTTGAGGAAATGGAACATGCCCAATACCATTATAATGAGTCTTTCTTAGCTTGTTATCACGGTTATCATCCACCTGCTCTCCTCCCTCATAAAACTAAAGCTGAATGGCTATTGACTGCTTAATAGATTACGAGATATTTTCTTTTCAACAATAAAACAAAATAAAAAGAGCTTTTCATGAATGAAAAGAAAATAGATTGGAATGACCTGAAACTCTTCCTTGCTGTTGCACGAGAAGGCGGCCTTTCCGCGGCAGCACAATCGACTCAACGAAGCCCAGCAACATTGGGTAGAAGAATGTATGAGTTAGAGCGAAACATGGAACGTGAACTCTTTATTAGACATGACCGTGGTTATGAATTAACGACGGATGGCAAGACATTATTAAAAGAACTGACTCAAGTTGAAAGTCAAATCTATCGGCAAACCACCTCACCCAATAAAAGCTCCCGCCCCTTAGTTAAAATTTCTGCGGGCACTTGGACGACGCTTTCATTAATAAAAAACCTCGATCTGCTTGTAGGTTCACCAGCAGATATATTGCTACGCTTTATTTCAGCAGAAAAAGTTCTCGACATATCGCATCGTGAAATCGTTATAGGTATCCGCAATCAACGACCAAAAGAAGACTCTCTAGTATGCCGAAAGCTGGCACGAGTTGAGTTCGCGCCTTATGCAACAAAAAGCGCGCCAGACTCTTATATAAAAGTACTGGCTGATACCCCATCAGCGCGTTGGCTTCAGAATAATATCGCTAGCGATGATATTGCTTACGAAGTAAACAATCCAAGAAATAGCCTTGATTTGGCTCTTGAAAACAAGGGAATTGCGCTGCTTCCAACTTTTATTGGCGACAACCAAACAGCATTACAGCGCGTTGGAAATATCGTTGAGGAATTAGGCCACGACCAATGGCTGGTGACCCATCACGAAGACCGCTATTTGCCAGAGGTTCGCAAGTTAATCCAAAACATCGGCACAATATTAAAGCAATCATAAAACACCTAGGGAGCCAACTTACTCAGCAAAATTTTAAGACCTGCCACGCCAAACATCAGTGCGAAGACAGCATCAAAGCCGCGTTGCATTTTGAAATAACCTTGGCGAATTCTTGGATTTGAAAACAACACTGCGTAACCAAAATTTATGCAAGCACTCTGAATCGTTAATAAGATAATGACAGACAATAAGCCTTGTGTGGACACTGAACTCGGCATTCCCATGGCAAATAACGATCCTAAAAATAGAATCGCTTTAGGATTGGTTAAATGTATCGCCAAACCACGAAAGTAAGCGGAACGCAAAGTCATGTGTCTGCTCTCTAACGCAGACAGCATTTTATGTGTATTCGATTGATTCGCCATTACTGAACGACAAGATTTATAAGCCAAAAATAATAAATATACTGCACCAACATACCGTAAGCTTTCGAATAACCAGACATTTGCATACAACACAGCCCCTAAACCAAAGGCCGTCGAACAAGACCAAAAAACAGAGCCTGTGAGTATGCCTGATGCTAACGCCAAACCTTGCACTCGCCCCTGATTCATTGACGTCGATGCAATCGCCAAGGTCGCAGGCCCAGGACTTGCCATCGCGACAAAAGCGCCCATTAATATCAAGGTATAGTGGATTTCTTGCATCGCTAAATCTCTCTCAATCTTTTAAAGAAACTCAATTTTGGCATTGCCATTTGCCCGACAAATAACCCCAGTAAAATCAACCCGGCCGCGATAATTTGACTCATTACCAGAGGTTCATCGTAAAACCAATAGCCACCTAAAATACCAAACACAGGCACCAATAATGTCATAGGTGCGACCGTCGAAACAGAGTATTTCATGATCATCTTATTCCAAAACCAGTAACCCAAGAGCGTCGTTGGGTAAGCTTGAAATAAAACCGAAAATAGCGTCCATTGAGTAAATTGACTCGGCAATTCACTAATCACTTGCATGCCTTCGGAAATAACCGCCAAAAACAATAGAGGCAAAGGGGCAAAAAGCATTCCCCAAATATTAAAAGCAAATATAGCTTTGGTGTTCGCACGTTTGACGATCAAACCATTAACACTCCAACATACCGATGCCATTAATACTAAGACTAACCCCTTCCCAGTAACAGAACCGCCATCCGCGTACATAATCAAGGCAAGACCAAGTAAAGCCAATCCAGCACCAAGCAATTTATTACGAGTAATGGTTTCGTTTAGACACAGCCAGCCTACCAATAAGCTGCTAACGACACTCATATCCAACAATAAAGATGCCATGCCCGCCGAGACACCCGCGCCAATCGATAAGGTGGTTAACCCCCAAACACCGACACCAAAAGACAAGCCGTAAGCAATCAAATAACGCCACGGCACATCTGGTTTTTTAATAAAAAAGATCAAAGGAAACACCGCAAAACTAAATCGTAACGCAGTGAGCACTAAAGGATGGACGCTATTCACGCCAAGCTTGATCACACTGAAATTCAATCCCCACAACGCCATCAAGGCAAACAGCAAGCCAAAGTCTCGTAATTTCATCATTCGTTCCTAAATTTTCTAATAGTTGGTGAGCACCACAACATTCCAATAAACGCCGTGTTTCGATGAGGTAGGAACTAGTTTCGTAAAAAACATAGCGTTTATTGAAATAGTCCTATCTCAGCACCGCAATAAACTCTTATGTTGAGTCAGTGTGGTGATTCCTGAGGTAGGCGTTAGTTTCGAGAGGAAGCACCACACTGACTCAACACTGCCGCTAGTATCACTAGAAAACAAAAAAGAACACAGATTCAATTTTCAATAAAAATAAGAGTACAATTCAGGAGAAAGAAATATTTTTGGAGAGACTATGGCGCTTTATAAAACTTTGGCTCAACATTTTATCGACGACATACAAGCGCAGAGATTACCTGTGGGAAGTCGTTTACCTGCATTAAGAGCCATGGCAAAGCAGCATCAAGTCAGCATGACAACTGCCACAAAAACCTATGACTATCTTCAACAAACCGGTTGGATTTATGCGCAACCTCAGTCAGGGTATTTTGTTGCCAACCAAATAGAAACAACCAGCTTTCCAAGTCTAGACATCAAAAGCATTGAACAAAGAGACCCCAAACGCTTTGCCCCTTTAAATGGCTACAATCCAGCTTCATCACTTTTTAGCCCGCTTGGCACTTCGATGATTTCGCCAAGTTTACAGCCGAGCGTCGCTCTTCAGCGCAACATCAAACGCGTGACACGCAGAGCGGGAAATCATCTTTTTCAATACCCTGAAACACAAGGTGATCAAGGTCTTAGAAAAGCCCTTGCGGAACATTTACGCCACTATAACCTAGCCTTTTCGGCAGCCGACTTTGTGATTACCAATGGGTGTATTGATGCGGTAAGACTGGCCGTCGAAAGCGTTACCAAAGAAGGTGATACCATTGCCATAAGCTCTCCTTGTTTTAGTGGCTTGCTCGATTTGCTCAGCGCCCTTTCCCGCAAAGTGATTGAGATCCCTATTCACGATAATGGCTTGGATTTAGACCACTTAGAAACCTTATTACAACAAGGCTTGATCAAAGCTTCTCTGTTCAGTACATCAAATATGAATCCCACCGGCATGACGCTGCCTATTGAACAAAAACAAGCGCTAGCCAAACTCGCCGCGCAATACCAAACGCCCATGATAGAAGACGACGTCTATTTCGAATTAGGTCACCAGAAGCAACAATCTCTGCCAGCAAAATATTGGGATAAAGAAGGCTTTGTGATTTGGTGCGGTTCTTTTTCTAAAACCTTGGCGGCGGGATTGCGGCTTGGCTGGTGTCTTCCAGGACGATATTTATCGTCTTATCTTAATCAACACGCCTTAACCAGCTTTGGTGTGAATGGGCTTATACAGACTTGTTTGGCAGAATTTATTAACACGGGGGAATATCGCTCCCATGTGAATAGAATACGCACAGTGTTGAACCAACACATCCACAGTTATCAGCAATTTTTGATCGAACATTTACCCAGCAATGCCAAAATTAGCGCACCACAAGGCGGTATTGTCCTTTGGGTACAAATCCCCAGTCTTAATGCGCTACAGCTTGAAAAAGAAGCCAACAAGCAAGGTATCGACATCCGCAGCGGCGCATGTTTTAGCACCCATGATTTTTATCACGACTGCTTCCGTATCAACTGTGGCTGGCCACTCGAAAATACTGGGGATAAATACAGTACTTATCAACAATTAATCCGTTTATGTGAGTTAATCAACTCTTCCACTAAACCTTAGACAAGATAGCTTGAGGGAAATTGCACAATTACTCCTTTAATCCTAACCTTTAGATCAATAAAAAAAGCCCAAACTAGCTGTATAAACATGAAGAGGAATATTTGATATGTCTTACCGTTCCATAAAATTGATAAAACGCCCAGATTTAAAAATTACTGAAGATGTCTTTAACATTGTCACCCAAGACATTCCAACGCCAAAAGAAGGCGAAGTACTCGTTAAGCTTTCTCACATTTCATTAGATCCGGCCATGCGTGGTTGGATGAGCCCTGATGAGAACAGCTATATCCCACCAGTTAAATTAGGCGATACCATGCGTGCCAGTGGTATTGGTGAAGTTGTCGAATCTAATAATGAGAAATTCCCTGTTGGCTCACGAGTGATGGGTCTTATGGGACTCACTGAGTATGCTATTAGCGATGGCAATGGACTCAATATGATTCCAAAAGAATTACCAGCAGAAGCAATTTTGTCCGTCATTGCCCTACCCGGCATCACGGCCTACCACGGTGTATTCGAAGTTCTTAAACCTGAAGCGGGTCAAACACTTATCGTCACAGCGGCAGCGGGTTCTGTCGGCTCTTTGGTTGGGCAAATGGCGAAAAACCTTGGTCTAACTGTCATTGGTGTGGCGGGTTCTGATGATAAATGCCAATGGTTAACCAAGGAGTTGGGCTTCGATCACGCGATTAATTACAAAGACGCGGA
Organism: Marinomonas sp. CT5; assembly: GCF_018336975.1. Taxonomy (NCBI): domain Bacteria; kingdom Pseudomonadati; phylum Pseudomonadota; class Gammaproteobacteria; order Oceanospirillales; family Oceanospirillaceae; genus Marinomonas; species Marinomonas sp. CT5. The sequence goes on along the minus strand of NZ_CP025572.1, from coordinate 838,950 downwards.
TTTTGTCGAGCAACTCACGCAAGCAACACCAAACGGTATCGATCTGTTTTTTGAAAACACTGGCGGCGTAGCTCAAGGGCCGATTTTTGAACGCATGAATCCACATGGGCGCATTGCCGTTTGTGGTCTTATTGCCGAATACCAAAAAGAAGAAGCCTCTCCTGGACCAAGCTGGATTGGCATCATTAAGCGCCGTTTAACTATCCAAGGCTTCACTATGCCAGATCATTTCCATCGTATTCCTGAATATGGTCAAGCATTGGGCGCGATGTTAAGTAAAGGTGAGCTACAGTACCGTGCTCACGTCATTGAAGGGATTGAAAGCGCAACCAGTGGCATTAACCTACTGTTTGAAGGTAAAAACACTGGCAAGTTGATCGTTAAGTTATAACGGTTAACACATAGAAAAACCTTTGCACGAAGCAAGTTGTCGTGCAAAGGCTTCTAGCTATAGGTCGAATTGTGATGGCAACATCACCACGTCTCGAATCGTTACATGGCGTGGACGCGTTAACATAAAGATTAGAGCTTCCGCCACATCGCTGGCTTCCATAAGGCTGCCTTTTGCTTTGGCTTCTGCAAGTTTGTCTGCTGGCCAATCAGATAATAAAGAGGTAATCACAGGACCAGGAGAAACCGAGCCGACGCGAATGCCATGTTGACTGACTTGTCTACGCACTGTTTGTACAAAACAATTCATTGCCCATTTTGACGAGGCATAAACCGGTTCCCAAGGTGTCGGAAAATGACCCGCTAAGGAACTGGTTATTAAAATATCCCCTACGCCACGTTCTATCATATGCGGCAAAACATCTCGTACGTTCTTGATCACCACATTAATATTCAAATTCAGCATTCGATCTATCGCGTCATTATCGGCATCGACTAAATCACCACCAACATACAACCCCGCATTGGCGTGAAAAATATCGATGACTTCGGTCTTATCTAAAATCTTCGCGACCATGGTTGAGCACTCAGCAGGATTCAACAAATCCACAGACAAGGTCATTACGGCATCGCCATGCTTGTCTTGTAAAGCTTGTAAGGCCACATCATCACGATCGACAATAACAACCTGAGCGCCTTGTGCAATCATACCTTCCACACTCGCAAGTCCTATTCCTGACGCGCCACCGGTAACAACGGCCACTTTTCCTATTAATGCTTTTGACATGCTCAACCCTACTTATTGTTATTTAGATAACAACACGCTACCACTCTCAAAAACAAACTCTGCTACTTTTTTGCGGATAAATGATCCAAATTGGCTTTCTAGATCGTCCTTATAAAATGAAAGGCAAAATATTGAGAAGCTGCGGATGAAAAGCAGAAACAACAGTATGTCCAATAACCATGAATACTATTGCCTACACAGTTAACTAAAACCACCATTAAGGTAAAGCGAAATGAAATCATCTTTAATTCAAACACTAACGAATACAACTTCTGGCATTGCGAGCACTATTTTGCGTATTCCAGTAGGCCTGATCTTAATGGCACACGGTGCACAAAAACTGTTTGGCGCATTTGGTGGTTATGGATTAGAAGGAACGGGTCAATGGATGGCATCCATTGGTTTAGAACCGGGCTATTTAATGGCGCTTTTAGCTGGTAGCGCAGAATTCTTTGGCGGTTTGGCACTTGTAATCGGTTTGCTTGTTCGTCCTGCGTCAGCCGTCATTGCTTTTACTATGCTAATGGCTATTTTCTCTGTACACATATCAAATGGTTTGTTTATGGCAAACAATGGTTATGAATATGCCCTAACACTGTTAGTAATTGCTGTCTCTTTAGTATTCAGCGGTGCCGGCTCATTCTCTATAGATAAAGCCATGTCTAACCAATAAATTATTTGCTTAGCTGAACGTAACCTAAAGCCCTCGACCTGCATGCAAAGACCGAGGGCTTTTATCATCGAATACCATTAAGAACAGAAAATTATTGCAATAACAAGATGTTATCTAGCTGGTGAAAGAATGATCAAAATACAAAATGAAAACAATCTAAAATATAAATAGTTTGTTGTGTAAACAATACTTCTATTTAATAGTTTACTAATGTATCTTCTAATCAAATCGCCCCTAAAATAATAATTAGAGTGCCAAAATGCGATTTACACTTATGGAAATACCGTCATCATCTTGTTATTGACTGTAGACTTCTCCTAGGTGAAGAAACTACTGGCACCTACCACCTGTGTAAATACACGGAGGCCACCATGATTGAAAGTTTTTTAAATCAACTTTTGCCAAAGGTTTACAGTTGTGCCCAGCATCCGCAACGATGGACCAGTATTCTTGATGAGCTACGTGAAATATTAGAAGTTGAAAGCGTTGCCGTGCAAATATATGAATTATCAGATGATGGCGATGTCTCTGAAGTCTTCTTAATGCGCGACTCCCAATCAATCATCAATGCCGAACTTCATGATAAATGGGTCAATAATTGCGACAACCCACGTCTTAGTTATGACTTTACTGATAGTCTAAGCATTGTTCGTGACGAAGAACTCTTTTCCAATAGCTGTTCAAGATACCAAAGCTTTCAGAAAAGACTTGCTATGGCCGGTTTAGGTTTGGCCATCTCATTAGAACTTAGAATATCACCAAATCGCTGTTTCAACTTAATTGCCCATCGCAAACATGGTGACTCTCGACGATTTGATATAAAAATCGAACAACTCCTACAATCACTGGCCCCGCATATACAACAAACTATTCTGTTACATGATCAATTTCAGGCATTGTTAGCCAGTAACACTGTCATTCAGCAAACAACAGACAAACTGACCATTGGTATGATGCTAATTAATCAATATGGTAAAGTCAGTTGGCACAATAACAGTGCGGTTAGCATTATTGAGGAAGTCGACTATCTAGATCTAATTGATAAAGAATTACGTTTTCATCACAAAGTAGATCGAGATAACTTTTTCCAATTACTACAACAAACGCTTTCTTCAACTGAGTGCTCTTCTTACCCACTTTCCATCATTGGTGAATATCAATCTTGCCCTATACAACTTTTAATCACCCCGATTACATCCACCCAGTCGATTCATTTAATGCAATCAAAACAGCCACTCACTTTTGCTCTGTTTCTGTCTAATAATCAAAATGAAATGGCACTTTCAGATCCCAATATCGGACGTTTATTTGGGCTGACTCCAGCAGAAGTGAAATTGGCTAGCGCATTAGCCAATGGTTTTACCCTAACAGAGTACGCCAGTGATAAAGGCATCTCTGTTGGCACAGCACGCATACAATTAAAAAGTATTTTCTCTAAAATGGGCGTTACACGTCAGCCTGAGTTGGTTAAAGCGCTTTGGTCATCGATTCTTCCTCATGTAAATCAATTAGAAAATGATCGTCTATTGCACGAAATCAGGCCCTTATAAGCTTTTTTTTATCCTATTTGGGATATGACAAGTCTAGATAAAGTCCTCATTATTTGTTTTGTAGGAAAACAATTTCCAATCTAAACGTTAATAAAATAAGAGAGACGAACATGCTAAAAAAAATAAAAACCGTGCAATGTTTTATCAATGCCAGCTTACTGTCTTCTATTGCTATCTTACCCATGGCCGCTCAAGCGGTTTCGGAAGTCGATCCATTAGTAGCGGCTGTAGGGCCTAAATCGGAAGTGCCAATTGCTATACAAAATCTACGCTGGGCCATGCTTGATGGCGACGTGAACACACTGACATTTCGTTCAATGGACACATTGTTTACCACTCGCCAAGTCGGCCATTCAGGCAACGTCACCCCATTTATTCACAATGATCAGCCACTAGACTTTACCTATCAGTATGAAGGTAAGAGCTATACGCCAGAGCAGTTTTTAGACAGAACATACACCAATGCGATGATCATCATTAAAGATGACAAAATCGTTTATGAAAATTATCGCAATAACTCTAATCAAGACACGCACTTCATGGGTTGGTCGATGACCAAATCTATGGTTTCCATCTTAGTGGGTGTTGCGCTTCAAGAAGGTCGAATTAAGTCCCTTGATGACGACATCACCACTTATTTACCGGAATTATCTGAAGGTGCCTATAAGGGCGTGACCATTCGCCAAATTCTTGCCATGAAATCCGGTGTCGACTATGAAGAGCGTTATGACTTTGCCAACCCTGGTGTCGCCGCTAAAAACCATATTTTAGCCTTGGTGAAAAACGTTGCACGCTTTGTTGAACCAGCAAAAACCATCAAGCGAAGCCATGAACCAGGCACTTTTTGGGCTTATAAGACCATTGATACTGCGGTTTTAGGGCTTTTATTAGAACGTGTTAGTGGCGGTAGCAATGTCGCTTCTTACATGGCACAACATCTATGGGAACCAATAGGCGCTGAATCAAACGGCTTCTTCATCATGGATGGTCAACCTGGTGTTGGCCGAGAATTCACTGGTGCAGGCTTCAACGCAACAGCACGTGACTATGCACGTGTCGGTCAGATGATGCTGCATAACGGCAAGATTAATGGCAAACAAATCGTTTCCCCAGAATGGGTAAAACTGTCTACAACACCTGTTGATAAAGAAGATCCGAAAATGGGTGGGTACGGTTATCAGTGGTGGACGATGCCAAATACTAACGCTTATTCAGCAATCGGTTTGCAAGGTCAGTTCATTTACGTGAACCAAGATGAAAATACTGTCATTGTTAAAATGAGCTATTTCCCTCAAGACCAAATGGACGCTGCTGAAGCAGAGACACTACAATTCTTTGATTCAGCCGCTAAATGGAAACCAGCTAACTAAACTGCATTTTTGATAAGCCTCCCTTTCTAAGAAGTTATGATTCAGTAAACTTCGTAACTTCTTAGTTTTTTAACGCCTTTCCCCTAAGAACCTCTAAAGCCTAATATACAGACGTAGCATGTCTTGATGTTGGATACCTTGTTCAAAAATAGGTTTTGAGTAATGATCCAAAAAGTAATCTTTGACAACAGAATCAACTCGAAAACCTGCGCGTTGATAATAGGTCAATTGATAACCAAAACAACCGGTTCCTAACTCAACTCGCTTAACCTTATGCTTTTTAAGTTCCGATAAGACAAAGTCTAGTAATTTAGAGCCAATTCCCTTACCTTGATGTGAAGGCCAAACAGACATATTTAAAATCTCCACACACTCCTCTGTAAAATACTTAACCACAGAAGCCCCCAACAATCTCTTCTCCCTCAATGGCCGCAAAACAAATTGAGCCCTGCAAAGAAGCACGTACATTTTCCTCGCAAGGATCGGCCTCTAGTAAAAGTGATATTGGTATCAGGTCAGAATGGATTTCAATAAACTTCATCGTTTCCTCCATTTTCATGTCATTATGACTGAATAAGAGTATCGGCGAGCTTAAAGACATTTACTCAGATATGAACCCTTAGTTAAAAAAGAAACACTATCAGCAACCCTTTAAGACAGGACCAAAAAAAGCCCCGATAGTTTCCCATCGAGGCTTTCATGTTCATTGTGTCCCGTCCTGAAATAGGTTTACACCTAGGAGACCTATTATGGGGACATCAAGTAATACCAAGCGCAAGCGTACTCAACGTGACTACACAATGGGCTTTAAATTACAGATAGTGATGGCCGTCGAAAAAGGCGACATGACTTATAAGCAAGCTCAAAAAATCTATGGAATCCAAGGGCGATCAACGGTGCTGACTTGGCTTCGAAAACACGGCAAAATGGATTGGTCTACCAAAGTGAGGCTACCCATGTCTAAATCCCCGAAAGCCAAAGAGACACCTGCTCAAACAATCAAAAGA